>NZ_CP086137.1 GCF_017565645.3 Bradyrhizobium barranii subsp. barranii
ATGGAACGAACCCAAATCTTCGATCTCATGGGCGAGCTTAAGCTCTACGGCATGAAGGCCGCCTTCGACGAGATCATGGCGACCGCCGTCAAACGCCAGCACGAACCCCAGCGCATCGTCGGCGATCTGCTCTCCGCCGAGATCAACGAGAAGCAGGCCCGCTCGATCAAATACCAGCTCACCATCGCCAAGTTGCCGCTTGCAAAGGACATCGCAGACTTCCAGTTCGACGCCACGCCGATCAACCAGACGCTTGTCAATGATCTCGCCGGCGGCGGCTTCATCGCCCAGCAACGCAACGTCGTCCTGGTCGGTGGAACGGGCACCGGCAAGACCCATCTGGCCATCGCTATCGCGCGAAGCTGCATCCGATCCGGCGCCCGTGGCCGCTTCTATAACGTGGTCGACCTCGTCAACCGCCTCGAGACCGAGACCCGCAACGGGCGACAGGGCCGGCTTGCCGAGCACCTAACCCGCATGGACTTCATTGTCCTGGACGAGCTCGGATATTTGCCCTTTGCCCAGTCCGGCGGTCAGCTTCTCTTCCACCTCGTCAGCCGGCTTTATGAGCGCGCCTCCGTCCTCGTCACCACCAATCTGGCATTCGGCGAGTGGCCGAGCGTGTTCGGCGATGCCAAGATGACGACCGCGCTGCTCGACCGGCTGACTCATCACTGCGACATCGTCGAGACCGGTAACGACAGCTGGCGCTTTAAAAGCCGCGACGACGATCAAACAACCCGCGCTCGCGCCGTCTCCGCAACCCCGGCCAGCTCCGACGCCGCGAGCGCTACCATCAAGACTCGCCGATCAAAGGGGTCCCCTTTGGACGCCGATCGGGGGTCCCAGTCCAACGCCGATTGACAAAAGCCGCTATGGCCAGGCTGACCGGTTCGGCCGGGGTCTCTGAGCAGGGCAAAGGTACGGGATGGGACACCAGGAAACCTGAGAGGTCCCGTTTGTGCCCACATGGGAAAGCCGGCACGGAGCACCGGCCACAGCAACGCTCCAGGCCTGATGACCGACTTGGCGAGCATCGGGAGCGCGCACGCGAACACGAAAACACCAAGGCATGTGGAATCCCGAGGTGAAGACATAAGCCGACGGACGCGCGCGGCGGGGAGTCGTAGCGGCTTCGTAGTACCGAGGAAGGCGGGGAACTGGGCTCACCGGGACCCGCTCGAGGGAAGGGAGCCGTCACGCGTTAAGACCCATTGACGAGAAACACGGGAGGGAACGCTGAGTCCCACGAACCTGTCCACGAAACGACAATGGATAGCCGATCTGGCGAGGAAGAATCCCAAGCGGGTGCTGACCTCGCTGCATCACCTGATCGACTGTGAATGGATGCTCGAGGCCTATCGCCTGACGCGCAAGGATGGCGCGCCCGGCATCGACGGCATGATGGCGACGGACTATGAAGCGAATCTGGAGGCCAATCTCGGTGATCTCCTGGCGCGCATCAAATCCGGACGTTACATCGCGCCGCCGGTGCGACGGCACTACATCCCGAAGGCGGATGGGACCGAACGGCCACTCGGCATCCCGACATTGGAAGACAAGGTGGCACAGCGGGCGATTCTCCTGCTGCTGGAGCCGATCTACGAGACCGACTTCTTGTCGTGCTCGTACGGCTTCCGACCGGGACGATCGGCCCATGATGCCCTACATGCCCTGCGTAATGGGTTCATGGAGCAAGGGCTGCGCTGGGTGGTGGACGTCGACATCTCGAAATACTTCGACACCATCGACCACGCGCACCTGCGCCGATTCCTCGACCAGCGAGTCACGGACGGCATCGTCCGGAGGATGATTGATAAATGGCTGAAGGCAGGGGTGCTCGAAAAGGGCGTCCTACGCCGCACGACTGGCGGAACGCCCCAAGGCGGCGTGATCTCGCCACTGCTTGCAAAAGAGCTGGCCCCGGTTGTTTGGACAGCGCCCCGCTGGATTTAAGTGGATTCCTGCCGGGTTATGCTGAACGCGGGGCTTTACGGTTTTGTCGTTGCGTCGGGAGGGCGTAGCCCGACCAGAGCGACGACAAAACCGTCGGCGACGGTCATGCGGCCATCACCATAGCTTGCGTGCCGAAGTAAGCCTCGTCGGGCGTGCGCCCGTCAAGGCTCGAGTGAGGGCGTCCCTGATTGTAGAAGGCCAGATACTTGGCAATTGACGCTCGCGCCTCGGACACGCTGTCGTAGGCGCGGAGATAAACTTCTTCGTATTTGACCGTGCGCCAGAGCCGCTCGACAAACACGTTGTCGCGCCAGGCGCCCTTGCCGTCCATGCTGATGGCGATCTTCGCGTCCAGCAGCACATCGGTGAACTCGAGGCTGGTGAACTGGCTGCCCTGATCCGTGTTGAAAATCTCGGGCCTGCCGTGCTTCGCCAACGCCTCCTGGACCGCTTCGACGCAGAAGGCCGCCTCCATTGTGATCGAGACGCGATGGGCCAGGACCCGTCGGCTGAACACATCGACGACCGCCGCGAGATAGACGAAGCCACGCCGCATCGGAATGTAGGTGATGTCCATTGCCCACGCATGGTCGGGCCGCTCGATCTTCAATCCGCGCAACAGGTACGGGTAGATCTTGTGACCCGGAGCCGGCTTGCTCGTGTTCGGGCGACGATAGACCGCCTCGATCCCCATGCGCTTCATCAGCGTCGCGATGTGGCGGCGACCGGCGTATACGCCCTCCCGCCGCAGCAACGATCGCAGCATACGCGCTCCCGCGAAGGGATAATCGAGATGCAGCTCATCGAGCCGACGCATCAAGGCAAGGTCCTCGGCCGAAACTGGCCGAGGTTCATAGTAGACCGTGCTGCGAGCCAGCTTCAGGACCTTCGCCTGGCGCACGATAGAAAGATCATGATCGCGGTCGATCATCGCTTTGCGCTCAGCAGGCCCGCCTTGGTGAGCGCGCCGGACAAAAAATCGTTTTCCAACGCCAGCTCGCCGATCTTGGCATGTAACGCCTTCAAATCGACCGGCGTCTCGGCCGATGTCTTGTCATGCCCAAACACGCCGGCGGCGCCTTCCAGGAGCTGGTTTTTCCAGATCGTGATCTGGTTCGGATGAACATCAAACAGTTGCGCCAGCTCCGCCAGTGTCTTGTCGCCTTTGACCGCAGCCAAAGCAACCTTCGCCTTGAATGCCGGAGAATGCGTCCGGCGGCTCTTCTTCGTCATCTTCGCTCCTGATTCGCAGCAAGAATCCTCGCCGCTGTCAGGCAGAAAATCCACTCAAGCTACTGTCCGAATTTGCGGGGCCAGCTCTCAAACATCTACCTGCACTACGTGCTGGATGAATGGTTCGAGCAGGTGGCGCGACCGCGGCTCAAAGGTCGATGCCAACTGGTCCGATACGCTGATGACGCGGTGATTGCCTTCGAGGACCACCTGTCCGGCAAGCGATTGCTGAACGTGCTGGATAAGCGGCTCGGTCGGTATGGGCTTCAACTCCATCCGACCAAGACCCGCTTCGTAGACTTCCGGTTCAAGCGCCCGGGTGGGCGTCACCCCGCGACGGCGGGGACCACATTCAACTTCCTTGGCTTCACCCATGTGTGGGGTCAATCGAGGAAGGGTAAGAATGTCGTCCGACAGATAACGGCGAAAGACCGTTACGCCCGCGCGCTGGCTTCCGTGACGGAATGGTGTCGGCTTAACCTGCATCGCCCGTTCCGGGCGCAGCACGCGCACCTGTCGCGGGTGATCCGGGGGCACTGCGCCTACTACGGCATCTCCGGCAACGGCCGACGGATCAGATGGTATCACCACCAGATCACGCGGATATGGAAGAAATGGCTCGCGCGGCGTGGCCGCCACAGCAATCTGCCGTGGTCGCGCTTCCGGGCCATGCTCGCGCGACACCCGCTGCCGACAGCCAAGATCGTCCACCAATATGCCGTCCCGTGAGCGAAGCTTACGCGTGAAGAACCGGATGCGGGTAATCCGCTCGTCCGGGTCTGTGAGGGGCGGGGATGGCAACATCCCCGCCTACTCGGCATGCGGCCAGCCGCAGCGGCACGCCGCCTTTGCGCTTGGGCCGTGCGAGCCGATGATAGCCCTGGTATCCGTCGACCTGAAGGATGCCGTCGAAGCCCTCGAGGATGCGCTCAGCATGGTCACCACCGCGTCCTGGCGCGTAGTGGTAGACCACGATTGGTGGATCAGCGCCGCCGTGGCCGCGATCGTCGCGCAGGACAGCCCACAGATAGCCGGTCTTCGTTCGGCCCCGGCCCGGATCGAGCACAGGCGCCCTGGTCTCGTCTATGAACAAGCGGCCCGATTGCTTCATCACGACGCTCATGCGCTCGACCAGCGGCGCGAGGTGGAAGGCGACCGTTCCCATCCAGTCTGCCAGAACGGCGCGATCGATGAAGATGCCATGCCGAGCCAGAACCTGCGACTGACGATAGAGTGGCATGTGCTCGCTGAACTTGGCGACCGCCACCTGCGCCAGCAGCGCCTCGGTGGGGATGCCACCCTCCACGAGATGGGCGGGCGCCGGCGCCTGAGCAACACCGGTGCAGCCCTTTGCGCAGGCGTAGCGCGGTCGCACCGTCTCGATCACACGATACTGGGCGGCCATGACATCGAGACGGCGGGAGCGATCCTCGCCGATCTGGACCATCCGGCCGCAGCCGCAGGGACACTCGAGGTTCTCGGGTTCGATCACCTGCTCGATGCGCGGCAGGTGCGCGGGAAAGGCACGGGCAGCGCGCCTGGTCCGGCGGCTGGACGGCGCCGTGCCGGCGCGGCGCGCACGATCGTCCTGGCGTTCCTGGACTTCGGCGATGGCAATCTCGATGTCCTCGAGAACCAGTTGCATCTGATCGGGATTGAACTTCTCCGAGCGTTTACCGAAACGTGCGCGCTCGTACTCCTTCACGAGCAGTTCGAGGCGTTCGACGCTCTCTTTGGACGCAGCCAGTTCACTCTCGACATGAAGGCGCGCCGAGCATTCATCGTCTGCGCGACGACGCTCGGCTTCAATCATCGCTTCCTGCGCGCGGAAGAGCGCGCGCAAATCGGCGGGCAGCGCTGCAAGACGGGCGGGATCAATGGGGGACGGCGGCACATCCGCAAGCTATCATCCCAAAGCCCCGCGCGAAACAGGTTGTCGGGTCTGAGTCAGTTCGCCGCAGCTGGCGTCGCGACAATCCGTTCGCCCACTCGCTTCCAGTTCAATCCAGGCTCTTCGTCCGCCGCGCCCATAGCGGCAGGATTGCCGAACTGAAGCGGAGGCGGTCGCCTGGCCCGCTCGCTGGCGCGCGTCGTCGGCCGCGATTGCAAAATCGATCTCATCATCGACGATATCCGCGACGAACTGCGCGGCCGGCCTTACGAGCTCGTATCCGTCGCTGGCGGCTGGCAGCACCGCACCCGGAAAAACTTCGCCGAAACGATCCGGGCTGCGATCGGCGCTCCCGGCGACGGCAAGGCGTTGTCGCAGACCGAAGCGCTGATCCTTGCTTGCATCGCCTACTACCAGCCGATCAATCGCACCGAATTGTCATCCTTCTTCGGCAAAGAGGTCAGCCGCGATACCATCGCCCGTCTGCGCGGACTGGAGTTCATCGCTGCCGGGCCGCGTAGCCCCCAGCCCGGCGCGCCCTACACCTATGTGACGACGAAGGCGTTCCTGTCGCACTTCGGCCTGGAGACGCTGCGCGATCTTCCGGACATGGAGATGCTCGAGGAGGCTGGCCTGCTCAGCAAGGACAAAATGCTGGCGGGGGAGTTTCCTGTGCTGGCGTCGGACGAGGCCGACCAACTCGAGGCGGACCGAGACGAAGACGATCATGTGACTTGAATCGCTGCCGAGGAGTTTTCGACAATGCATTGACCGACGAGCAGTCGCCTCGTTTTCTGTGATCTCCCTGCGCTTCATGCGCAGCAACTACGCGAGCCGGCGCTGCTTACATGCATTGACGAGATATTTTCCCGGTGGGTTTGCCCTTGGGGCCGCGCGCGGGGGCGCCTGACTGGCTCACTTGCTTTCTCGTCAGCAGCGAAAGAGGCTGGTCCTTGAGCAGCTAAAGCGGCCGTAAGCAGTCGTAGCAGCGCCGGCCAGCGCATTGCGCTGCTGGCCGGACTCTGCCCGTCGGAGGGGGCGTCATCGTAATTGATTCTCATTGCAACAGCTTGTTGTTCGGATAAGCCTTCGGAAAGCTGACGAAACCCTCGGGGACTCGGTAATGCGCAGGGCGTCGTCTGACGTCCCGCGCCTTTGTCGCCCAAAGCAGAACTCAGCGCTCTAAAAGATTGCAATTGGCGTTGCCGACGATCACTGTCCGCTCGATTTGCTCCGGACAATCCTGCAACCACGCAAAGACATCTTCGAGCCTATAAGGCGTTACGACTTCACGAGCACCCGGCTTGATGTCTGGACCTTCTATCAAATAGAAGCGCCCTTCCGCCGTCCTGACCATGCGGTCCCGTATTTCACCCTCGACCCCCGTGGTCGGGTCGAAATTCGACAATACGCGCGTTGCAAAGTTGAACGCTCCGTCAAGTTGACGACGCGCTGTCCGCTTCGGCTTCGCTCGACGTCGCTTGGTTGCGCACTTAAGCTTGCGGCCCGACACCTGTCTCTTGAACATCTGTACTCCTTTGCGATGCTCCGCCGCGGATTCCGCGAGCGTGCTCTTCGCTCGCCGCCATCGCAATATGGCCAATTGAAAGAGCCCGTGCTGATCAGTCGATACGTTTCTAGCCAGCGGCTGTGACATTTGTAAGATTACAAACGCTCGCGAGTTTGGCGCGGCCCGTTGGAATGATGCTTCAGCTAGCCTGCACACTCCGACCGCCACCACTTCGCACCCATTGACCGAATGTGCGCGTGAGAGCCTTGGCGACGACGTTGCCGGACGACACCGCCAAGGTCAACGGATAGCCCCTTAGATGGCTCGTACCAGCATGTGGGCCATGTCGGCCAAACTTGGGCAGGGTAGCCCCCGTCAGCCGCGCGTGCCCATCCTTGGCGGCTCATCGACCGAACGAATGATTGAGCTGCGCTTGCCTCAGACTGTGCAAGTGAACCGCGGCTGGAGACCGGATAGCCGCATCTCGTCCGGCCATCTCGCCGCGTCCATCTGGACGTTGTGCGAGCACCGGTAGTCGTTGCAAACGTCGGTCAAGCCGTCTCCAGCCGCTGCTTAATCTGCTCGGCTTGTTCCTTCGTCAGCTTCTCAGCCAAGCTGTAATCCTTCAGTTGGGCCGCCCCCTTGCGATCCCGATCATAAACCATCCAGTCGACGCTTCCTCTTCGTACGAGGAACCTAGCCTGTATCGGTGCCATGTAATTCACCGTAAACTCCGTCACCAATGTGAACGACCGCAATAATATTCGCGAAGAATATCTAGCACCCGGTCTGCGATGCTTCTGTGAACTTACGCACACACACACACACACACCGGAGCCCAGATATAGATACTTCGACCAACGCCAATCAGCCGAAAGCCCCTCGAAGATCCCGCCTGAGGTCGTGACTTACTCTAACTCAAATCTTGGCCGCAACTCACTGCAAATACGTTCGAGCCGAGAATGTAACTCACAGAGATCCTCCGGCGCCGCTACCACAGTTGTGCGAAACCCGAGCTGCCTGTCCTCGCTGACCTGAAAGAAGTTGGTCAGTCCAAACCGTTCTAGGATCAATTCATGAAGCTGGTCTTTGGTGATCTTTTGCTTTTGTAACGCCATTGAAAAAGCCGATGCTAAGATTGCCTCCTTTTGCTTCTTCCGCAGCGCAACTGCAAGGCGCTCGTTGCGGCACCCGTAATTGCCCGGGGGGCGATTGTGAATCGACGCTGAACATTGACCCCGCACGCGCGAAGTCAGTCAAGCACTTGCGACGCCGATCGGCGTCCGGACCCCACGCAGATCACACTGGTGGCGCTATGGGAGGCCTCGGATCGGATCTGCGGCAAGCGGCTCAGGGTAATGATTCCGACGTTGCTGCCTTCGCTGGAGCGGCATGGCCGGCTCAAGCTCGGACCAGGCCGATCGAGCACTGGTGCTCGGCGTCAGCGCAGCCACGATTGATCGGCTGCTGGTCGAGACCAAGATTGCCGCGGCCGGCGGTAAGCGCAAAGCGAAATCACGACTGGCTGGTCTCCTTTACAGTTCGATTCTTGCACCGCACGGCGGCTACCGACACATATCGCCGGACGCCCATTGATCGGCCATGCAGTCACGCTATGCATGCCAACTCGGTGGGCTCCGAAGGGGGTTGACCACCGTGGTGGCTTGCCAACGACGATCCAACTGAGCAAATTGGGTTCGGGGAAGAGAGCTGTCCGCAAATGGTGCTCTCGGCGACGGAACAGATGATGCGACGATCCGCATGAAACCGCAGCCGAAACCATCAAGCCGGGAAGTTCTTGCTGGCCTTGTTGAGCGCGTCACATACCACAACGACGGGAATGGCTACTGCGTTTTGCGGATCAAGGCGCGCGGCCACCGCGAACTGGTCACTGTAGTCGGGCACGCCGCGGTGATCTCCGCTGGCGAGTGGATTACCGCATCGGGCGAATGGGTCAATGACCGCACCCATGGCCAACAGTACAGGGCGAAGTTCTTAAAGACCTCGGAACCGACATCACTCGACGGCATCGAGAAATACCTCGGCTCCGGAATGATCCGCGGCATCGGGCCAGTCTATGCCAAGAAGCTGGTGCGCGCCTTCGGTGAGAAAGTGTTCGATACCATCGAGGCGGAGCCCGAACGCCTGCGCGAGGTAACGGGCATCGGCCCGGTTCGGGCCAACCGGATCACGGCCGCCTGGGCTGAACAGAAGATCGTTCGCGAAATCATGGTCTTCCTGCACAGCAATGGCGTCGGCACAGCCCGGGCGGTGCGCATCTATAAGACCTATGGCGCGGACGCCGTACAGGTTATGACCGAGAACCCCTACCGCCTCGCGCGTGACATTCGCGGCATCGGCTTCAAGACTGCCGACGCGATCGCGATGAAACTCGGCATCGAAAAGACCGCAATGATTCGGGTTCGGGCCGGGATCTCCTATGGGCTGACCGAGGCGATGGACGAAGGGCACTGCGGTTTGCCGACGGATGAACTGGTGCCGCTTGCCGAGAAGCTGCTTGAGGTCCCGGTGGAACTGGTGCGCATTGCGCTTGATCTCGAACGGACAGCAGGCACAGTCATCGCGGACAGCGTAGGCGAAACGTCATGCGTATTTCTGGCGGGCCTGCATCGGGCGGAGCGTTCGATTGCCGAGCGACTGATCCGGCTTGCGAATGGCACACTGCCGTGGCCCTGGATCAATCCCGACAAGGCACTGCCTTGGGTCGAGCAACGGATCGGGCTTACCCTTGCCGAAAGCCAGGTCGCTGCGATCCGGCTCGCATTGATGTCCAAAGCGTTGGTCATGACCGGCGGTCCTGGTGTCGGCAAGACCACCATCGTCAAAGGTATTCTCCGCATTCTCGCAGCAAAGGGCGTGAGGCTCCTGCTATGCGCGCCGACCGGCCGCGCCGCCAAGCGCATGACCGAAGCGACCGGTTTTGAGGCCAGGACGATCCACCGGCTGCTGGAGGTTGACCCCAAGGGCGGCGGCTTCAAGCGCGGCGAAGACAATCCGCTCGACTGCGACCTGCTTGTTGTCGACGAAGCCTCAATGGTAGACGTCGTGCTGATGCAGTCACTCATCAAGGCCGTGCCAGACAGATCTGCCCTTTTGATCGTCGGCGACATCGACCAGCTTCCTTCGGTTGGGCCAGGCCAAGTGCTGGCCGACGTCATCTCATCCGGTGCTGTGCCGGTGGTGCGTCTCACCGAGGTGTTCCGGCAGGCCGCGCAAAGCCGCATCATTATCAGCGCACATCGCATCAATCAGGGGGCCATCCCCGATCTCAGCCCGCCCGGCACGGATAGCGATTTCTACTTCGTGCAAGCGGGCGATCCAGAAACCGCCGTACAGCGTATCATCGAGTTGGTGAAGACACGGATCCCCAATCGCTTCGGCCTCGACCCAATTCGGGACATTCAGGTTCTGTGTCCAATGAACCGGGGCGGCGTCGGTGCGCGCTCGCTAAACATTGAACTGCAGGCGGCTCTGAACCCCGCCGGCGAGCGCAAGGTTGAACGCTTCGGTTGGACGTTCGCGTCCGGCGACAAAGTGATGCAGATCGAAAACGATTACGACAAGGAGGTCTATAACGGTGACATCGGTTATATCGACGATGTCAGTTCCGAAGACAGCGAACTCACCGCAAGCTTCGACGGCCGCTCGGTCATTTATGAGTTTGGCGAGCTCGACACGCTGGTGCCGGCTTACGCAGCAACTATCCATAAGAGCCAGGGTTCGGAATACCCTGCCGTAGTGATCCCGGTGATGACGCAGCACTACACCATGCTGCAACGAAACCTGCTCTATACCGGCGTCACCCGGGGCAAGAAGCTGGTCGTGCTGGTCGGTCAGAAGAAAGCCGTTGCCATCGCGGTTCGCAACGTTTCCGGGCGGCGAAGGTGGTCGAAATTGAACGAGTGGCTGGCGTCAAGAATAGCATCGATGCCGACAAGATGAGGGCCGACTATGAATGCGGGCAAAGCGCATAAGATTTGGATCGAACAGTGCGAAGCGGCTCAAACGATCAAGGCGCGATTCGGGCTCACGGCGGCCTTCGACTACCTTGTCGGTGAGAAGTTGATGAGTTTTACCAGTACTGCCTCCAGACATCCCGACTTCGCGCGGGAACTGCCGCGGTTTGTTTCCGAGGTGAGACGCATGTTCGCGCCGGATGAGATCGGCGCACAGTTGGCGCAAATCGAGCGTTCGCAAAACGAAAGGAATGTCGATGTTTTGGAGGAGGATGATCTTCTGCCGGAGAGTCCGGCCGCAGTCGCGGAGTGCGTTCAGCAGTTCATGCGGGTCAAGGAGTTGCTGACCGCGCCCATGCTCGGTACTTCGTGACAGAATGGCGAATTACATCTCGATGTGGCGCGCGGCTCACCCCCAAAATCGCGGACATTTCCGGTGGGATCATAAGGTCTCACCGTCATGATGACGCTGGAACCCGTTCTTACCCCGCATGGTTTGCTGACACTGCGACAAACGGCGCAAGCTCCTGCGTTGGAGCTCAATCAGGGCTTGCGGCTGGAGAAAGCATTTTTACGTGGCTCAGGGCACGGATTGTTGTGGCTCGGCGCCGACGAAGTCGCGACGGTTCTCCCACCGGTGTTGTCGTATTGGCGAGCGCTTGGAATGCGCTACATGACTGCGCTGTGCGCGCTTCCTAGTGTTGGAGACGGCCGTACCAAGCCGCCTGTGCCGATCCCCGCCGATGGCGAGTTGGACACGATGGCAGCGGCTGTTCCGCCGATGACCGGCGCGGAATACCTGACGACGTCTGTCCTGGCCAATCTTTGGCAAGGTATGGATGCGGCCTTTGATGCCGAGTTGGTGCAAGCCAAGCTCTCCCTGCAGGAGTTCCTCAAGAGCCGTCATCCGGCTTGGAATTTGGTTGGGCGCGTTCATTTCAACCTCGCGGAGAACCGGAAGGACGATGAAGCCCCGTTCGCGTTTCTTGCGACCTACACCACCCGACTCTCTGCTGAGGCCAAGGCCCAGCATCTGCCGCTTGGCAAAGCCTTGCAGGAGTATTCCGGTGCGAGGAACCGCCAACGCCTGCTCTCGCTGCTGATGCCCGTCCAGCGCGCCGCCGAGAGGAGCCCTTGGTTGAAGACGTTGGTCAATGCCGGCGATATCTTTCACCCGCTGCGCTGGAGCCCACAACAGGCGCTGCAATTCCTGAAGGATGTTCCCGCAATCGAAAGCGCCGGGGTGGTCGTGCGAATGCCGGCGAGTTGGCGCATGAACCGCCCCGCACGCCCGCAAGTGAAAGCAACGGTCGGGGGCAATGCGCCATCACAGCTGGGGATGGACGCGCTGCTCGACTTCCGAATGGAGGTGACGCTCGAGGGCGAAAGCCTCTCGAAGGCCGAGATCAAGCGACTCCTGGCGCATTCCGATGGATTGACCTTAATCCGTGGCAAGTGGGTCGAGGTCGATCATGAACGACTGCATCGCACACTCGAGCAATTTGAGGCCATCGAGCGCCGTGCCGCCGCCGAGGGTCTTTCGTTCGGTGAGGCGATGCGTCTGCTGGCTGGGGTTGGCATTGCCGGAGATAAAACTGCCGCACCAGCCGACATCGATTGGAGCCAGACCGTTGCCGGCCCCTGGCTGGCGGAGACGCTGGCGACCTTGCGCCATCCCGATTGGCTCATGCGGGTCGACCCCGGTCAATATTTTCAGGGTACGCTGCGACCCTATCAGCAGTCGGGTGTGCAATGGCTCTATCTGCTAACGCAGCTCAAGCTTGGGGCTTGCCTTGCCGACGATATGGGGCTCGGCAAAACCATCCAGGTGTTGTCGCTGCTGCTGGTGATCAAGAATGAGGACATGGCACGGAAACCGTGCCTGCTCGTAGCCCCCGCCTCGTTGTTAGCCAATTGGGCCGCCGAGATTTCCCGATTTGCGCCAAGCTTGAAAACAGTCGTGGTCCATCCATCGGCTGCGCCGTCCGAGAAACTGAACACTTACAGTGCGGACAGATGCGCAGATGTCGATCTCGTAATCACGAGCTACGGCTTTCTGACGCGTACGCCTTGGCTAGAAACTACATCATGGCGGTTTGTGGTGCTCGATGAAGCACAGGCCATCAAGAACCCGGGCGCTAAGCAGACAAAATCGGTCAAGAGGCTCAAGGCAGAAATGCGCATTGCGCTGACCGGCACGCCCATCGAGAGTCGGCTCGGCGACCTATGGTCGATCTTCGACTTCATCAATCCTGGCCTGTTGGGATCGTCGAAGGAGTTTTCGGCATTCGTCAAACGCCTCGCCGACCGGCCACATAACCCTTACGGTCCGCTCCGCGAACTGGTGCGCCCCTATGTCCTGCGACGGCTGAAGACCGACAAGAGCATCATTGCCGACCTGCCCGACAAGACCGAGGTGAAAACCTTCTGCCCCTTGAGCCGCAAGCAGGCGGCGCTTTATCAGCAAGCAGTGGCGGAACTGGCCGGCCATCTCGAAGATGTCGATGGAATAAAGCGGAGAGGCATCGTCCTAGCTTTTCTCATGCGTTTGAAGCAGATCTGCAACCATCCATCACAGTGGCTCGGCGACGGTGCGTGGAATGAGGAGGATAGCGGTAAGCTTGTGCGTCTGCGCGACATCGCGGAAGTGGTTGCCGAGGAGAAGGCACTTATCTTCACCCAGTTCAAGGAGACAACGGCGCCACTAGTGGCGTTCCTGGGCTCCGTATTCGGAAGGCCCGGCCTCGTCCTGCATGGTGAGACAGAGGTTAAGAAGCGCAAGGGCCTGGTGCGCCAATTTCAGGAAGACGAAGACGTCCCGTTCTTTGTGCTCTCGGTCAAAGCAGGCGGCACCGGGCTCAATCTCACAGCGGCCTCGCATGTCATTCATTTCGACAGGTGGTGGAATCCGGCTGTCGAAAACCAAGCCACCGACCGTGCCTTCCGGATCGGACAGACCAAGAACGTGCTTGTGCACAAGTTCGTTTGTCGCGGCACCGTGGAGGAAAAGATCGACCATATGATTGAGTCGAAGAAACAATTGGCTGGGGATTTTCTTAGCGGCGGAGCTGACATCCTGTTGACTGAGATGAAAGATGAGGAGTTGCTTAGACTCGTGACTCTCGATTTGGGCGCGGCGATGAAGGAAGGGGATGAATGAGCTACTACGGGTGGCATGCTTACGTGCCAGTAGCTGAGAAGCGGCGACAGGCAGAACGCAAGTTGGCCAAGCTCAAGAAGCAGGGACGATCGGTTGCGCCCGTGAGGATCGAGGGCCGCACAATTACCAAGAGCTTCTGGGGCAGATCTTGGTGCGTCAACCTTGAACGCTACAGCGACTATGAGAACCGCTTGCCGCGCGGCCGGACCTATGTTCGAAACGGCTCCGTTATCGACCTGCAAATTGCCAAGGGCGAGATCTCGGCAATGGTCGCCGGGTCTGAGCTCTACCAAATCAAGATTGTCATTGCACCGGTTACGCGGGCACGCTGGAAATCCATCTGTCGGGACTGCGCCGGGACCGTCGATTCGCTAGTTGAGCTCCTGCAGGGCCGCTTGGCGAAGGGCGTGATGGACCGGGTCTGTCGAGAGGGTGACGGCCTGTTTCCGTCGCCGACGGAAATCAAGCTGTCCTGCAGCTGTCCGGACTGGGCGGACATGTGCAAGCACGTTGCGGCAGCACTGTATGGTGTCGGCGCCCGGCTAGATGAAAAGCCTCAGCTTCTTTTTGTGCTGCGTGATGTGGATGAAACTGAAATGCTCGCCAGCGCTGGACAGGATTCTCCGCTAACAACGGCGCCAGGCGCGGCGAAGGTGCTTGATGAAGGCGATGTCGCCGCTCTATTCGGGCTGGAGATGGCCGAAACTCCCGATACCCCAAATCCTGCCTTCACAGTCTCAAAGAGACCCCAACAGTCCAAGTCGCAAAAAGGCAAGATATCTGCCAGAAAGACCAAACGAGCAGCGAAGACAGATGTCGCCTTACATCGTGCGACTCGGGCCTGTTCGGGAACGAAAAAGACAACCCGAGCAAGTGCCAGCAAACGGCGCACTCGGGGATGTCCCGATCGCTGTTGAACTATGTCGGGCCGAGGTTGCCAGAATGAATGTTGCACTAAACCGCTCCGCGGTAGGGAGCGCATGGCTGCGGCCTGAAGGGGGAAGCGCCACAGAGTGCGCGGCAGCGGCATTAACGATCCTTCGCTGCGCGTCGCGCCGTCCGACCCGTGGCCTCGCTGAACAAGTGGCGGGGGATGCTGATTATCGCAAAACGTCGCCGTTCTTCCAGGTGCGTTTCAAAATCTGCCTCCACAAAAATCTCGACGGTCTCCTCACTGGCATGAACTTCGACGCGTACCGGCGCGTCGTCAAAATCCACTTCGTATCGGCGACCATTCTTTCCTCGGATGATCGCGTGCGCCATTTCTATGCTACCTCCGGCCCGGCTTCTTGAGCTTCTTCACTCGGTGCTTCTGATAATCGAGAACGGCCGCTGCAAGTGGCATCGAGCGCGGCACGCTCACAGGTGTGAGGGAGACGACAAGCGCTCTGCCTGTTTCTTCCGAGCGAGACAAATGGCAGATGATGCCGCCCTCGTCACCGGCGTATGACAAATCCCAGACGACGTGGTGCATCCGATCAGCATCGGCAATGACCTTGCCCCTCAGGCTTAATCCAGTTTGAAGTTCGCTCTGGCCCAAGACTGACGTGCTCCCCGCAGATTAGGCCAATCGGAGCTGGAATTTTCCACTTATGATCCCCTTGGGGACGAGGAGAGTTCCATGAAGGCATCGAAGTTCACCGAGGCACAGATCGCTTTCGTTTTGCGTCAGGCAGAGGAAAGGACGCCAGTCGCCGAGGTTTGCCGGAAGGCGGGCTGTGAATCGAGGCCGAACATTGACCCCGCACGCGCGAAGTCCATCACGCGCTTGGGACGCCGATCGGCGTCCGGACCCCACGCCGATCCACACGTCGAGCCTTGCAACCGCTTTACGAGAGCGCGCGGTTTCGTCGCGCCCTGAGTAGAAAATGACTGTTGCAACCGTCTAGGTTGTGTGCAACCATAGGGTTGGGCCTCAGAAACCCAAGCAAGATAGCATCAGTGGCCATCAATGGGCCAGCGTATAACGGCCCCGTTCGGTGGGACGGTGCTCCCATGTCGAAGGGGCACCCCAAAAGCACATTGGCCGTTCAGGATTACGGTTTCTGAACCCCGCCCGCACCGACAATTCAGGGGCCGGTCAATGAATCAGGCACAGCAGCAGAAGCCCTCTCCTGAACACAAAGTTTCCGTCACCAAGGATAAGGACGCGGGCGCATGCGGATTGCAGCGCGATTTGCAGGATCGGTTGCAGCCGGCGCACGACGAGCCGGTGAGCGAGCCCGTCAGCGATAGTGCTCCCCATCCCGAAGCACCTGCAGGCTCGGGCCGGTGGGTTCGCCGCCTGCTCAAGGTCGGCATTGGCCTTGCGATCGTGGCCGTCTTCGGATGGTTGCCGCTGAAGGCCGTGCTGCAGACTTCGAGCGTCGAGGCCGTGGTCAATGCCAGGATCGTGACGTTGCGCTCGCCGATCGACGGCACCGTGAGCGCGAGGCCGCCGCAAGGCTCGACGCAACTCAGCGTGGTCCATGAGGGCGACGCGATCCTTCATGTCGTCAACGCGCGTGGCGATCGCGTGCGGCTCGACGATCTTCGGCGGCAGATGTCCCGGATGGAAAATGAGCGCCCGAGTTTCGCCGCCAAGCTTGCGGCCGCCGAGACGGCGCAACAGGACCTTGCGCGCCAGGCGGCCCAGTTCCGCGACGGTCGCCTCCTCCAGCTCCAGGCGCGCATTGCCGAAATCCAGTCGGCGATCGAGGCCGCGGCCGCGCGGCGGGAGGAGGCAGTGGCCGCCGTCGAGCGGGCCTCGTCACTGATCAAATCGGGCAGCGTCTCGACGGTCGAAATGGCCCGCCTGACGCGCGAGCAGGCGATCGCCCAGCAGACCGAGATCGGCGCCCGCCGCCGGCTCGACGCCGCCAAGGTTGAGCTCACCGCTGTCGGGAGCGGCACTTATCTCGGCGACAGCTACAATGATCGGCCGAGCTCCGCGCAACGCGAAGAGGAGATGCGCCAGCGCGCCAGCGATCTGCGCGCCGATCTGGCGCATGCCGACGCCGAGATCGACTGGCTCACGCACGAGATTGCAGTCGAACAGTTCCACTACGTCAACCGGGCGGAAGCCGACATTAAGGCGCCGGTCGCCGGACGCATCTGGGAGATGATGACGTCGCCCGGCGAGGATGTCCGGGCCGGTCAGCCCTTGCTCAAGCTGCTCGATTGCAGCGGCGCCGTGGTCACCGCCAATGTCACCGAAGGCGTCTACAACCGCCTCCGGCTCGGCGAGCAAGCGATCTTCGAGCCGAATGACGGCAGCGCGACGATCCAGGGTGAGATCGTCAATCTCACCGGCGCATCGGGCGCGCCCGCGAACCTTGCGATCAATCCGGATGCGCTGAACAAGGAGCCCTACCGGGTGACGGTCTCGATGCCGGCGCTCAACAGCACGGGCAAGGAATGCGCGGTCGGCCGCACCGGACGGGTGGTGTTCAACACGGATGCGGCAAAGCCATGATGGCGGCATTCGCGCCCGGCCTGGTTGCCTTCGGCGCCTGCCTTGCGATCCTGCCGCTGCTCCGGCGCGAGCACACGCTGGCCCGCATCATGATGACCGGCATGTCGTTCGTCCTGCTGCTGCACTACTTCGTCTGGCGGGTGACCCAGACCTTGCCGCCTCTGGGACTCACCGCCGACGCGGTGGTCGGCTATCCCTTCGTGGCGGCCGAGGCGGCTTCGATGATCGCGGTGTGCCTGTCGTTGCTGTTCCTCTCCAGGACCATCGACCGCTCGCCCGAGGTCAACGCGATCCTTCGCCGATCCAGGGCCCCGACGGATGCGCCGCTCGTCGACGTCTTCATCTGCACCTACAATGAGGAGAAGGCGATCCTGGAGCGCACCATCATCGGCGCGACGGGACTCAACTATCCCAACTATCGCGTCTGGGTGCTCGACGACGGGCGACGGCTTTGGTTGCGCCGGCTCGCCCAGGAGCTCGGCTGCAATTACCTGACCCGTCCGGACAACCGGCACGCCAAGGCCGGCAACATCAATCATGGGCTCCACCACGTCTCCGCTCTGCCGGACCGGCCGGAGTTCATCTCGATCCTCGATGCGGATTTTGTCCCGATGCCGGACTTCCTGACCCGGGCGATCAGCCTGATGCAGGACGGCACCGTCGGCGTCGTGCAGACGCCGCAGCACTTCATCAATCCGGATCCGATCCAGACCAATCTCGCCGCGACCGACGTCTGGCCCGACGAGCAGCGCTTCTTCTTCGATATCCTGATGCCGGCCAAGGATGCCTGGGGCACCGCGTTCTGCTGCGGCACCTCATCGCTGATCCGTTTCTCCGGCCTGATGCAGATCGGCGGCTTCCCCACCGATTCGGTGACGGAAGACTATCTCGTCACGCTGCGGCTGAAGGAGAGGGGTCTGCGCACGGTCTATCTGAACGAGCGCCTGACCATCGGCCTCGCGCCGGAGGGATTGAAAGAATACATCACCCAGCGCGGGCGCTGGTGCCTCGGCTTCATGCAGATCTTCAGGGGCCGCAGCGGGCCGTTCTCGCGGCAATCCAGGCTCGCCTTCATGGACCGGCTGTCGCTGGTCGATGCCTTCATGAGCTGGGCGGCGGTCTACGGCACCAAGGTTTTCGGCCTGGTTGTGCCCTGGCTCTTTCTGCTGTTCGGCATCAAGGCGGTCCATGCTGACCTGTTCGAGCTGCTGACGTACTTCCTGCCGTTCTATGTCTGGTACGCCTTCACGATGGCCTGGATATCGCGTGGCCGCTCGCTTGCGATCATGACCGACGTCTCGCAATACATCGCGGCGCCGGCGGTCCTGAAGGCGGTCGTGACCGGCCTCGTCAAGCCGCAGGGCCACAAATTCAAGGTGACCGCCAAGGGCGGCGACCGCAACCGCCGCTTCATCGAGTGGCCGCTGCTGCGGCTCTATGGCGGTGCCTTGCTGATTACGCTGGTGGCGATCGCCTACGCCTTCATCCTGCACCTGCGCGGCGAAAACATCGCCTATGGCGGACTGGCACTGGCCTGGAGCCTGTACAATTGCGTCGTGCTCGCGATCGTGTGCTTCATCTGCATCGAGCAGCCGCGGCGCCGCAAGGCCGAGCGTTTCGAGCGCGACGAGCCGATCCTGGTTCACGAAGGCGCCGAACCGCGGCTGGTGCGGATGGCCGACATCTCGATTTCGGGCGCGCGCTTCATCGATCCGGCCCCGCCCGCAATCGGCGCCTCGATCAAGTGCAATGTCTACGGCCAGAACGTGAGCGCGACCGTTGTCCGCCGCTCCCGCGACGGCTTCGGCGTCCGTTTCGAGGACGCGGTTGCGACGCGGATCAATGTCGTCCGCGCATTCTATGCCGGTGAATATGTCCGCGCCTTCCGCAGCGTGCGCGCGGCGCCGGTCGGCAAGGCGTTGCTGATGCGACTGTTCGGCTAGAGCGGGCGGAGCGTCATGCTGCCGGCTTCGCCGCCTGGTCCTCGCTCGACAACAGATGCAGTAGCGCGCTCTTGATCGCGGCCTGCCGGGTCGGCGCGGTGATCTGGGCGCCGAGCAGGTCGGTGACATAGAACACGTCGCGGGCGCGCTCGCCGAAGGTCGCGACGTGCGCCGAGGCGATGTTGAGGTTGAGCTTCGAGATCGCGGTCGTCAGCTGGTAGAGCAGGCCGGGGCGGTCGAGGCCGGAGACCTCGATCACGGTGTAGCGGTCGGACCACTGGTTGTTGACGGTCACTTCGGGCTCGACGACGAACGGCCGCGCCTTGCTGCGCACCGCGCGCTTGGCCACCGCCTCGGGCAGCCTGAGCTTGCCTTCCAGCACCTGCTCGATCATCTCGCCGATCCGCGTCGCGCGGCGGCCTTCGTCATCGTCACGGTCGTATTCGCGCGAGATCGAGATGGTGTCGAGCGCGCGGCCGTCGGTCGTGGTGTAGATCTGCGCGTCGACGATGTTGGCGCCGGCCGAGGCGCAGGCGCCGGCGATGATCGACAGCAGCCAGGGATGGTCGGTCGCCAGGATCGTGAGCTCGGTGACGGCGCGGATAGGACAGCGTATCGATTGCGGATCGTGCGTTCGTGGCGATGGCCTCATGGTCGCCACGCCTCATAGCTTCGCAGGCGACGGTTATTCCGAAGCACTCGGTCGCGGGAACGGGGACCACGGACTTTCAGGGACATTTCCTCAAGGGCCACGTCGGAACTTCTGTGGTCGACGGCTCGTTGTGGCCGCGCGGAGCCTCCCGCTTGCGCCCTTCAGTGGGCCTCGGCCGACCTCCAGCCACAGGCGGGAAAGGTCAACAGTCCCATCACGACTCTTGATCCATCGTATTTCTGCGCTATATCCGGGTTTCCCCTTACCCAATTGTGATCCGGTGAATGCATGACGACGTCAGATACGGCTGTGCATACGCAGCCCTTTCAAGCCGAGGTGTCCGAGCTGTTGCACCTGATGGTGCACTCCGTCTATTCGGAGACCGACATCTTCCTGCGCGAGCTTCTTTCGAACGCGTCGGATGCCTGCGACAGGCTCCGCTATGAGGCTATCGCGATCCCTTCATTACTTGGCAAGGGCGAGGCGCTGAAGGTCCGTATCATTCCGAATAAGCCGGCGAATACGCTGACGATCGCCGACAACGGCATCGGCATGGAGCGGCAGGAGCTGGTCGACCATCTCGGTACCATCGCCCGCTCCGGCACCAAGGCGTTCGTGTCGAAGCTGAAGGAGGCCAAGGACGGCCTCGGCCTGATCGGCCAGTTCGGTGTTGGCTTCTATTCTGCCTTCATGGTCGCCGAGAAGATCGTCGTGATCAGCCGCCGCGCCGGCGAGAGTGACGTCTGGACCTGGACGTCCTCCGGCGGCTCCGGATTCGAGATCGCCCGCGCCAGCGACGAGGACGCAGCGCGCGTGGCGCGCGGCACCGAGATCGTCCTGCACCTGAAGGACGACGCGAAGAAGTATCTCGAGACCTACGAGATCGAGCGCATCGTCGGTGCCTATTCCGACAGCATCCTGTTTCCCATCGAGCTTGTGCCCGGTGAGGGCGAGCCGCGCCAGATCAATTCGGCAAGCGCGCTGTGGCAGCGCTCGAAATCCGAGCTGACGGCAGACGACTACAAAAAGGCCTATCAGCAGATCGCTTCCGCCTTCGGCGATCCCGCGATCACGCTGCACTACCGCGCCGAGGGCCGCCACTCCTACGCCGTGCTGCTGTTCGCACCGTCGACGAAGCCGTTCGACCTGTTCGAGCCGAATCGCAAGGGCCGCGTCAAACTCTACGTCCGCCGCGTCTTCATCACCGATGATGCCGATCTGCTGCCGGGTTACCTCCGCTTCATCCGGGGCGTCGTCGACAGCGAGGATCTCCCGCTCAACATCTCCCGCGAGATGCTCCAGAACAATCCGCAGTTCGCGCAGATCCGCAAAGCCGTGGCGACCCGCGTCGTGTCCGAGCTCGAAAGCCTCGCCGAGAAGGACCCGGAGAATTTTGCCAAGATCTGGGATGCTTTTGGCGCGGTGCTGAAAGAAGGCATCTACGAGGATTTCGAGCGTCGCGAAAAGCTGCTGGCGCTGTCGCGCTTCACTACCACGTCAGGCGAGAAGCGCTCGCTCAAGCAGATTATCGCCGATTTCAAGCCGAACCAGACCGAGATCTATTATCTCGTCGGTGACAGCATCGAGCGACTGAAATCCAATCCGCGGCTGGAGGCCGCCACCGCGCGCGGCATCGAGGTGCTGTTGCTGTCCGATCCCGTCGACGCGTTCTGGACCTCGATGCCATCGGAGTTCGAGGGCAAGCCGCTGAAGTCCTTGAGCCAGGGCGACCTCAATCTCGACCTGATCCCGCGCGTCGACGAAACGGACGAGGCGAAGGAGGACGAGCCGGCCGCCGATGAAGCGGCCACCATCGCCTTGATCAAGGCCGCGCTCGGCGAGCGCGTCAGTGACGTCAAGGCTTCCACGCGCCTCACCAGCTCCGCCTCCTGCCTCGTCGCAGGCACTGACGGCCCGAGTCGCGAACTGGAGCGCATTCTGTCGCAGCAGAACCGCGGCATGCGCACCAAGCCGATCCTCGAGATCAACCTGCGCCATCCGGTGGTGGCGGCGATTATCAGGGCAGAGGCCGGCTCCAAGGCCGTCGACGACCTCAGCCTGCTTCTGCTCGAACAGGCGCAGATCCTGGACGGCGAACTGCCGGAGCACGCGACGGCCTTTGCAGCAAGGCTGAACCGGCTGGTGCTGCAGGGGCTCGGTAGGTAGCCCAGACACGTGCCTCCGGGTGGATAGATGCAAGACCGCCGCCGCCAATTCGACGAATCTTCTCGCAACACACGGCCGGACCATACATAAGGTCACATCCTCAGAAAGACGCTCGAACTTCACAAGACGGCCGCCGCCGGAGGAATACGGTAAATGTCAGACAGTGCGGCATTCAGATAACGTCGTTGGGCAATTGACCGCAGGTCTCGGCTGCGCTCAGGCAAGTTGCCCGTTTTGACAGCATCTTAGGAAGCTCAACGCTTATAGCATTAAGTTGAGCCGCTGTCCGGCATGGCCGAAGACCGTTTCGGGTCGATGTCCGGCACCGGCCGCGGCAGGTAGTACACGCTGCCGCGGCTGATGTTCAAAGCCTCCGCCTGCCTGGTGATCGACAGCTCGTGCTCACGGTCGATCATCGCTTTGCGCTCAGCAATCCCGCCTTGGTGAGCGCTCCTTCTAAAAAACTATGCGCGGCGCTGCGCTCCCCCTGTGGGATAGAAACGGACCGGCGCTAGATTGCCGACCGGGAGGGAGCGGCCGATACGATTTTGGTGGCACGCGACCCCGTTAAAAAACCTGGTCCATGGGTTGTCGCGCACTTGAGAGTGGTGACGCCATCCGGCGATCCCGTTTAGGAATCTGACGAATAGCGCAGCCCAGCCCTTCCGCCGCCGTCAGCAGGAGGATTAGAGATGAACCCCAAAAGATCGAAGTCGAAGAACGGAGGTAAGATGCAGATGGTGCACCCGGACGCGGCTGCCATCGACGTCGGAGCGACTATGCACATGGCAGCCGTGAGGGCAGATCGCGCACCGGAGCCAGTCCGCAGCTTCGGTACCTTCACGGCTGATCTGCATCGGCTAGTCGACTGGTTTACTGAATGCGGCGTCGAGACTGTCGTCATGGAATCGACCAGCGTCTACTGGATTCCGATCTTCGAGCTTCTCGATGCCCGGGGATTTAACGTGTTTCTTGTCAACGCGCGCGATGCCAAGCACGTGCCGGGGCGCAAGACCGATGTCAGCGATGCGCAATGGCTGCAGCGGCTCCATTCATTCGGGTTGCTGCGGGCCAGCTTTCGGCCCAAAGGGCAGATTGCCGAGCTGCGAGCCTACGTGCGTCAGCGCGAGCGTCTGCTGGAGTACGCGGCCTCACACATCCAGCATATGCAGAAGGCCTTGACGGAGATGAATCTTCAGCTCCACCACGTCGTCGCCGACATCACCGGCGCGACCGGCCTGCGTATCATACGCGCGATCCTTGCCGGCGAGCGCGATCCCGAGGCGCTGGCGTGCTTGCGCCACTACAGTTGCCACTCCAGTGCCGAGACGATCGCGAAGGCGCTCACCGGGAGCTACCGCGCCGAGCATCTGTTTGTTAGGAGCAGTTGACCCCTTATCAGCCCCTCAGTCGGGTTTGCAGTGCCGGCCGACTGACGCTGAGGTTGCTAAGGTTCTGCAGGCCTCGCTGGCCTGCCACCAACCCCCTAACCAGCGCTCGCGTGCCGTCCACGACAAAGACGCCGCAATCCCAGCCGTTCTGCTGCTGGGCCATGCCGGCTTGCACCGAGTCGCCGGGGAGGCCCAGCCTTCCTGCCAGATGGTCTGCAGACGTCTCGTTGAATCCCCAGAAGGAATCGTAGTGATAGGCAATCGGCGAGTTCCGGTCGCGACGATCAACGAACAGCAGCGACCAATGATTCCCTTGGCAACGAGGATCTGTAGGATCGGCGTCGTTCACTGGCAGGAACAGGAAGTCGGCTGTATCATTACCGTTGTCATCATAGACGATGCGCTGCAATGCGAGTTCCACGACGGTATCGTTGGGAGAGCGCAGCAGATTATGGGCCACAGTAGGATCCACCAACCGCGTCCGGGCGGCGATATCCAGGGTGGGGATATCCAGAGGGTGCCTCAGCAAATCCTGCTCCAGAAGCTGGTAATCCCTGAGGATATGCTCGTCGCCCAGCCATTGCTCGTCGTCGAGCACCAGCCCGCGGGACGAGGCTGTCGGATTCAACGCCACGATCTGAGCATCGGCGGATGTGCTCGGAAACACCGGCACAGAAACAGCATCGTCGCGCAATGGGGACAGTGTGGGCGCAGTCAGATCAATGAATGGATCAAGAGCACCATAGTTGTCTGAGCGAGCCCTGGCAGAGGGCGCTGGCGCAAAGTGAGCATCGTCGCGCAAGTCGGACGGCGTGAACGTAGTCAGATCAACCAATGATTCAAGACCGCCGTAGATGTCTGACGGAGCCCTGCCGGTTGATGGTGAGGCCGGTTCTTGCATCTGCCGCCGCGACAACTCCTCGCACGCCAAAGCTTCATCGTCCGAGGAGGCTGGCACCGGAGAAAGCCCCTGCGGCGAACCGGGCTGTCGATCGCCCTGGTGATGACCCGGTACTGTCCCGGCAAACAGCGGCCGAAAGTCAGGCGTCGGGACGAGGTCGTCACGCAACTCGAACGGATTCGGATGAACCATTGCCTCAATCCGGCCCTCCTGCCGGCTCGGCAGGAGATTGCGCCCGGTCATCTCGTCCAAGGCGCCTTGGTGATTGTGCGGCCAGTTAAGGGGATGGACGGCCTCTCTGGAATCCGGTGCCTGGGGATGGCTCGCGCTTGTCTCGCGAGACGGCGGTGAGGCGGCCTCGTCCGCGCCCCCCCAAAGCAGATCCTGATCGTAATTTTCCGCTGGAATGACCACTGGCGAACTGACAGCTTCCTGCGGAGCACTGTGCTGCGCGGCGGCGTCCCATGGCCGTGCGCCCACCTGGTGGATGGGGGCCTGCATCAGCACGCGGCCGCCTGAATTGCCGTTTCCGATCAGCATCCCCTGAATTGCGACCTCTTGCGGATTATCTAGAGTCCTGGGCCTCTTCGCTGGTCTCAGTTCCGCTGTGCCATGCTCATCGTTAATGAGAACCTCCTCGCTTGGCAGGAAGTTGCTCCACTCAAGCGCCCCCATCAGCTCGTGCGCGGCCTGTTGGAGGTCGCGGTGTCCGCTCAAGTCAGGAAAGGACTCTGCGGGCTCCGGCGCATGGTCGTCGCGCCCGCTTGGCTCGAGAGCCGACAAGGGGCCGGATTGATGATCCCGCGGTCCCTGAGTCTCCTCCGGAAGCTCTTGTTCCGGTGGCAGAAGCTCTGGATCGTCAGCCATGATCGGCGGCTCGTCGGCCTCATCATCCAACAGCTGCCGAAGCTCCTCGGGATCGACGTCTACCATCGGCGACTGGGTAGCCTCACCTGCGCCCTGCTGAGAGCCGCCTGCGCCCGAAGCCCCCTCCACCGAGGGGCCTGAAGCCTTCGCCTGACGATACTCACGAAGCGCTTTCAGCCCGCCGTCCAAGACCATTTTCCACCCGACGTTGCGAAACAATCTGTCCGCGTTGACACGTAGGGCTACGTGATCGAGTGCAGAAAGCGAATCGCCGTCAAGCCCTAGCTCTCGGGAGAATTTGCGAAGCGCCCAATCGTAACTCTGGGCGGTAGTCGAACTCAACTTGTTGCTCTCAAGGGCGTGGCTTATGGCGCCCTTAATGAGCCCTTCGTCACCATCGGCAGGAGGAAGCGGTGGGCGCCCACCAATAGATGAAGCGCCCGGAGCGTTGGGGGCACGATGTTCTCTAAGCGCCCCCACCGCGGCCCGCATAAGTTTATCACCCTTGAAGATTTCTTTAGCATGGGCGAGCAAGAAAGCGTCGCTACTCCCGTCAAGCGATAGACCGCGCTCCCCGAGATCATTCGCCAACCTGTTAAGATTGCGCGTATAACCGTTAGCCACCGCGTCTTTCAGCTTCCGACTTGCAATAACGCCCTGAGCCACCTCCCTGATAAGCTCCCGGTCGCACCCAGACACATGGGGATAGACGGTGGATGCTTTTTGGCGCTTGCGCACGGGAGCTGGACGGGGAACGCGCCCCGTCGACCGCCAGGTCCGGAGATGGTCTAGTGCCAATATGAGATCACTGTTTCCGTTGTGCTGGAACACATCACCGCCATCGGTCAGCGAATTGTTGTCTAGCCGAGCAACAATGCCCGTCTTGTTATTTACGCAGAGCCAGCGGCCAAAGCTAAGAAGAGGACCTACAATCCTCTGGACGAAGGATTCGGCGAGCTTGCCCTCGATGAGGGCCTCCCTAAACCCCAAAACAACGAGAGCATCCTTGGAATAAAGAGGCTGTTTCCTTTTTGTGCCCGCTATTGAAACCAGAGTTAACTGAGCCGGCTGCGGGGCCGAGGCGCCAGGCATTGCTCCACCACCTCCAACTGAATTGGCGACCTCGCTCAGCTGCCGCTCAATGGCAACGGCTTGCGGATAGTCTGGGGTCCTCGGCCTGTTCGTTGGTCTCAACTCAGCTGTGTCATGCCCATCTTTGATGAGAACCTTCTCGCTTGGCAGAAGGTTGCTCCCGGCGAGTGCACCTATCGGTTCGTCCGGGGACTGCTGGCCGTCGCTAGACACATTGGGAGTGTTCCCCCGGTCCGGCATCGCGGTATCGGCCTGGCGCGCCTCGTGCAATTGCTGCTCAAAGGCCTCTTGCCCGGCTTGGCCCGCCTGCTGCTCCTGCAACAGGTCGTGCTGCACCTGCGACGAAGCTGTTACGTTGGTTGGGTCATAATTGTGTCGGTCCACGCTAGCCTCGCATCTACAGAATCATCTAAGCAGGTATCTTACTCGGTTACGCGGCGGAACGGCGCATGGCAGCGGCAATCAGGATTGTCGCGCCATATCCCTCCGCAAAATCCCTCAGTTTGTCTCACAGGCCCTGACGGCGAACACCGCAGGGGCTCCTCTTGGTGGCGGACCGAGTAGACGCAGCACCATTGTGTGAGGTTCTGCACAATGGCGGCGAGATGAAACTCGTCGCGGGCGCCGAAGGCGCATTCGCCAGGCTGACCTTCAGGTGTGCAGCTCACAGACGCCAAATGTACGGCCGTGGCAAAATCGATCTGCTTCAAGCCGGACTAATCGGCGCAGAATAAAAACGTAGCTGCACCAAAACTGATGGTGTGGAACGGCCCCAGCCGGAGCAACTGCGGAGAAGGCGTCCCTGTCGTCGCCGTGCGTCGGCGAGACATTGATCGGATGTGAGCGGCTGACCTCGATGCCGTCGTCGAATCCGACACCGGCGATGAGCTTCGGCAACTGATTTGTGCCCTTCAATCGACGCCAGGTTTTCGAGGCTGCATCGATCAGCTTGAACACCATCAACCTGGCTGTCTGTGGCGACAACGATCCCTTGGTCCGAACTGTCCTGTGTCGCACCGTGGCGAACGCGCTCTCGCTCGGATTCGTGGTTCGCAAGTGGACCCAGTGCTCGGCAGGAAAGTCTTAGAATGCCAGCAGATCCTCGCGATCCTTGACCAGGCAATCAACGGCGCGCGCGTATTTGGCACCGTATTTCTCGGCGAGGTCTCGAGTGCAAGCTCCGCTGTGGCCCGGCTCGGTGCCATCGAGATATCCTGCAGGGCTCTCTTCATGCCACTCTGCACGAAGCTCGGAACTTTGTTGAGCACGTTGACGGTCTTGTGCTGCCAGCAGCGTTGCCGCCGGGTGCCGGGAAAGACTTCATCTATCGCCTTCCAGAAGCCGAGTGGGCCATCGCCGACCGCCAGTTCAGGCGCGACCTGCAGTCCGCGCCGGCGGATGTCGATCAGAAGCTCGCGCGCATTGCGTCAGCGTAGAAGTTCCCGAATGATAGGCTGTTGCCTCATGTGTAACCGGTATGAGCTCCCACGTGCGCGGTGATCAGCGAGCGCGGGCGTAGCGGATCGGCATCCAGTATTGCCGCAAGGCCTCGACCGCCGCCGGAATGTCGGCGTGGGCGTTACGCAGAAAGTTCTTGGTCTCGCGACCGCTTCGTGGTGGTCCAAGCAGCGGACGGCCCTGATCGTCGCGACAGTGCAGCAGGATGGGCAGAAGTAGGCCGCGATTGACGTTGCTGGCGTCCAGCAACGGCGCCCACGCCGATAGCTTGAGCCGCATCGCGGCATAGAAGCCTTGGCACCATGGTCGCGGATCGACGTCTCCACTGGGTTTGCGCCGGTGCATCGGCGCGAAGCTGTCGGGTGCGGTCGAGAGGGTGTTGCTGATGTCATTGTGGCGCAGCGCGACGGCCGATATGGCTGCAAACTCCGGGGTGCCGCCGTGGTTGAAGGCATCGGCATCGATGGCGAGCAGCGGGCAGATCCAGTCGAGTGGGCTCATCGACACCGGTCCGGCCACGATTGCGGCGACGTAGCCGTCGAGCATGGAGAGATTGGTGGCGGCAGGATGCTGATCGACGCGAGCCTGCAGCCATCGCTGGAGTTCCGCAAGTGGCATCGCGGCGACGGCCATCGATGACGATGCTTTATGGCGACGTGGGCTCACGCAGCGGCCTGTGCGGTGCGCTGGCGCGCCGCCTTCCAGTGCCAGGCAAGCAACTCGTGCAGTTGATGGCTCTTGGTTCGCCCGGAGACGATGCGCTCCAGCACGTCGGTCAGATAGGCCTGCGGATCGAGCTCATGGAGCTTTGCGGTGTTCACGATCGACGCCAGGATGGCCCAGCTCTCGGCGCCGCCTTCGCTGCCGCTGAACAAGGAGTTGCGTCTTCCCATGGCAATCGGGCGCATGGAACGCTCGACTGTGTTGGAGTCGACCTCGACGCGGCCGTCGCGGAGAAACAGCGTCAGTCCGTCCCAGTGATTGAGCGCATAGTTGATCGCCTCTGTCAGCTTCGATTGGGAGAACAGCTGGCCGACGATCTCGGTCAGTCGCGCATTGAGCGCCGCCATCAAGGGTGCGCTCCTGGTGCGGCGGGCGGCCAGCCGCTGCTCGGCACTACTGCCGCGGATCACTGCCTCGATCGCATAGACCGCCTGCAGCCGTTCAATCACCTCGCGCGCGAATGGCGACTGGGTGGTCTTGTACACCTCGACGAATTTGCGTCGGGCATGGGCGAGACAAAAGGCGAGCTGGATCGCGCCGCCATGACCGCGTGCCAGCGCCTTGTAGGCGGCATAACCGATGGAGTGGACGCCCCCCGACGGCATCGATTGTGCCAAAGTGCGGGTGTTGAAACCCGGTAAGGAGGACGTCCATGGACGACGAGGTTAGCATCATCGGTTTAGATTTGGCCAAGAACGTGTTTCAGGTCCACGGCGCGGGGCAGGACGGAAGGATGATCCTGCGTAAAAAGCTCAACCGCAGCAGATTGCTCGAGTTTTTCGCCAAGTTGCCAAGGTGTGTGGTCGCAATGGAGGCCTGCGCCAGCGCCCACTATTGGGGACGGGAGATTGGTAAATTTGGGCACGAGGTCCGGCTGATCCATCCCTCCTACGTGAAGCCCTTCGTTAAGCGTCAGAAGAACGATGCCGCGGATGCGGAAGCGATCGCCGAAGCCGCGTCTCGACCAACGATGCGCTTTGTCGGCGTCAAGAGCGCCGAGAAGCAAGCCTCTTCCATGGCATTCAAGGTTCGTGATCTCTTGGTTCGACAGCGTACACAGGCGATCAACGCTTTGCGCGGACATCTTGCGGAATACGGCTTGATCGTGGCTCAGGGCGTCAGACATATCCCCCGATTGCATGAGCTCCTGACAATATATCCGGACCTGCCCGATCTCGCTCGTGGCCTTTGCCAGACTCTCTTGAAGCACGTGGAATCCCTGTCGGAGCAGATTGCAGAGCTTGAGAAGGGACTGCGAGTGCGCGCGAGACAGGACGAGGTGGCCTCTCGCTTAATGACCATTCCGGGGATCGGGGCAATCTGCGCCACAGCGATAGAGGCCTTGGCGCCCTCGGCGGAGACCTTTTCCAAGGGGCGTGATTTTGCGGCCTGGATTGGTCTCACGCCCAAACAGAATTCTTCCGGAGGCAAGGACAGGCTTGGCAAAATCTCCAGGATGGGCCGGCGAGATCTCCGACGGCTCCTCGTGCTTGGTGCCACCGCCGTGGTGCGATGGGCAAGACGATATGGACCGCCAGCAGGATCCTGGCTCGCGAGAATGCTCTTGAAGAAGCCACCAAAGCTGATCGCGGTCGCTCTAGCGAACAAATTGGCGCGTATCGCTTGGGCCTTGATGGTCCGCGGTGGCGCTTATCAAGCTCCAGCGTCTGGCGCTGCGTAACGCAGGGCCAGAAGCCGAGAGACGTCGGGAATGTGGTAAGGTCTAACGGAGGATTATGGGCAATCGGTCAGGGACTGGGATTGGAAGAATCAACAGGTGGATGAGTGCCAGAGAGCACGCATAGCCGAATTGGATCCAATCCACGCATTCCATAAGGGCCCGCGACGTGTCGAGGTCGCATCACGAGGCCGGACACACGTCAGCACCCGACCACATGCCTGTTCCGAAGTTAAATTTTGCTTGCATTTAGTGGGGCGTCCACACACGTCCACCTGCAGAATGCCGGAAAAGCCCGTCAACTGTCCGGCGATCTCCTTGGTGCCACGGCCGTCGGCGAATACGTAGGCAACCGCCGGCGGCGAGGGGCCACCCCATGGCTGGTCATCCATAGCATGCGCCCAGAACTGGCAGATGCGGGGGCGATGTCGTCCGGGATCGAGCACCGGCATCGGCGTCTCATCGCAGAACACGCGCGGCGCGGCCTGAATCATCCGCAGCTGCAGCTCATAAAGGCTCCTGAGCCACCAGGCGGCACGTTTGACCCAACCGGCGAGCGTCGCGCGGTCAAGATGGATGCCCTGGCCGGCCAGGATCTGAACCTGCCGGTACAGCGGCAAATACCAGGCGAACTTCGAGACCACCACGTGGGTCACGAGGGCCGTCGACGCCATGCCGCCTTCAATCAGGCGCGGCAGCACTTTCGCCTGGACTACGCCATCAGTGCAGCCGCGGCAGCCGTATTTGGGACGGATCGTGCGCAGCACGCGCAGGATCGCCGGGATCACGTCCAACACCTCGCTGACGTCCTCGCCGATCTTGTGAAGCTGGCCTTGGCAGCACGGGCAGGCCGTCACCTCCGGCTCCAGGACCTGCTCACAGCGCGGCAGATGCTTGGGCAACGCGCCGATGTTGCGGCGCGCCTTCTTGCGCGGCTTATCGGCCGGCTTCGCCGCAGGCACATCGTCGTTGGCAGCTGCAGGCGGCGTGACACTGGTCTCAAGATCGTCAAGCTCAAGCGCAAGTTGCTCGGCCACGAGCGTGGCAAGCCGTTCCGAGCGCTTCCCGAAGATCATCTCCTTGAGCGTCTGCATCGCAACACGCAGCTTCTCGTTCTCGGCGTCAAGCGCGAGCACCATCTCGGTTAGAGCGGCTGGATCAGTCGGGAGAACGTCCGGGCGAATCGCCATGAACGGACCATACATCCGCGCGCCACAGGCTCCAGCGAAATCCTCTCCTCTCAGCCGACAACGGCCGGCTGCTTCACAGGCTTGGGTGAGACGCGCGTCCACTCGAGTCCGTCGAGCAGCATCGCGAGCTGCGTCGCACTGAGATGCACCACGCCGTCGCGGATCGGCGGCCAAGTGAAGTGCCCCTGGTGCAACCACTTCGTCACCAGCACCATGCCGCTGCCGTCCCACGCCAGAAGCTTCACCCTGTCCATGCGTTTGCTGCGGAACACGAAGACGTCGCCACAATACGGGTTCACACGCAGCGCTTCGCTCACCAATGCCGACAGCGTATGCACCGACTTGCGGAAATCGACCGGCTGTGTCGCCAGCACCACCTTGAGGTCAGAGCGTAGCGCAATCACCGGATGCCCCGAAGCGCCGCCAGCACGGTCGACAGCGTCGCCAGCTCCACGCCCGGCTCGACCCGGATGCGCGCCCCGTTCACCTCGATCTCGACAACTCCGCAAACCTTGGCCGGCGGCGCGGCGATCTCCAAAGGCTTCGTCTGTAGCCGCGAAATACGCTCGGGCTCGCCGGCTGTCCCGCTACCGCTCTCGGCACCAATTTGGATTGGCACGAAGTTCGGCGCCTTGCCCACCACCACCGCCGCCGCAACTTGGCGTCGCCACACCGTAAGCAGCCCCCGCGAAACGCCGTTGCGCCGCGCAACCTCGGAGATGTTCGCACCCTCCCCAAAGCTCTCCGCCACGATCCGGGCCTTCTCCTCGCCCGTCCACCGACGCCGTCGGCGCTCCCCAGTGATCACTTCGACGCGACGATAGGAGTCATCTTCCTGCCTGGCATCAAGCATGGCATTTGCCATCGTTCCACCTCCACCGATCAGCTCATGCCAGGCTGTATCGCGCGCAAGCCGAGGGGTGGCTAGGTGGGGGCCTCATGCCGGTTACCCTCATGTAAGTTGCTCCCCGAGCAGACGGGCGGGCGGGGGCGACAATGAGGCGGCCGAGCATGGCGACTAGGAAGGAACTGACGGCAGCTGTGGGCGAACGCTACCGATCGAGCGATCGCGTGGAGAAGGCGCGGATATTGGATGAGTTCGTCAATGTCACTGGATATCATCGCAAGCATGCGATGCGGCTGCTGCGGGGCCACGATGGGTCGCGAACAGGTCGTCGGGCGCGGCGCCGGATTTACGGTGAAGCCGAACGCAATGCGCTCGCACTCCTCTGAGAAGCCTCGGACCGGGTTTGCGGGAAGCGGCTGAAAGCCTTGATATCGATGCTGATCGACGCGATGGAGCGGGCACAGCCATCTTGACCTCGCTCCCGAGATCCGCGGCAAGCTGCTTTCGATGAGCGCGGCGACGATCGACCGGGCGTTGGGCCGGATTCGGGAGGGGCTCGGTCGCCAGCGCCGGCGACCGGCCGCACACGCCCTACGACGCAGTATTCCGATACGGACTTCGGCGGATTGGAATGATCCCGCACCGGGCTTCGTGGAGGCGGACCTTGTCGCCCACAGCGGTCCATCGGCGCGCGGCAGTTTCGTACAGACCCTGGTCCTCACTGATGTCGTGACCGGCTGAACGGAATGTGCGCCGCTGATCGTGCGCGAGCAGACGCTGCTGAGCACCGTGCTGACGGAATTGCGTAAGCAATTGCCCTTCGCGCTTCTTGGCTTGGACACGGCCAATGACACCGTTTTCATGAACGAGACGCTCAAGACGTACTGTGACACGGCCAGTATCATTTTCACGCGCTGCCGGCCGTACCGCAAAAACGATCAAGCGTTCGTCGAGCAAAAGAACGGCGCTGTCGTGCGCAGGATGGTCGGCTACAATGACCGTCATGGCGTATCCTCAGCCGTAAGCAGTCGGCCAGAGGGTTCGGGCAGAATGTGCTTCTCCGCAGCAAGCTTGATTGAGGCCTCCATGACTGACGCCGCCAGCGTGGGATTATCCTTCAGATCTTCCAAGGTAGCATCGACGTCGAACCGGCCCTGGCTGAGCGTCGCCGCCATGCTCTTGCTGTAGGGCGCGGACTTAAGAGCCGGCACCTGTTGCAGGAGTCGCTGAAGCTCTTGGCTTTTCTTCATGAAGAGGCGGACCCCGGTGTCGGATTTATAGCCGTCCGTGCCGACCTTGATGCCGAGGCTCAAGAGATTGTTTGCGCTTTGGACGAGATCGTCCGGATTGTAACCATCCGGGCGGGGATCGATGCGCGCCGGATAGTGGTCGAGTATGACCTGGATGCGGTCGCGAGGCTGAGGAGCCGCCGAATAGGCCTCCGCCAGTTCCGGGAAAAGCGCGACGAGTGCTGGGCTCACCGTCAGCTTTGCCTCGCTCACGCGTCCGACTGCCTCACGCAGGACCTGCTCATCCGCCCTCGCTGCCCAAGCATCGAGGTCGGCGACGAGCAACTCGGCCGTTTCGCGAGCGACCGGATGGGCTGCGACCTCGATCTCGTGCCTCGCCTGCTCGAGCTTGTCCTGGATTTCCTGGCAACGCACCTGCTCCTGGTTCAACAGGCCACCGATCTGTCGCCTGAGCTCGTGCTGAACGCCCTCGTAAGTGCCAAAGATGGCCCGCTCGGCAAACCAGTGTCGACCTTGATGGGACTGCGCCAGAAAGCTTCGCTGCAGGCTGCTATAGACTTCCAAAACATTCGTCGTGGCCGCGAGGATCTGGCTGGCACGACTGAACTGGTAGCTATCATCCTTGATCGCCGGCGTATGCGACTTTGGCGGCTTGAGCGAGCGAACGCCGCGAGCTTGCTCCTTCTCATCGAACCGCCGGACATGCTGATAAAGTTGTGGCCGGTCGGCGAGGATAATGACGGTATCCCCGTCGAAGTCGCCATCGAGCTTGTTCTGTTCACCAGGCGGGACTGCAACCAATGACCCCGGAGCGAACAATTCAATTGCCTGCAGAATGCCGACACATTCGACCTGCACGTCCACCTTCGCGCGGTCCTTACGCTCGGTCCAGCTCGAATGGCACTTGACGTCCTCGGCCGACATCACCAGTCCACGGTCGGCGTAGTCGGCCGGCCACATCTCATCTGGCACCACGATCAAAATGCCTTTGGCAAAGAAGCTCGGATCCTCAGCCGCCAGCTTGTCCTGCGACTTCTGGGCGATACTGAAACTGTATTGCATGGCCACGTTCCGATCGAGGAACGCCGCAGTCGGATCCCCATCAACTGCTGACTTGACTCGTCCGGCGGCGAACGGGCGCAGGTTGGGCTTGTCATAGGGGGACCGCCCGAGCAGCACACCACCTTTCCCTGTCAAGGTGTCGCTCTTGAGCGTCGGCACATGGAGGCAGCCATCATCGGATGGGACGGCCACCGCACCGGGACCATTGATATGTCCGGCCGTGACGGTGCGAAACAAGTCTTCCGACGTCAGCTCTTGGCCTTCTCGGCTTTCAAGCCAGGTCCTGGCCTTCTCGCTCGCTTCTTCCGCCACCTGCTCGTTGCGAGGGTAATGTTGCAGCGCCGAGGGAGGGAGGGACGATCTCCTTCCCTCACCAAAGGCCCGCAGCCGATCGGGACCTTCCTGGTGACCAACCCGGCGAACAGCAGGCATCCGCTCGGCCAGCGAAGCCTTGATGAAGCCGCAGCCGTCATGCGGTCGCGAGGCAATCGGACCTTCCGGTCCAGTCAGCTTAAAGGGATGCGCTTTGCCGCCAGGCCGGTCCGGCATCAGCAGCAGTTTGAAGGCGCCCTCCAGCGCGTAGTCGTGAGGCCCTAAATCTTTGATCGCGGGTGGCGCCGCAAACCCCCTGCGTTGCGTGTACCAATAAGCTTCTTTGAACGGCGCCCAGGCGCGCGACAGGTGCTCGAACGACGTCCCCGGAGCGGTTTCGGCATAGGGAATGGCCAGCAGCTTGCCCCCGGAAGACGCCGCCGGCTGATCGCCTGGAGCCCGGGCAGCGATCTGCGACAGCCTCGGTTTGGGTGCTTTCAACTTGCTGCCGCCGAACAGGTCCAGGCGGTACGGCACACCCTCGACGGTCAGCGTCCGCGCCAACATGAAAGTGCTCGGCTTTGCCGGCAGCTGCACCGCAACCACCGGCAATGCCCCCGAGGTCAGGCGATGCAAAATCGAATAGCGTGTCTCAGGCTCCGTCGCCACTCGCCGTCCCTGCAGGTCCACCACCGACAGCTGCATCAATCCCGCGTCACCCTGCGGTGGTCTGGGCGCGTGATCCATGGATCGCAACACCTGATAGACGTCGAAGACGGACGCAGCATGTTGAGCCTGGACCGTTGCCGCCTCGCGCACGATGAACGCGTCCAGCGCATCGACAGGGCTGTCCGCCTCGATCTGCGCGATCAGATTCCAGCTCATGTTGGAAAGATCGCTTTGGATGAGGTCGCGCGCCTCCTTCAGGATCCTCTTGGTCCCGTGCCGCAGCATTTCCTGCCTGATCCGTAAATCGGACCTCTTGCCCTCGACATACGGTCGTTTGTAAAGACGTTCCAGGTCCGCACGCGCCTTGATTACTTTATAGATCGAGAGGGCGGGACAGCGAGTCGCAAACGGCCCACGGGTCCGCTCCGCCTCGCTTGCGTCGAGATACGCATCGATCTTGCGCTCCACGACCGGTTGGATGTCGTTCAGCAGGTTTAGAGCCTGCCTGCGGCACGAGCGCAGGTGCGGGCTGCGCACCAACGGCAGCAGGGCGGCGCAAAGATTGCTCATGGTTTCGAGGTTACTTTCCGCGGCAAAACCAGAGGCACCATACAACTGGTTGAGCCGATTTAACCCGATCGGTGCGAGCAACCCGAGGTCCTCAAACAGCCTAGTCTTCGCCAGCGCTTTGAAAATGGTAGCAATGCTCAGAACATCGGCCTGCTCCAGCCGATCATCGGCATCGTGCAGGTAGTGAGCCAGCTGATGTAAGCTGTTCTTCAGCAGGGCTGTCTCCGCAACGTCTCCACCGTCCTCACCCCTAATGACACTGTGTCCCAGAGCATTGGCGATCGCGATGAGCTCAAGCGTCGTGAACGAACCAAAGCGTCGGCCCGGTCCGCCGAGGCCGCGCGCGATGTCTATTACCGCCTGATGGCATGCCGCATCTTCCAGCCATTTGCTGAAGCCGTTCACCAGGGTGGCCAGCGCCTGCGGGTCAAAACGGGAGAGCTGGGAAGGCACCTCACCGGCGATGGCGACGGTGGCCTCGCGACAGCCCGCCGCGTCCGGCCATTTGCTGAAGCCGTTCACCAGGGTGGCCAGCGCCTGCGGGACAAAACGGGAGAGCTGGGAAGGCACCTCACCGGCGATGGCGACGGTGGCCTCGCGACAGCCCGCCGTGTCCGGCCATTTGCTGAAGCCGTTCACCAGGTTCGCCAGTTCCTGGGGCTTAAAATTGGAGAGCTGGGAAGGCACCTCACCGGCGATGGCGACGGTGGCCTCGCGACAGCCCGCCGCGTCCGGCCATTTGCTGAAGCCGTTCACCAGGGTGGCCAGCGCCTGCGGGACAAAACGGGAGAGCTGGGAAGGCACCTCACCGGCGATGGCGACGGTGGCCTCGCGACAGCCCGCCGTGTCCGGCCATTTGCTGAAGCCGTTCACCAGGTTCGCCAGTTCCTGGGGCTTAAAATTGGAGAGCTGGGAAGGCACCTCACCGGCGATGGCGACGGTGGCCTCGCGACAGCCCGCCGCGTCCGGCCATTTGCTGAAGCCGTTCACCAGGGTGGCCAGCGCCTGCGGGTCAAAACGGGAGAGCTGGGAAGGCACCTCACCGGCGATGGCGACGGTGGCCTCGAGACAGCCCGCCGCGTCCGGCCATTTGCTGAAGCCGTTCACCAGGTTCGCCAGTTCCTGGGGCTTAAAATTGGAGAGCTGGGAAGGCACCTCACCGGCGATGGCGACGGTGGCCTCGCGACAGCCCGCCGTGTCCGGCCATTTGCTGAAGCCGTTCACCAGGTTCGCCAGTTCCTGGGGCTTAAAATTGGAGAGCTGGGAAGGCACCTCACCGGCGATGGCGACGGTGGCCTCGCGACAGCCCGCCGCGTCCGGCCATTTGCTGAAGCCGTTCACCAGGGTGGCCAGCGCCTGCGGGTCAAAACGGGAGAGCTGGGAAGGCACCTCACCGGTGATGGCGACGGTGGCCTCGCGACAGCCCGCCGCGTCCGGCCATTTGCTGAAGCCGTTCACCAGGTTCGCCAGTTCCTGGGGCTTAAAATTGGAGAGCTGGGAAGGCACCTCACCGGCGATGGCGACGGTGGCCTCGCGACAGCCCGCCGCGTCCGGCCATTTGCTGAAGCCGTTCACCAGGTTCGCCAGTTCCTGGGGCTTAAAATTGGAGAGCTGGGAAGGCACCTCACCGGCGATGGCGACGGTGGCCTCGAGACAGCCCGCCGCGTCCGGCCATTTGCTGAAGCCGTTCACCAGGGTGGCCAGCGCCTGCGGGTCAAAACGGGAGAGCTTGGAAGGCACCTTACCGGCGATGGCGACGGTGGCCTCGCGACAGCCCGCCGCGTCCGGCCATTTGCTGAAGCCGTTCACCAGGTTCGCCAGCGCCTGCGGGTCAAAACGGGTGAGCCCGACACTGACGGCGCGGCGACTGACCTCACCGGCGATGGCGACGGTGCCCTTGCGACAGCCCGCCGCGTCCGGCCACTTGCTGAAGCCATTCACCAGCAAGGATAGGCCTTGATCAGTCTGCCTCCGAAGTCCGCGGCTTTCATTGCAACAAAATTCCGCGATTCTGATCGCCCCCCTGCGGCATTCCGGCATCCGGGAGTTCCGACCGAATGATACGGCGAGGAGCGCAAGGGCTCGGTCCTCGACTTCGTACATAAGCGCGTCGTCGAGCCTCGATACTCGAGCTGCTAAGGCCTTGCAAGCTTCCATGCCTTCCCGACCGCCAGCCTCACCGCTCACCGCGTTGCATGTCTTGGCGTAGCTCCATGATTCACCAGCGCGGATATTTTCCTCCAAGCGCGCGACAAATCTGTATCGGAAATCAGCGGCGGCCTTTTGCAGGAACGTTGGCTTGTCTAGCATTCGCAACTGCCTGCCATAGTTCGCCACTGCACCTGAGAATCCATAGACGTCGCGAGCCCAATCAATATCCCTTAACGCCATATTAAGTACGCTCGAAGACCCGTAGCGGCGCTCTAAGCTTGCACCGTGGATGCTCTGCGCAGTGACATCGTCGACGCGCCGTTTTCCTGGCCTGGCACTCAGGTCGGACGCAGAATACCTATGTGGCGGGAGCGCTTCTGTTCGCAAGCTCGCGGCTGCTCGATCGCTTCGCCAGTGCTCGCCGCCAGAACGCGACGAACTCTCTGCCCGACTTGGTGCATCACGATAAGACCTGTACGATTGTTCAGAGCTTGCACCATGGACGCTTTGCGCGGCGACATCATCGAAAGGCCGCCTTCCTGATCCAACCGCTCGGTCGGACGCGGAATACCTATGCGGCGGAAGCGCCTCTGTTCGCGAGCTTCCGGCTGCTCGATCGCTTCGCCAGTGCTCACCGCCAGGACCCGACAAGCTCTCCGCCCGACTTGGTGCGTGATGATAAGATCTATACGGTATATCCGGGCTTTCACCATGCCCGCGCTGCGCAGCTATATCGTCGATAGGGAGGCGAGCAGAACAAGTCCCCGAATCTTGAGGCTGAGAGCCCATCCTCCCAAGGACAGAAATGTTCGTTTGACCGTCCTCGCCAGAAACGCCATCTGCGTGAGACTTGGCCGCGCCTTCAGCGCCGTCGTCTGCAAGTTGCCAAACGCGAATCCCAAGTCCGCTAATGCCGGTCAGAACGCGCCTCCAATACAAGCACGAATGCGCTGGTTGTGATCTTCGCACAATGGCGACCTTGAGCGTGCTAATACATCCATCGCAAGCGCGCAGCGATCGACCATCCGTCGCATTCGAATCTCCTGTGCTCCTCTCCTACGGCCAGGACAAATAGATGTTTGTTATGAAGCGATATTCCACACCTATGGTCTGAGCCCTCGTTTCAGCCTTCACTGCGTGGCGCAAAACGATGCAGGCGTGCCAGCGCCAGTTCTTCCGACGCGGTCGGCGAGTTGATGGTTCTCCTCTGACACCCTGACTAAGCGAGGGCTGGACAAACCATGTCCGAGGTGCATCCGCACCGAGCCAGTGTCCAATCGCGAATATCCAGCAATCCATCCGATGACCTCAGCGCTATTGCAATTGCTGGAAAGAAGCCCCGCGGTTGCGGGGCAGAAAGAACAGTCATTGTGTTGAGCCGCCTCAAGTCAATGCTTGCTCGCAAGCATCAGCGTGAGCACACGCGTGGTTCGCTTTGGATCGCTCGGATCTTCTGAGCCGTGCTGCATATCCTCGTCGTAGTAGATCCTATGAAGCGAGTGGCGCCGAATCGTGCCCTCTAAGCACCCCTCGCGAATCAGGTGCTCAGAAAGGAATCACAAGTGATTCTTTCGATTCAAGTTTTCGCCGATCAGCGGATCAGCCCGAGTGGTCAAAGTTATGAGTAATTGAAAGCCTCGCCGGAGGGTTACGAACTACCGTTCATAGCCTTCAGTCCTTTTCTTCAGTCGCGGCACATATCTTTGCATCTTTGCCTCCGCTGGATGACCGCACCGAGGTCGAACGCATTTGAGGGCGGATGGTAGCCATCAACTCACAGCGAGCGGCCTGCGGAATCGATTGTGACGGGATGTCAGAAGCAGCATGATGGAAAACCTCGAAGCACGCTTCGAGCTCCGCAACTGCGCGATGCTCCCATCCTTCAGCCTGCGTCAGGAGCGAGCACCTTTGAATTGGCCGTAAATCCGCAGTTTGGCGGTACATAAGCTATCGTGCGGTATCGGCGCACGTTTTCTAGGACGGCTTTCCCGTTCATGATTGAGTCCCCAAGCGACCCTTCTGAGACACGAACGTGCGACAGAACGATTTTCGATTCGTTAGCGGGCTTGCGGAAAGCTGAAATGGTTGGCAAAGCGTTGCCGATGGCCCGGCTCTGCCAAACTCATCGGGCAGAGAACTCCTCTTGCTTCGCTAGGTCGTTCCAGAAATCAGAAATTGCTTCATGCAAAGCGCGAAAATCTTCCTCGGTTACAAAATATTCATCATCGTGTTTTGCCCTGTTTATTGCATCCCGATTGGAGTCGATGGTGTGAAGAACCGTATCGGGAATGGAAGCGGCAAACAGCTCCAGCTGTATTCGTACTCGAGTGACGTGCGAGACGGCGCCGTCCGCGCCCGATAACTTGCCTTTCCATTTTGGCTTCGTCTTCGAGCCGTTGCGCTCGTGCTGTATGTCGAAGTAGCTTTTTGTTGCCTTCTCCCACTCGTGGTACTCGCGTAGCCATGCGCCCTGAATCAGAGTTTCAACGACCCAATCGCTAATGGTGGTGTCAACGACATTGAGCGAAGCTTGGGCAGCAGCTGCCGGCGCGGCTCTAGCGGCGTCATCACGAATAACCTGGATCGCTTGGTCGATCGCCGTCTCCCGATGGCCCGCCTGTATGTAGAAGTAAGAGGCGTTTCCAATAGGGTTAGGATACGGTCCGCGCTTCAGATTCATCGGCACGCCCCAGAAGGACCACGGGAAAACCTCAAGCTTCGCCGCCAATGTACACTGGCGGTGGGGCGCTGGCGAGAGATTGGAGAAGCGAAAGCATATTCCGAAGTACTCCACTCTCCTGGGACGTATCTCCGAAAGCTTCGGGCTTCCTGTCCTCGACAGCGACGGCATCCGCGAACTGCATGAGCGCCTGATCGTCGAGACTGCCGACAGCCTCCAGGAGGGACTCGGCGAACGGGCCATGCAGATCCATCTCCAGCGCATCGTCGGCGCCTATGTCGGCTCGGCCCATGGCGCCGGCCAGTTCTACTCCCGCGCGGTCAGCGAGGCGCGTGACGTCACCGCCAAGGCATCCTGCGACGCCCGCGACGAGGACGTCGACGGCCCGGTCGGCTTCGACGGGCAGGCCCAGCGCAGGCGCGAGTTCGCCGCCGATATGGGGCTTCAGGCCCACGCGCTGCGCATGGCAGCCGAGGGCGCCGTTCGCGCCTACGAACAGGTCGTCGGCGAGACATGGAAGCCCTACGAGCGTCCGGCGGACAACATCGGCGCATCCGTCGACCGCAAGGCGGCCGAGCTGCAGATGGCGGCCTTCGGCTGAGCCGCCTCTGGCGGGGCCTCGGCCCCGCCTTCTTCCTCACCGAGACCAGGTCGTCCTGTCGCAGGGGCGGCCTGTTCTCGTGTCGTTATTTCGACCGCGTTCTCCACGAGAGAGGCGCCCACCGCGCCGCGTCCCGGCCGTGGTCCAGCCGGGGCCGGGAAGCCCGCGCAACGGCTTCGCCGTCCTCCACATGTGTTCCGGCCCGTCGCCACCCCATCGCTTGGCGCAATGGGACCCCGGCTCGGGTGCGCAGCTCCCCAATGCCCCGGCTTTGCGGACCGCCGTGACGGGGTCGCGATCGGCGCGACCTCCACGACGGAGGTTCGACATCATGAAGAGAAAGAATGAAGGCGAGCGGGCGGAGAGCTATGCGGGATTTTGGGTGACGAGGCGGTCAGGCGGCGTGGTTTTCCGGCACTTGGATGACCTCGATGCCGTTTTCGAATCTGACACCTGCGCTGACCTTCGGCAACTGATTTGTGCCTTTCAGCCGCCGCCAGGTCTTTGATGCGGCGCAGAGCAGCTTGAACACCATCAACTTGGCAGTCGTTGACGATAACGAACCTTTCGTGCGCACCGTTCTGTGCCGGACCGTCGCGAACACGCTTTCGATGGGATTCGTCGTCCGCAAGTGGTCCCAATGCTCGGCGGGGAATTCGTAGAACGCAAGCATTGCGTCGCGATCTTTCGTCAGGCACTCGACCGCCTTGTCGTACTTCGCTCCGTATTTCTCGGCAAAGACATCGATCGCCACTTCGGCCGAAGCTCGGTTGGACGCCAAATAGACCTCGCGCAGATCCTTCTTCATGCTGGCCTGTACCGACACTGCGACTTTGTTCAAGATATTCGCGGTTTTGTGCACCCAGCACCGCTGATGTCGCGTGGCGGGAAAGACCTCGTCGAGCGCCTTCCAGAAGCCGAGCGCGCCGTCACCGACGGCGATTTCCGGGGCGATCTTCAGCCCACGGGTTTTCGCCTCGACGAGCAGTTCGTGCCAGCTCTGCGTGCTCTCGCGCACGCCGACCTGGAAGCCGATGAGTTCCTTCTTGCCTTCCGGCGTCGCGCCGATCAGCACCAGCATGCATTCGCTGTGGTCTTCCATGCGAGCCTGCAGGAAGACGCCGTCCGCCCACACGTATACGTACCGGCGCGCCGACAGATCGCGCTTCTGCCAACGCTCGTACTCGAGCTGCCACTCCGTCGTCAGTCTGGAAACCACCCCCGGAGAAAGATTCGGCGCATCCTTGCCCAAGAGCGCCGCCAGCGCCTCCTGGAAGTCGCCCGTCGAGATGCCTCGCAGGTACAGAACCGGCAAAAGTGCATCCAAGCTCTTCGTGCGCCGTGCCCACAACGGCAGGATCGCCGAGGTGAAGCGGATCCGCTCGCCATCGCTGGTCACCGCGCGATCGCGAATCTTTACCCGGGCGACTTCGACGGCGCCGATCCCCGTCTGGATCGTCCGCACTGGACCATGGCCGTGTCGCTCGAGGCGGTCGCGGCCATCGGGAAGCTTCAAGCCCTTCATCGCGGCGAGAAACGCCTCGGCTTCCATCTCGACAGCCTGCGCAAGCAGCTGCCGAGCTCCAGATCGCAAAATATTCGTCAGTGGATCGTCGATCTCATCGGGCTGACGCAGTGGGACAATGTTGCTATGCTCGTTCATGGCGTATCGCTCTCCTTGAGGTTCTGGCAGGCTCGACACCCGCCTCGATACGCCGCCTATCTCATTCCGTCATCACCCAGTTTCCCGCATAGCTCGCGGGCGGATATCTACACCCGGATCACCGAGAAGATCGTCGCCGATCTGGAGAAGGGCGTGCGGCCATGGGTGCAGCCATGGCGTTCGGGCAACGCCACCGGCCGGGTGACGCGGCCGCTGCGGCATAATGGTTTGCCATACTCAGGATTGAACGTCCTGCTTTTATGGTCGGAAGCCGTGGCCCGCGGTTATACGTTGCCGATCTGGATGACGTTCAAGCAGTCCATCCAGCTTGGAGGCGCTGTCCGCAAAGGCGAAACCGGAACCATGGTGGTCTTCGCCAGCCGGTTTACGAAGACGGAGATCGGGCCGCCGGCGAGGAATTCGATCGGGAAATCGCGTTCCTGAAAGCCTACACCACCTTCAACGTCGCGCAGATCGATGGCCTACCGGATCACTATTACCAGAGGCCGGAGCCTTTAGCCGATCAGCTCGAGCGCATCGAGCACGCAGAACGCTTCTTCGCCAATACCGGCGCGACGATCCGGCACGGCGGATCGAAGGCATTCTATTCTCCCGGTAGCGACACCATCGAGATGCCAGAATTGCAGAGTTTCCGAGACGCCGCGAGCTATTATGCGGTTCTCGGACATGAATGCGTCCACTATGCAGGTGCTCCGCACCGTCTGAACAGAGACCTCAGTCGTTACCACAAAGACCAGACCGAGCGAGCGCGGGAAGAGCTGATCGCCGAGCTCGGAAGCTGCTTCCTTTGTGCCGATCTCGGCATCGCGCCCGAACTCGAGCCGCGGCCGGACCATGCTTCTTACCTTGAGTCCTGGTTGCGCGTACTCAGCTCCGACCGGCGGGCGATTTTTCAGGCGGCCGCGCATGCGCAGCGCGCCGTTGCATATCTGCACAATCTCCAGCCGCGGGCGCAGACCGAGCGGGAGGCCGCGTAATGTTTCACGCTCCGATTGTGACGGAGGAGGGCAATGAGCCTTCCCCTATTCGCCTGCGCGCGTTGTCACTCGGCGCTGGCGTGCAACCTTAATCGCCATGGGTCCAGGGATTGACGATCTTGACGCCCATGGGCTCGAAATCGGCCACGTTGCGGGTCACGATCATCATTCCATGCACAAGGGCGCTGGCCGCGATGAATGCATCTCGCTCGGGGCGCGGATCGGGCACATGCAGGCGCGCGCAACGCAGCGCCACGGTTTTGTCGATCGGCACGGTTCTTTCTGCGAATTCGGGAAGAACGTAGTCGTCCATCCAGGTTCGCAAAAGGACCCCCTGCGCCGGGTCGCGACGTTCGACCAGCAGGATGCCAAGGTCCAATTCCATCAGCGTGACAGCCGAGACGAAGAAGGATGCGGCGTCTTGCGCCGACAGCCAGGACACGACGCGTGGGTCGGCTTTTCCGCTGCCGGCTTTGCGCAGTTCCGAAACGACATTCGTGTCGAGCAGATACATCAGGAAAGATCCGCTGGCCGGGGCAGATCTTTCGACCGCGGGATCTCGAACTCGATGCTTGCAAGGCCGGGCATGGACAGGGCGGCCACGATGTTCCGGCGTCTGCCTGTGATCCGCTGATAGTCCTCGTAGCTGAGCAGTACCTGGGTCGGGCGGCCCCGGTTCGTGATGAAGACGGGGCCGTTGCGCGCGGCCTTCTGCGCCTGGTTGGCGTTCTGCTGAAACTCACGGCTGGACAAAGTTGTGATCGTCATGGCGGCATCCGTTCCAAGAATTGTTGACACATTAGAACATAGGCGCTCCCGAGGCAATTCCAACCTCTGTTGGACATGAATCGGCCCGCCAAGTCGCGGAGCCGTTCAGGTGAGACTCGTCGCGGCTGCGCGGCGCTTTCGATCATGGCTGTGTCATCCTCGCCCTTCACCTCGATGGGGGATGTGGTGTCGTGCAGCGGTCGTTGGCCGCGGGCCGCGGGTTGTCCCGTGTCGGTTTCGCCAGCGGCGTGCTGTTGGGTTCGGCAGCTGCTCGAACAGGGCCATTGCGAATTGCCGGGACCGTCCCCTTGGCCGGTCGTTCTGAAGGCGGAGCGCATCCTGACGTTGGCGCCGGAGTTCGCGTTTCGCCTGTGAGCGCCACTGTCCCTTTGCATGGACGCCATGGACGCGGGGTCATGGTGATGCCTTTTCTGCGGGCGTGCCGGCCCATCTGCGGGCTCGATGAGGCATGTCTGACCGGAGACCGGCTTCGCCTCGATCGGCTTTCCGCAACGGCGCCTGCCGATTTTCTGACCCCTGCCGGCTGCGCCGACATTCCTCGCCAACTAACAAAATCGCCAGTTGCCGTCCTCCATTGCATTGCGGCCTCTGCGAGGTGCGGTCCGATCGTCCCCGGACTTTCCGACAGCCATCGAGACCGCGATGGGCGCGGTCCGAACACAAGGAAAGGCGAAATACCATGGCGACCATCGGCTCCTTCACCAGCAACGGCAACGGCGGATTCACCGGTTCAATCCGCACCCTCACCCTCAACGTCAAGGCCCAGTTCCGCCGTATCGAGAACCCCTCCGACAAGGGCCCGCACTTTCGCGTCTTCGCGGCCGCCAATGTCGAGCTCGGCGCGGCCTGGCAACGCGTCGCGCAGGAAACCGGCCGGGACTACCTCTCGGTCAAACTCGACGACCCGAGCTTCCCGGCTCCCATCTACGCCACCCTGGTCGAGGTGGAAGGCGAGGAAGGCCTCCAGTTGATCTGGTCTCGGCCGAACCGGGACTGAGGTCCCGCCCAACCGGCCCCGCCACCCCGGCGGGGCCGTTCCTATGTCTGGACCGGTGGGCGGCTGTCCGCGTTCGGTCCTATCGGAACCCGGCTGCAGGCATCGAGCCCGCATCCGGGTTTTCCAGAACAGGCGGGAGTGTGGTGATGTCTGCTCGGTCCGCTTGAGGGTGCCATGCCGGCCCGAAGGCCTCAAGGACGGGCGGTCCCCCCGCCGCTCCGCGGCCGCTTTGCGGTCCCTGACCCCTCCGGTCCGTCATGACCGTGGTCGCCGTCTTTCACAAACAAGACGGAGACGACGATGACGATTTCCATCGAACAGCAAGTCGAAGAGCTTCGGGCCGAACTCAGGAACGCGGTGGTGCGCGCCGAGCGCCGGCAGATTGAGGCCGAACTGGCGGCGGCAATCGCCGAGCGCGATGCCATGCTGGCGGATGATGCCGACGAGCCTCCCCGCTGAGGGAGGCTTTCGCCCTGATCGAAGCACACCCGCCGGATCGACCGGCGGGATGCGCTCGCAACAGTTGCTGCCTCCGCGGTTGTGCCGTCATGAATCCCTCCGCGTTGGCGTGGCCGTTGGTCGCCATGGTCGCTCCTCCATCCCGTCTCCGTATCGGCAAATGGCGGCCGGTATTCCGAAGCGCCACGATGTCGATGTCGGTCCTGCCCGGCAGATAGGCGTAAGCACCACCGGATCGGGTGTGTGAGCAGGCCAGTTTCCGGGAGCGGCATGTGTCGGAACGCCGTTCGAGGAAAAGGGATCGTGCGGTCAGTGGCTTCGGCCGGGGCGGTGCAATCCCGCTCTTTCACGATGGCGTCCTGGTCCACCCCCGGATCTTCCACGATCAACCCGCGCGGGGTCGGCTACGCGAAGCGTGCCGCCGCTTGGCTTACGCCGGCGCGGTGATCGCGACCGGGGCCGGTCCTTCGAGGAGCCATCGAGCGGGAATTCCCCCGCTCCGGATGGAGCCTCAAGACAAAGTCCGATCTCAGCCTCGCACAAAACCACGCCTTCAACCTTGCCCGCACCCTGATGGTCCCGGTCACGCTCTTCCAAGCCGACGGCGAATACGGCGTCATGCCCAGCGACGAAATCGACGAAGGTGACGGCCTCGACATCATCCACGAATATAATCCGCACGATGAACGGCCGGCTCACTGAGCCGGCTTCGCTTTCGCGGAGGCTCTGTTCCGTGGGTACTGTCACCCAACCGGTGGGAGCCTACCGCGTCTGCGCAGACAGCGATCCGGTTACGTCGCCGCCTTCTTTCCTTTCGGATGATATCCGCGATTGCGCTTCTGGCGCAGCAGGTCGAGGAACAGCCTGACCGCTTCGTCCTCGCGCGCGAAGCTGTGCTTCATCATCTGACCTCGTGCGCCGATCCGTCCCCAGCGGCGTGTCAGGCAGATGTCGCCGAAGAGCGTCGGTTCGATGGCCATGGCGTAGAACCGGGCCATGTTCTTCGAAGCGTCGGTGCGTTCGATATAGAGCTGGTAGGGCTGCGCGATCATGACGACAGAATCCCGCATCGGAGAGTTCGCGTCCAATGAGATTTTTGAATCGATCAGGGGCATATTGATTCATTTTTGCAAAGGGGGCTTTTGGGGGCGGGCCGCTCTGGCGAGCGGACGGCTCTATGCGCCAAGGCGCACCGAACCCGCAAAGCGGTTTCGTCCTCCGGTGACGATCCTCCCGTGGTAGGTGGCACGGTCGAGAAAACCGATGATCGTAGCGTGTGCGGCGGGCTGCCGCGATCAATCGAAGGCGCACCAATCGCGTCGCGGCTCGTTCCAGCGCCGGGCGAGACCTTCCTCGACGAGCTTCTCGCCAAGCGAACGATCGGCGCGCGTGACCGTGCGCAGCTTGCGCCCGTACCGGTCAGTGTCGCGCCAGCCCGAGACCAGCGTGAAGCTGCCGGCGTTTAGTAGGACCAGCAACCGATCGCGGGCGATTTCGCCAGCCTGCCTCTCGTCGCGGCAATGCGGCGAGAAGATTTCCGGGGCGTCGATATCGGCGATCCTGATCTTGTGCGCCCGAACCAGAATGTGTCCCCGTCGACGACGCAGTTCACGCGGATCGGCGCGTCGCAGAGCGTGAAACGGACGCTCAGCGTATCGCTCCGCAGAGGCGGCGGGATGACCAAAGTGTTGGTCTCGTATCGCTCCGGCATATCCGATGGACGAGGGGAGGGGACGCCGATGGCGACCGCCAAGCCCACAATGATCGCCGTGACGGCTCCCGCAACAAGAAAGCGCGGCGCCGTCATGTTTTTTCTTCAGGTTGGAATCGATTCTTTCTGACGCAAGCCCTCATGTCGTCGCGCCGGAACCAGATGGCGCGGCCGCACCGCAATGGTGCGTTGCCGGCAGTGAAGACGATTTGCTCGTCGGCGCGCATGCGCAGCACTTCGTGCGGCTGGACCAGCGGCCGCGAGGCCAGCTGTTTCGATCGCGTCCGCGACGAACCGGACGCCTGCGAGGAGCGGCTGACCTGGTCGATCTCGACCGTGGTCATGCCGCAGCGTTTTGAGATGTAGTCGGCGGTTTCCGGGTCGTTCACGGCCGCGAAGGCGATCCAGCTCGCGCTCTCGAACCATTTGCTCGCCGCGTCGCGCCCGCCATAGGTTTCGCGCATCTGGCCGATCGACTGGAACAACAGGAGGAGCGTGATGCCGTATTTGCGGCCGGCGTCGCGGGCGGTCTCGAGGATGCGCATGAAGCCCAGGCGCGCCACTTCGTCGAGCAGGAACAAGGCCCGTCCCGTCACCTCGCCATTGCGGTTGTAGATCGCGTTCATGAAGGAGCCGATGATGACGCGGGCGAGCCCGGCATGGGTTTCCAGCGTCTTCAGGTCGAGATTGATGAACACGTCGGTTGTGCCGCCGGCGAGATCGTCGCTGACGAAGGTCGAGCCGGACACCAGCGCGGCATAGTTCGGATAGGAAAGCCAGTGGGTTTCCTTGACGGCGTTGGCGTAGACGCCGCTGAACGTTTCCGGCGTCATGTTGACGAAGACGGCGACGTTCTCCTTCACGAAATCCGATCCCGAATTATCGTAGATGGCCTGCAGGCGCGCCCGCAGCTTTGGCTCCGGTTCCGACAGATTGGCGCGGACCTGGCGAAGCGTCTGGTTCTTTTCTTCCGTATGACCTGACAGGCAGACGTCCGCGATCAGCGCGGTCAAGAGCTGCAGCGCCGAGGCGCGGAAGAAGTCGTCACGCACGCCGCGCGCGCCGCCGCTGTCGCTCATGATCCATGAGGCGACGGCGGCAATGTCCTCCTCCTTCCTACCGCCGAACTGGCCGATCCAATCGAGGGCGTTGAAGCCGGTTCCCGACTCTTTTGGGTCGAGCACATGGACGGTGCGCCCCGCCGCGCGCCGATGCTTGATCACCATTGGCGCGACCTCGTTGGAGGGATCGAGCACCACGAGGGCGCCACCCCATTTGAGCGCGGTCGGGATCGTCACCGACGTCGTCTTGAAGCCGCCCGATCCGGCGAAAACGATACCATGCGATGAGCCGAAGGTGGCGTCGAAGCAGAGCAGCGGCGCGCGGCCGCCGTGCCCCCAGCTCTGTCGGTCCATGGCGCGAAACGGTTGCGCTGCAGCGTTGTCCTTGTCGACGCGATAGCGCTCGCCAACCACGATGCCGCCAGCGATGCCGAAGAGCCGTGCGGCTTCCGGCATCGACATCCAGTCCGCATCGCCGTGCAGTGCGCGACGGCCGCGAACGCGCTTTGGCATCGGCGAGGTGAAGGCGGCGTTGCCCTTCACCGCAACGCGCAGCGCGAAGATGCCGGCCATCAGCGCGATACCCGCTCCGACCATGATCGCTGGGTCGATCTGCACCGGCGGTGATCGGCCATGTACGGCGTTCGCCAGAATTGCAGAGAGGCGGATCGCTTCGCGCGCGGCAGCCATGGAAATCGCCGCCGCGCATCCCGCGACGACGCTCCATGCCGCGGTACGGATGTTCGCGGAGCCTGCGGCGGCGAACAGGAAGACGACGCCGATCGCCGCTGCCACGATGTAAGGCATGGCAATCCCGGCGCGGGCGACCAGGAGGCGCTGCGCCTCCGTCTTGCCGAGGCCGGCGAGACTATGCTCGATGCCGGTCAATCCAATGACCGTGCCGAGCATCAGCGCCACCGGCACGATCAGCAGAAGGAGCCTACTCGCCGTCACGGCCGAACGCCTCCACCCCGATCGCGGCAAGCCGAGCCCGCTCGGCTTCGTCGGTTCTCAGCCGACGGCGAAGTTCGATCAGCGCGCCGAGCAGGACCGCGCGCTTCTCGTAGCGTAGTCCCGCCTTTGCGATCAGGCCGCCGAGCTCGATCTTCTCGCGCGTGTCCTTCTTGCGGGCCTCGGAGGATGATGCCTGGCGCATGCGCTCATACCTCGCCAGCGCCATTCGCATGCGCGCCAGACGCGACCTTCGCGGCAGGGGCGCTGGCCTCGCCTCCGGCCTCGGCTCCCTTCCTTCCGGTCGCCTTCCCTGCCTTCCCGCGAAACCGGCCGGCGAGATCCTCGAACGCGGCCAGAAGCTCGGTTTCCTCGATCTCGATCTCACCGAGTCCGGCCCTGAGCGCGATGCGCCCGATCCGCTCGGCCTCGCGTGTCTCGGCCGCCTTCAACTGTTCCTGCAGGCGAGTGATTTCCTCGCGGATCTTCGACGACGGTTTCTTCATTTCCGGTTGAGCCTCCGTGCTCTGCAGCGTGCTGGACGGCACGGAGAATTTCGGAAGTCGTCCGATGGGGCGACTAATAAAAAAGCTAGTCGGCAAGGCCGACGCCGCCTGAAATCATCCCGGCCGCTCGATGAGAGCGGTCCAAGGGCGCAGTAATACGTCGCATCCGCGACGTCCTGCTTTCTCACCTGCCGGGGGGCGTCTGCCCCGGCGCGGCCCTGCCGCCGCTCCCGACGAGCATCCGTGTTCCGCCCTCGTCCGGGAGATCGCGCCGCCTTGGCCATCACGCATTTCACGCCCCAGCTCATTTCGCGCGGTTCCGGCCGCAGCGCCGTGCTGTCGGCAGCCTACCGGCACTGCGCGCGCATGGAGCATCAGGCGGAGGGGCGGACGGTCGACTATTCCGCCAAGCGAGGTCTGCGTTACGAAGAATTCCTGTTGCCGCCGGATGCCCCACAATGGGCGCGTGAGCTGATCGCCGACCGCTCGGTCGCCGGCGCCGCCGAGGCGTTCTGGAACGCAATCGAGGCTTTCGAGAAGCGGTCAGATGCCCAACTCGCCAAGGAGTTCATCATCGCCCTGCCGGTCGAACTCACCATCGATCAAAACGTCGCGCTGGTGCGGGAGTTCGTCGCAACCCAGGTGCTCGCGCGCGGACAGGTTGCCGACTGGGTTTTCCATGACGAGCCGGGCAATCCGCACATCCACCTGATGACCACTCTTCGCCCTCTCGGCGAGGACGGATTTGGGCCGAAGAAGGTGCCGGTCATCGGCCATGATGGCGCGCCCTTGCGCAACGCCGCCGGCAAGATCGTGTATCGGCTCTGGTCGGGCGAGAAGGCCGAGTTCCTCGCGCAGCGCGAAGGCTGGCTCGATCTCCAGAACAGGCATCTGGCGCTTGCCGGTCTCGACATTCGCGTCGATGGCCGTTCCTACGCCGAGCGCGGAGTCGATCTTGCCCCGACGACGCATATCGGCGTGGCGACCAAGGCGATCGATCGGAAAGGAAAGAAGGCCGGTTGGTCGCCGAAGCTCGAGCGCGTCGCGCTCCACGAGGAGCGGAAGACCGACAACCGACAGCGGATTCTGCGGCGTCCCGAAATCGTGCTCGATCTCGTCTCGCGCGAGATGAGCGTCTTCACCGAGCGTGACATCGCCAGGGTGCTGCACCGCTATGTCGACGATGCCGGAACCTTCCAGCATCTGATGGCGCGCATCCTTCAGAACCCGGAAGCGCTCCGGCTGGAGGGTGAGTGCATCGCACTTGCGACCGGCATCCGCGAGCCCGCCAAGTACACGACGCGCGAGTTGATCCGCCTCGAAGCCGAGATGGCGCATCGTGCCGTCTGGCTCGCCGGCCGATCCTCGCATGGCGTCCGGGAGAAGGTGCTGGCGGCAGCCTTCGAGCGCCATGCCCGCCTTTCGGAAGAGCAGCGTGTCGCCATCGCGCATGTCGCCAGCGTGGGGCGGATCGCCGCTGTGGTCGGGCGCGCCGGGGCCGGCAAGACCACGATGATGAAGGCCGCGCGCGAGGTGTGGGAAGCGGCCGGCTATCGTGTGGTCGGCGCTGCGCTCGCCGGCAAGGCGGCCGATGGACTGGAGAAGGAAGCGGGTATCGCCTCGCGCACGCTGGCCTCATGGGAGCTTGCCTGGTCGAACGGGCGCGAGCAGCTCGACGACAAGACCATCTTCGTTCTCGACGAGGCCGGTATGGTGTCGTCGCGGCAGATGGCGCTGTTCGTCGAAGCGGTTGTGAAGACCGGCGCTAAACTGGCGCTCGTCGGCGACCCCGATCAGCTTCAACCGATCGAGGCCGGCGCGGCGTTCCGCGCCATCGCCGAGCGCACCGGCTATGCCGAACTCGAAACCATCTATCGCCAGCGTGAGCAATGGATGCGCGATGCCTCGCTCGATCTCGCGCGGGGCCGCGTTGCCGAGGCGCTGCAGGCTTATGGCGCGAACGGCAAGCTGGAAGCGCGCAAGTACAAGGCGCAAGCTGTCGAGGCGCTGATCGAGGACTGGAACTGGGACTATGATCCGGCGAAGTCGACGCTGATCCTTGCGCATCTTCGGCGCGATGTCCGTGTCCTCAACGAGATGGCGCGGGCGAAGCTGATCGAGCGTGGCATCGTCGAGGACGGCCATGCCTTCCGCACCGAGGACGGTCCGCGCAGCTTCGCAACCGGCGACCAGATCGTCTTCCTGAAGAATGAAGGATCGCTCGGCGTGAAGAACGGCATGATCGCCCGTGTCATCGAGGCGCGGCCGGGCTGGTTCGCGGCGATGATCGGCGAGGGTGAAGCACGGCGCCGCGTCGAGGTCGACCAGCGCTTCTATGCGAACGTCGACCACGGTTATGCGACCACGATCCACAAGAGCCAGGGCGCGACCGTCGACCGGGTGAAGGTGCTCGCCACGCTCTCGCTCGACCGGCATCTTGCCTATGTCGCGCTGACTCGCCATCGCGAGGATGTCGCTCTCTACTACGGGGCGATTTCCTTCGGGAAGGCCGGCGGGCTCACCAAGATCCTGTCGCAGAGCCGGGCGAAAGAAACCACGCTCGACTATGAGCGCGGCCCTTCCTATCGCGCCGCGCTGCGCTTTGCCGAAGCGCGCGGTCTCCATCTCATGCGCGTCGCCCGGACGCTTGTTGCCGACAAGGTCCGCTGGACCGTCCGGCAGAAGCAAAAGCTCGCCGATCTCGGTGCCCGGCTCCTCGCGCTCGGCGCCCGGCTCGGCCTCGGCGCAGCCCGGAAACAGACGATTCCCAACGGCGCAAAGGAGGCCAAGCCGATGGTCGCCGGCATCACCACATTCGCCAAATCGATCGACCAGGTTGTCGAGGACAAGCTCGCTGCCGATCCCGGCCTGAAGAAGCAATGGGAGGAAGTCTCGACGCGCTTCCGCTTCGTCTTCGCCGAGCCTGAATCTGCGTTCCGCAAGGTCGACGTCGACAGCATGCTGAAGGACAAGGCGACTGCGCAATCCACCCTGTCGAAACTCGCGGAGAAGCCCGAGAGCTTCGGTGCGCTGAAAGGCAAAACGGGCTTGCTCGCCAGCCGCGCCGACAAGCAGGACAGGCAGCGGGCGGACCTCAACGTGCCGGCGCTCGCCCGTGATCTCGAACGTTTCTTGCGCCTGCGTTCCGAGGCGGAACATCGCTACGAGGCCGAAAAGCGCGCCGCCCGGCTGAAGGTTGCTGTCGACATTCCGGCGCTGTCGCCGTCGGCGAAGCAGACCCTCGAGCGCATCCGCGACGCCATCGATCGGAACGATCTCCCGGCAGCCCTGGAGTTCGCACTCGAGGACAAGATGATCGAGGCGGAACTGGAGGGCTTTGCCCGCGCCGTCTCCGAGCGCTTCGGCGAGCGCAGCTTCGTCGGCCTCGCGGCAAAGGACACCGATGGCAAGACCTTCGAGACGCTCTCCGGCGGGATGAACGCCGCGCAGAAGGAGGGGCTCAAGGCCGCCTGGCCTGATCTCAGGACCGCGCAGCAGCTCGCCGCCCAGCAGCGGACCGCAGTGGCCTTGAAGGAAGCCAAAACACTTCGTCAGACGCAGTCGAAAGGCCTGTCGCTGCAATGATCTCGATCATCGACCGGAGAGTGGTGTCACAAGTCGCGGACGCCGCGACCGGAAAGAAAACGGCCGTTCAGCGTCGGCGAGCATCCGCGATCATGGCGGCCGGCGGCGTGGCGATGATAGCGATCGCCGGCATCGCCTGGCTCGGCGGCTTGCGCCTCAACCTGACGCCCAGCGAGCCGCTCGGGCTCTGGCGGATCGTGTCGTTCGATCGGCAAATCGCCGTCGGCGATCTCGTGTTCGTCTGCCCGCCGGCTGGGTCAATATCCGCCTTCGGCCTCGAGCGCGGATATTTTCGGCGAGGATCATGCTCTGGCGGCGCCGCGCCGCTGATCAAGACCGTCGTCGCGCTCGCGGGTGCGCGCATCGACATCGGCGCCGTGGTCATGATCGACGGCGTGCTGCTGCCCCGATCGCGCCTCAGCCCCGTCGACGGTCAGGGACGACCGCTTCCGCCTGGGGTGGGGGGTGTCGTTCCGCCCGGCAATCTCTTCCTTCACTCGCCTTTCGCAGGTTCCTATGACTCGAGGTATTTTGGGGCGGTCCCGGAGGCCGGTCTCCTCGGCCTGGCGCGGCCTGTCCTCACCGTCGATCCTTGATCCCGGCGCGCCGCCTTTCTCGCCGTCGCGGCGGCGCTTGGCTGGTCGGGCGATACGGTTCTCTATCGCGCCCGCATGCCTGTGCCCGTGTCGATCTGGCAGCCCCGGCGGACATGGCTCGGGGAGAGCGGCGGTGCGCGAGCGACCTTCGCAAGATCCCGTCGTCGATATCGCCGGCCGCCGGGTGGCGTCGTTGATCTGCTACGAGCAGCTTCTGATCTGGCCGGCCCTGCAATCGATGCCGCACCGGCCGGATACGATCGTCGCCATCGCCAATGGCTGGTGGGTGACCGGCGCCCCCGTCCCCGCGATCCAGCGCGCCGCCGTCGAGGCCTGGGCGGCTGTTCGGTCTTCCCCTCGTCACCGCTTTCAACCGCTGAACAGGAATTCGCCCATGGCCATCGATGCCGATCTCATCCAGAAATGTGCTGATCCCGCCCTGAAGCCCGCGATCGTCGAAAAATTCTTGCACGCCGCCGGGTCGCCCGATCCGCTCACCGTGACGGTGCGCAACGGCGACCGCATCATCCTGGTACCGCCGGTCAAGGCGCCCGAAGAAGCGCTTGAGCTTGCCCGCAGCTATATCGGTCGAGCCGTCGTGCGCGTCGGCATCACGCAGTATCCGGCCGGTCTCGGCGTGAAGGATCCGTCGGAGTTGTCGCCGGATCTGTTCGACGCTTGCAGGAACATCCGCACGGGCACGGCCCTGTTCGGCAAGGTCTGGCGGATCGTTTGGAAATGGTATGGCAATCCGACCGATGATAGCGTCAGGGCGCAGGTGTTCGACGATGCCGTCGAGGCCTGGAAGCGTGGGCAATTTGAGGGGACGGCGGTGTTCACGGCTCACGATCCTGGCGGGCCGAAGCCGCCGGAGCCGAAGCGGGAGGAGGCGCCTCAGCCGGCTGCGGTGGCGCCATCTCCGCAGGAGCCGGCGGCCAACGATCCCAACAAGTCGGGCATCCGCATCGACCTGTCCGGCGTTGGCGGGCGCGCTCCGTGAATGTGGCGGACTCGACGCATCCGGCGGGGGCTATGCTGCGGCGATGTCGATTTGGCTGAAATCATTGCCCTCTTGAACAAGAGCGGCTCGCCGGTCGCCTTCGCCAGGGTGTAGGAAAAGCAGTCGCCATCGTTCAAGCCGGCTGTGTGCCGAGAGGTTCTGGCAGCTTGATCGCCCGCCTCAATACGTCGCCTTCCTCAGCCGGTTGTCACCCACTTTCCGCCATAGCTCGTTTGTCGGGCAAGCAGCAGTTGTGTAGGGTGAAGCTTTCAATTGTCCATGGGGCTAAAATGAAAGCGTTGACTAGATTCGCGTTTGTATTTGCTTTGTCGTTATTCGCGGGGGCCGCTCTTGCTCAGCAGGTCTCAAATGATCAGGCTTGGGTCGAACTCAAGAAGCTCGATTGGAAATATGGTCCAACGCAGATGTCTGGTTGCATGAACGACGACGTGATTTCCATCAAGCGCAGATCGCTGTTTCCAGTCGCGATGATTTTGCTGGTTGGCATCAGCCTGCTCGCGCTCGCCTACGAGGTTGGCGCTCTCATCGCGCAGTAGTGCGCACTCCGCGTTGACTACGCCGAAGCGAGACCTCGGGGCTGGGGGCCATGGGGTGAGGTCTCGCCGTCGTGCGGTGGTTGGGTTTCTCAGCCTTGGAGGTGCTGAGGACGTCATCGAACGCCCTTTCGAGCAGTCCGTCAATAGGTACGTCCGGCGAGCGCTCCGCGCTGAACCGCGCTGAATGATTACACCAGCGGTCGCCGGAATGAGATCACGTCCCCGTCCGCCGCCCGGATCGCCACACGAGCCAGCTCCATCACGTCGAAGCCGAGATCGGCGACCGCCTCGGCAATGCCTTGTCGGTCCATCTCGCGGACAATCGCCTCGGCGACCTTCATCAGTCGAGCTGTTTCGGCGGTCTGGTCGTTCACTAATCCTTGACAGCGGACATCAGAGCGCTGTTCAGCGGCCACCTTCCGGATGGCGGGGTGATCTGCGAGTCTGCGGTTTGTTTGAACCGTAGGCTTAGAATGGACACAGTGCATACTGCTATCACGGAGCCGGTGCGGCGGCTCGAGGTCTTCACCGGAGCCGGCCGTCGGCGGAAGTGGAGCGACGAGGACAAGGCGCGGATCGTTGCGGAGATCGTGGCAAGCGGCGATTCGGTCTGTTCGGTAGCGCGGCGGTATGGATTGTCGCCGCAGCAGTTGTTTGGCTGGCGACGTCAGCTGCGAGAAGCAGCAGGCGGTCATTCCCGAGAGGACGAAGTTCAGTTTGTGCCGGCGGTGGTTGACGCCGTGGTGCCGGCGCCGACTGTTCACCGGGATCGTAAAGCGGTGCGCAAGGCAGATAGCGGGATCATCGAGATTGAAGTCGACGGCATCACGATCCGAGCCGGTCGTGGAGCGGACACCGCGATGATTGCGTCGATCGTCCAGGCGCTAAAGGCGAGCCGGTGATCGGTCCGTCAGGCGCGGTCCGGGTGATGGTGGCGACCAAACCGGTAGACTTCCGCTATTATGCGGAGTGCGCGGCAGGAAGTTGCTGCCCGCCGCGGTTTTCTCGTATGTCCCCGTGGGTCGGTCAAAATCCCCCGGGTATGGTCACTTGAAACTCCCCCACCCGATGATCGCCGTCAGCGCCGCTGAACAGCAGTAGCCGGTCAGGCAGGACGTTTATGTTCGACCCCTTTAGCCAGCAAGGGGCCGGGGAGTTGAACGTCTTGAAGCGACATCTGCAAAGCACCGTACTTACATTACTTGATCGCAACACCAGAGCTGGCCCCGGTTGTTTGGACAGCGCCCCGCTGGATTTAAGTGGATTCCTGCCGGGTTATGCTGAACGCGGGGCTTTACGGTTTTGTCGTTGCGTCGGGAGGGCGTAGCCCGACCAGAGCGACGACAAAACCGTCGGCGACGGTCATGCGGCCATCACCATAGCTTGCGTGCCGAAGTAAGCCTCGTCGGGCGTGCGCCCGTCAAGGCTCGAGTGAGGGCGTCCCTGATTGTAGAAGGCCAGATACTTGGCAATTGACGCTCGCGCCTCGGACACGCTGTCGTAGGCGCGGAGATAAACTTCTTCGTATTTGACCGTGCGCCAGAGCCGCTCGACAAACACGTTGTCGCGCCAGGCGCCCTTGCCGTCCATGCTGATGGCGATCTTCGCGTCCAGCAGCACATCGGTGAACTCGAGGCTGGTGAACTGGCTGCCCTGATCCGTGTTGAAAATCTCGGGCCTGCCGTGCTTCGCCAACGCCTCCTGGACCGCTTCGACGCAGAAGGCCGCCTCCATTGTGATCGAGACGCGATGGGCCAGGACCCGTCGGCTGAACACATCGACGACCGCCGCGAGATAGACGAAGCCACGCCGCATCGGAATGTAGGTGATGTCCATTGCCCACGCATGGTCGGGCCGCTCGATCTTCAATCCGCGCAACAGGTACGGGTAGATCTTGTGACCCGGAGCCGGCTTGCTCGTGTTCGGGCGACGATAGACCGCCTCGATCCCCATGCGCTTCATCAGCGTCGCGATGTGGCGGCGACCGGCGTATACGCCCTCCCGCCGCAGCAACGATCGCAGCATACGCGCTCCCGCGAAGGGATAATCGAGATGCAGCTCATCGAGCCGACGCATCAAGGCAAGGTCCTCGGCCGAAACTGGCCGAGGTTCATAGTAGACCGTGCTGCGAGCCAGCTTCAGGACCTTCGCCTGGCGCACGATAGAAAGATCATGATCGCGGTCGATCATCGCTTTGCGCTCAGCAGGCCCGCCTTGGTGAGCGCGCCGGACAAAAAATCGTTTTCGAACGCCAGCTCGCCGATCTTGGCATGTAACGCCTTCAAATCGACCGGCGTCTCGGCCGATGTCTTGTCATGCCCAAACACGCCGGCGGCGCCTTCCAGGAGCTGGTTTTTCCAGATCGTGATCTGGTTCGGATGAACATCAAACAGTTGCGCCAGCTCCGCCAGTGTCTTGTCGCCTTTGACCGCAGCCAAAGCAACCTTCGCCTTGAATGCCGGAGAATGCGTCCGGCGGCTCTTCTTCGTCATCTTCGCTCCTGATTCGCAGCAAGAATCCTCGCCGCTGTCAGGCAGAAAATCCACTCAAGCTACTGTCCGAATTTGCGGGGCCAGCTCTGAGTGCCGGGATCTACTCGCACAAATTGACGCGAAGACAAACCGTATCGAGGCGAAGACGAAACAGCTCGCCGAGCTTTCCAGAACCAACGTCACGGCACGGCGCCTTCAGACCGTGCCGGGTGTCGGACCAATGATTGCCCTGGCAATTGAAGCCTTCGCACCTGCTATGGGGACCTTCCGTTGCGGGCGTGATTTTGCGGCGTGGCTTGGGCTCGTGCCACGGCAGTTCTCTTCCGGAGGCAAAGAGCGGCTTGGACGCGTATCGAAGGCAGGCCAGGCTGACATACGCCGACTTCTGATCATCGGTGCGATGTCGCATGTGAGAGCGGCAAGCCGCAAACCGCACGCGCCGGGTTCATGGCTGGCCCGGATGCTGGCGAGGAAGCCGAAAATGCCCGTGGCGGTCGCGCTGGCAAACAAGATGGCGCGAAGAATCTGGGCAATGGTGACGAAACAAGAGGATTACCGGGAGCAAGCGTTGATGGGGGTCGTATGATTTATACTGAGCTGAATGCGCTGACACACCGGTAAAAGAGGTGTGAGAAGTCGATGAGCTGAATGGGCGCATGATCGAACCGATCCGGATCAGGAAAGCCAGTTTAGCACTAAGAGCGTAGCAGCTCGGAAAGTCGATTTTTGGAGCCCGATCCGCAGATCAGCATACCGGCCAGCGGTCTTTGGAATGCCGCAATCAAAGGCCTGACAGAAGACCGCACTCGATCACACGTTCAATCGGTCAGAAACTTCTTGCATAACGGGCGGCAACCACAGAAGTGCTAGGCTCAGGACCTATTAATTTTGATTGATGCGTGATTGTCAGCCAGCAAGGTTTTACCAACCATTCACGCTTCCTGCTCTGGCCGCTAACGGATCGAAAACAGTTTTGCCGCAAGTTCGCGCCCGGGACAAAAGGGAAGATCCAGACATGACCGGGCTGGCCGTTATGGAAAATGTGCGCCGCTACCGTGCAATAGCTTCGATATGCCGCCAGACCGCGGCATTTCGACCGGTACAGCGCTGCTCTCTGCTTACGCAGGCTGAGGAGTGGGAGCGCCGGGCGGTTGTAGAGCTCGAAAGACACTTCGAAAGGCATCGTCAACTTAATCGACCGCCGAGCTGAAGGAGGCGCTACTCAAAGGTTCGAGAGTCGGCGATAGCGCTTGTCGTGGAGATCTCGCGCCAAGTCGCAAAGGCTCGCTCGCGCGAAGCGCGACGGAAGTCGGTCGTGACGGCTCCGGGCTAGGGATGTGGAAAAGGTTCGACCTGATTGTGAACTGACAGAAACCGTTGAGCCTGATGGGACGATTTGAAACGCTTCATGATCCGCTCGCGTCGCCGCGTCGGCTGATGAGAATTCTCGGCCCGATTGTTGAGAGCTTTGTGCTGGCTATGTTCGACGTCAAAGCCCATCTTCGCCCTCGCAGCGCCGTACGAACGCAGCTTGTCCGTGATCATCACGCGCGGCGGCGTGCCGGCGGATTTCAAGAACTTCACCATTGCGCAGCGCGCGAGTCTCTTCGGCGCCGGATCAAGACGTCGAGAACGAAGCCATTCTGGTCGACAGCGCGCCAAAGCCGATGTTGTTCGCCCGCGACGAGATAACGACCTCGTCCAGATGCCATTTGTCACCGCGAGCGGGTGCGCGCTGGTGGATCCGATCGGAGAACGCCTTGCCGACTTTCCGCCCCCACTGGCGCACGGTTTCATAGGTCACGCCAATGCCACGCGCCGCCAGCATTTCCTCGACCATGCGCAAGCTTAAGGGAAACTGGAAATACAACCAAACGGCATAGCTGATCACTTCCGGTGGGAAGCGATGGCGGCGATAAAGAGGGTCCCGGGTGGTCGGCATGGCCCGTCGTCTACCCCCTCGGCCGCTCTAATTCGTTAACTTGATGGTGACGTCCTGACGCCTGTAGCAGCGGAAAGCTCAAGATGCTGAGGCTTGTGCGCTGCTCGGCCATCTCCTTTCGTAAATTGCTATCGCCTGTGCCGCGGCGGCGATGCGCGCCCTTCGATTTCGTTCGTTGCAACTTCAGACACTTTCGTCCTGGGCTGTGTCGACCTCTTTCTTCCGCCCGCCGACACCACTACCCTCCTCGTTGTGTTATGTCTCGATGATCACTTTCAAGGCCCCGGTCTCTGCCGCACGCGAGAACATGTCGTAGGCGTCCATGATCTCGTCGAGCTTGAAGCGGTGTGTAATCAGCAGCTTCGGTTCGATGCGGTGGGAAACGACCGTCTTCAGCAGCATGGGCGTCGAAACAGTGTCCACCAGCCGCGTGGTGATCGATATGTTCTGGGACCAGAGCCGTTCCAGATGCAGATCGACCTTGACGCCGTGTACGCCAGCGTTTGCCACGACGCCGCCCGGCGCGACAATGTCGGTGCAGAGTTTGAAAGTCGCCGGTACACCGACGGCCTCAACGGCGGCATCCACGCCCTCTCCCCCCGTCAGCGCGCGAACCTTCTCAACTGCTTTGCCGTCGGCGCTGTTGACCGTCTGTGTCGCGCCAAACTGGCGCGCAATGGCGAGGCGCTTGTCATTGACATCGATCACGATGATCTCGGCAGGCGAGTAGAATTGTGCGGTCAGCAGCGTAGCCAAGCCGACGGGGCCGGCACCGACGATGGCGACGGCGGAGCCGGGCGAGATCTTGCCGTTGAGCACGCCGCACTCGAATCCGGTGGGAAGGATGTCGCTGAGCATGACGAGAGCTTCCTCATCGACCCCATCAGGCAAATGGTGGAGGCTGGTGTCGGCATGCGGCGTCCGGACATATTCGGCCTGCGTGCCGTCGATCTTGTTGCCGAGGATCCACCCGCCGGTGCGACAGTGCGAATACATACCTCTCCGGCAGAAGTCGCATTTGCCGCAGGACGATATGCAGGAGATGAGGACGCGGTCACCCGCCTTGAAAGCGGTCACGCCACCACCAACCTGGTCAACGACGCCCACGCCCTCATGGCCTAGGATTCGGCCGGGCTGACAGGTCGTTACATCGCCCTTGAGGATGTGGAGATCAGTGCCGCAGATCGTGGTTTTCACGATCCGCACGATGGCGTCTCCGGATTCCAGGATGGCCGGTTTCGGTCGCTGCGCGAGAGACTTTTTACCGGGCCCCTCGAAGATGAGCGCTTTCATTTCGCATCACCTCCTTGCGTATTCAGTCCGCCGGTTTTGCCTCGGGCAATTGCCACCGTCGCCCGGTAGAGCCGAACCGTGTAGTTCCAGACTTTGGTGATCGGCAGGCAGTTTTGGATCTTGCCGTCGTAGCCTCCAAACTGGCACCGCAACTGAGCCGTCCGAGCCAGCCGCGCACTGAGCTTGCGAACGCATCGGTGGTCATGCCGGCATACGGCACCGCCATTAATCTGCACCAGGCCCTTCTCGCCGCTGGCGGCAAGCGCCCCGCTGTCCTTCTCCAGAATCGCTTTGAACGGCTGCCGCGGAAGAGCGCGCGCTCGACCACGCTGATCTCGGCGTCGAGTACAGGATCGTGGGCAGCGAGCCGCAATGCCTCGATCGCATGCGTGGCGCGACCGGTTCGAACCGTTGCAGCCAGTCGCGCGCGAACACGTCGCGCAATACGCCTCACGACCGGCGTGCGCCGCTCGCTGACGGGTTTGCCTCGACATGCAGGTCACCGCATCGAAATGCGTCACGTCGATTCTTTGCGCGCCGACGTCTGAAGCGACGATTGAGCGGGGTAGAGCTTGAGCCCGTCTAGGACAGCAAATTTCGCCGGCGACAACAGCATCGTCGGAATGCCCTCGGTCCTCGATAGTGACGGTTCGCGTCACGGCATTCCCGGTCTCGAGCAGATCCGACGAGCGATTGATGGTCTGCGCGATCGACAGACTGCCTGCAGCGAGGAAGGGCTGCAGATCGGATGCCACATGCGGGATGAAGGTCTGAAATGCGATCCGCGGGAGCGTGAGCGTTGCCTCGCGTGTGGCCGGCGGATCGGCCGCGCAAATGGCGACGATCGTCAGGCCAGAGATCGCATAGCTGCCCGGCTCCTGCGGATGGATCGCGAATTCGAACCGGACGCCGCCATAAGTGAGGCCGTCGCGCTCTTCGCTCTCATTGGGGCTGCTCAGCTGGCGCGTCAGGGCATTGCGCGGTTGGAAGTCTGGCAGCTTGGGCGGCGCCGTCATGTAGTTCGGCGCCAGCACCTCGATCCGCTGCGTGGCAGCCTGTCTCACCACGACGCACGGCGGATCGAGCGTCACCCGCAGGATCGGCTCGGGCGTGTGTTCCTGAGCGTGGGCCGCGCATGGCGCGAGCAAGCCAAGCATCGGGGCTGCGTTAGGCTGCGGATACCTCATTGCTTCGCTCCCGCAGGCTGCGTCGCATCCTAGTGGGCAAATCTCAGCTTGAGAAATCAGCAGGCGTGGCCTGAACCTGTCCAGGCTTCGGCGGCGCGGGGCGTGGTCAAGTCTGCCGGTGTAACCTGATCTTCTTGCCCCCCTTCTGGGTTGGGTGGATCCGACGGCCTGCCAAATAATCAAGTCCCTCCATCGACGACAATTGCCGCAAACGATCAACTACCAATACTCGCAATTGACTGCCGATGGAGGCATGACCACCCTAGTACCCGGAATCAGAGCTGAGTGATACGGCGGCCTTTGAAACGGCGTTGACGGACCTTTTTCTTGGTCCAGACGAAGGGCTCGGCTCTGTCGTTGTATGCGTTGACGTAGGCATCGATGTGTTCCTGAAGCTGCTTGAGGCTCGTGAAGGAGGTGCCGCTGAGCGACTGCCCCTGCAAGATGGAAAACCATACTTCGACCTGATTGAGCCATGACGCACTTGTCGGCGTGAAATGAAATTGCACGTTGGGGTGGGCCTTGAGCCAGTCCTCGTTCTTTTTATGGGTGTTGAGGTTGTCGAGGATGACGTGAAGCTTGCGGTTCGGAAAAGCCGCGGTGACGCTGTTCATGAAATCGAGAAACTCGACGCGGCGCCGGCGTTTTGAATGGGTCGCGATGATCTTTCCGGTGGCGACTTCGAGCGCCGCAAACAATGTTGTGGTGCCATGCCGCTTGTAATCGTGGCTTTGGCCGGTTAAGGCGCGGCCATTGGGCAACTTCAGATAACCCTGCGCTCGCTCCAAAGCCTGGATCGAGGGCTTCTCGTCCACGCACAGCACAATGGCCTTCGCCGGCGGCGCGACATAGAGGCCGACAACATCGGCGGCTTTGGCCGTAAAGTTCGGGTCGTTGCTCTCGCACCAGGACTTGCGAGCCACCAGGTCAATCTTGTGGCTGCGCAGGAACCGCCAGACATATTGGACATCGACATCGCCCAGCGCCTCGGCCAGCAGGGGGCCGGTCCAGCGCGCAAACCCTTGCGGTGGCGGCTTATCCAGCAGCTTCAGAATCCGCTTGTCGGTCGTCTTCGTATAGATCGGCTGCTTGCCAGGCCGCGGCTTGTCTTGCAGCCCTTCAAGGCCATGGTCGGCATAGCGATGCCGCCAAAGGCTGACAATCCGCGGCTGGACCCCAACTTCCTTGGCGATCGACCGGGTGCTGCGCCCATCCGCCGCCAACAGAACTATCCGCGCCCGCTTCAAATCGCGCTGCAACGTCACCGGAGAGCGATAACACGCCTCAAGCACCTTGCGATCTTTCCTCGAAAGGTGGACTTCTCTTGCTTCGGGTATCATCCCGACCTTGAATCACGACTCACGTTCCAAGAAAAGTGGGTACTAGATGGCGCCTTTCAAGCGGGCTTGCAGGAGGTCGATCTTCGCCCGTCCATACATCTGGCGTTTTACGAGCTTTAGTTTAGTGATCTGCCCTTCTGTCTGGCCATTGGACCAAGGCTCGGTGATGGCGGCACGGACGGCGGCTTTGTCCTTGATGATGCCACTCGCAAAAGAGGCGATCAGGCTCAAGCTGGCGGTGGCGATCCACGGATCGAGATCAGCGAAGAGCTTCTTGCGTACCATGGCCTGAAAGCTTTCGACGAGCATGCGGGCTTCGACGAGTGTGGGAACGCGCGCCTCGATGGCGGCGATGGTGATCGTATCTGCTTTGCTGAGATTGTCGCGCGCCGTGGTCATCAATCGTGAGATTGTTCTCGCGGATGGAACTTTTTGCAGTTGTTGATTGGTCGCCTTCTCGGCCCGTCGTCGCCGTGTCGTCCACTCACTGACTACACGCAAGGAGCCTCGGAAGCCTTGCCCTTGCAAACGACGCCAGAGCTCTGCGCCGTTACGGCAGCCCTCGCTCCATTGCGCATCCAGAAAGGGCAAGTGGGCATCGAGCGTGCTTTGCCGGGTCCGGAAGACATCTGTACTCTCGCCGCGACTGACTTGGCGAACGAGTTTACGGCTGTGTCCTGTTCGACGGACAATCTCCTTGAGTGGCACAGCGTCTCTGACGAGCTCCATGATGGCGGCATTCGTCTGCTTGCGCCGGAGATATCCTTCATACTGCAGCCTTTCCGCGCAAGTGAGCAGTTTTGGATTGATCGTCGTCGCACCGATTGCGGCGCGGATCACCCGCATGGAACGGCGCACCGCGTTGAGGAAGGCCGCGCTTGCGTTCTCCATCAGGTGCCAACGGTCGGCGACCTGGACGGCGTCGGGCAGCGCCTTTGCCGCGGCCTCACCGTAGCCGCCGCCACGGTCGCGCGATACGACCCTGATCTCCGGATGGTCGGAAAGCCAAGCCCGCACCGTTGCAATCTCGCGATCTGGAAGCAGGGTTACGATCCGCCGCCTCTCCAGATCGCACACGATTGTTCCGTAGCGATGGTTCTTGCGAAAAGCCCAGTCGTCAATGCCGGCGACGATCAGAGGCTCCGTTCGCGGGCGGGTTCGTCGCCTGACAACCCGAAGCAACGTATCGTTGCTGACCGGCAGCATCAGCCGTTTAGCGAAGCTCGCCGCTGGTCTGCCGCCGAGTGCCAGCCCCAGATGGTGGACGATACATTCCAGCCGTGCCGTCCGGCGCGACCGGGTCGGGAGAATATCGTCCCCGAACCGTTCAGCGAAAATCCGTCGCCGACACTGAGGCACCTCGCAAACGAAGCGCCGCGTGATCACGCGGAGCCGTATTTCCTTCCCGGAACACGGCAAATCCGCGACTCGTCTGTCATATCGGCTATGGATTCGGCGCGATCTCGCCCCGCACAGTGGGCACCCGGCTGCATCGCCCTCGGATCGGACGGCTAAAATAATCGAGTCAGATGACTCACTTACGCTCTCGATAACCAACCCACTCGGCACAAGCGACGAGATTCGAATACCGACTCGCATGGCTGATTCCCCCGTTGGAGAACCGCAAACTCGGCAGACAAAATCATCAGATGTGAGTCAGATGGGGTATTCGGCCTGTTGCTGAGCCCCGCGTTAGCAGGGTGCTGCGCTTCAGGTTGATGATAAACGTGGTCTGTTTTCGAACAGCCACAAGCATCAGACGGAGAAGCGCAGCATGAAACATTACGCTGGACTGGACGTGTCGGTCAAAGAGACGTCCCTGTGCATTGTCGACGAAACGGGCCGCATTTGCCGGGAAGCGAAGTTGGTGAGTCACCCGGACGATCTTCTTGCTGCACTCAACGATCCGATTTGGCGGTTTGATCGGATTGGGCTCGAGGCTGGACCGCTGTCGCAATGGCTGTTCAGCGGGCTGGCGGAGGCTGGCCTGCCGGTAATCTGCATCGAGACGCGACATGCCAAGGCGTTCCTCAAGGCGCAGGTGAACAAGAGCGACCGCAATGATGCGCGTGGCATTGCGCAGATGATGCGCGTCGGCTTGTTCCGGCCTGTCCACGTCAAGACCCTGATCAGCCAAAAGCGACGGGTCCTGCTTGCCGGTCGCAAGCTGCTTCAGGAGAAGGCCATTGCCATCGAGAATGACATTCGTGGGCTGTTACGCAACTTCGGCTTGAAGGTCGGAATTGTGGGGGTGATCGGCTTTGAACAACGTATCCACGAACTCGTCGGCGGTCAGCCGGAGCTGGCCGAACTCATGGAACCGCTTCTCGTCGCCCGACGCGTTTTACGCGAACAGTTCACACAACTGCATCGCAAAGTGCTTCTGCTTGCCCGGGAAAGCGAGGTCTGTCGTCGGTTGATGACGATCCCTGGTGTCGGCCCCGTCACGTCGCTGGCCTTTATCAGCACCCCGCGGGTCACTTCAAATTCCTCCGGGTGTGGTCAGTCAAATTCCTCCACCCGCGAGGCAGGACAAGGGACTGTTAGTTTGAGTTTGTTTCCCGGGCAAGAGCTTCAGCGGCTTCTTTGAGCCGATAGCAGCGTCCGTCGAACTCAGGCAGATGGCAATGATGCATAAGGCGATCGAGGATCGTCGTGCTCATAGTGTTGTCCCCAAGGTATGCCCCCCAATCCTGCACGACGCGATTGGAGGTGACGATGACGCTGCGGCGCAGTTTGTAACGCTGATGGATCAGGGTCTGCAGCAAAGTGCCGGCGTCGTCGGGGATGGCGCGTGCGAGGAATAGATCGTCCAGCACGAGGAGATCGCAGTCGATGATGGTTCGCAGCCGGACCTCGCGTTGTGCCGGAGAGTTCAGGGCGTAGCGGTGGAAGAAGTCGTCGGTCTCAAGATACTGGACCTTGTGGCTTTGCAGGATCGCCTGATAGGCAATCGCCTTGGCGATGTGCGACTTCCCGGTGCCAGGTTTGCCAACAAGCAGAGCGTTCTCGCCAGCGGCAATGAACGCCAGGGTGTGGAGCTGGAAGCAGGTCTGACGTGGCAGTTTGGGATTGAAGGACCAGTCGAACTCGGCGAGCGTCAGCTTTTCGTCGAGCCCGGATTGCTGGTATCGCCGCTCGATAAGACGGGACTGACGACGGTCCAGTTCATCCTGCAGGATAAGGGAGAAGGTCTCGAGGAAGGGCTGGTTGGCGCCCTGCGCCTGGAGCACGCGCGTCTGCAGCGTGTCGCGGACACCCGACAGGCGCAGCTGTCGTAGGCAACGCTCAATTTCCGGCATGGTCATCATGTGGCTAGGTCTCCAGTTTAAGGTGAGAAGGTGCAGCGGGAGCGCTCGTGGCGCCGGAGTTGGCCGGGGTTGCGCAGGCGACACGAGCGCGGATTGCCGTGGCGTGATCGTCGTGAGCCTCGGCCTGCCGACCATTGTCGTCGGCGTCGCGCCGCACAGCGCGGCTGAAGAGGTCGCCGTATTCCGCGGGGGTACGGATCAGCGGATGATCCTGGGTGAGCGGCGATGCCGGCTGTGGCGTCACTCCAACCTGCTCGATCGCCTGTTCGAACAACCGCTCGACGGTCGCACGCACGTGCTTGTAGCGGTAGATGCGGTTGTCGATGGCGTGCGCGCAGGCCTGCTCGACCAGCCGCGCCGGATACTTCCGGCCCAGCCCGACAATGCCCCACATCGCGCGCTGTCCGGGGCGCCCTTCGGTGTCGAACACCTGCTGGCACAAGGCCCTGGTCTGCGGTCCGATGCGCTCGGCGCTCGCCAGCAGCACGGCGGTTTGCCGCGACGGGTTGAACGGCCGTTCGCTGGTCGGCAGGACGACAGAACCGGGGTGCGCCATCCGGGAATGAACACGCAGCAGCGCACGGGTGTGGCGATCACGGATCTCGATCGTGGTGGTGTAGATGCGCACGACGACCTGGCTGCCGATCGGCGCGGGCCGCGCGGCGTAATAGCTGTTGTCGACGCGTACGGTGGTGTCGTCGCAGACAGTCCGGACGACTTCGGTGAAGATGCGGAAGGGAGCGACAGGCAGCGGCCGCAGGTGCGGCTTCTCTTCCTGGAACATCGCCTCGACCTGACGGCGCGTGCTGCCGTGGATGCGTTTGGAAGCCCAGTTCTCCTCCCAGTGCCTCAAGAACTCGTTTTGCGCCTCCAGCGTCTCGAAGCGCCGTCCGGCCAGCGCAGTGCCCTGGGTATGTTGAATCGCATTCTCGACGCATCCTTTCCGATTTGGATCGGCCACGCGCGCGGGATCGGCGACCACGGCGTAATGAGCCAGCATCGCGCTGTAAATCGGGTTGAGCTGGGGCTCGTACAAATCCGGCTTGAGGACGCCTTCCTTCAGGTTGTCGAGCACGACATAGCTGGGGACCCCGCCAAAATACCGGAACGCCTCTTCGTGGAGCTGCGCCCAGACTTGTTGGCTGGACTTCCAGACTACCCGCCGGAAGCTGCGCCGCGAGTAGCGTAGCGTCATCACGAACAGGCGGGGACGACGGTACCGCCCGCTCTTCGGATCAACCGTCGGCGCGCCCTCGCCATAGTCGACCTGAGCTTCCTCGCCGGGGAGGAACTCAAGACGATCAAACTGCTCAGGATCAGCGTGCCGCAACCGGCGCACAAACCGCTTGACACTCTGGTAGCTGGACGGAAAGCCAAATTGATCAACCAGGTCCTGGTAAATCGCCTGCGCGTTCCGCTTCAGCCGGACCTGTTCTTCGATCCACGTCCGATGCGCTTCGCAAGCCGAACGGGCCAGGCTGCTGGTGACCGTCGCTTCCGATGTCCCAAAAGCCGGTGGTCGGGGTGGAGGAATTTGGCCGTCCGCGCTCACCGAGCCGGTGGTCACTTCCCCGGGGGAATTTGCCTCCGCACCGGCCCGCAGCGCCTGATAACGCCGGATCGTCTTGCGATCGACACCCGTCAGCCGGTGAATCTCGCGCTGGCTGGTGTTGCGATCAAGTAATGTAAGTACGGTGCTTTGCAGATGTCGCTTCAAGACGTTCAACTCCCCGGCCCCTTGCTGGCTAAAGGGGTCGAACATAAACGTCCTGCCTGACCGGCTACTGCTGTTCAGCGGCGCTGACGGCGATCATCAGGTGGGGGAGTTTCAAGTGACCATACCCGGGGGATTTTGACCGACCCACGGGGCGGATTCAGCAGCATGATCGGCTCCTTCCGCATTGAACGGCGGGGCCCTGCAGCGAGATAGGATTCGATCATGTTGGCGATGATGGCGCCCGCCTTGGCAAAATCGAGCGTTGCGACAGCCGGATCCATTTAGTCGAGACTCTCGCGCGACGCAGAAGCTCGGCATTGATCGCGCAAATCTCGTTGAGCATCTCCTGTAGTTTGCGGTAGTTGGTGAGAAACGCAGCGACTTGGGGGTAAGTCTGACCATCGCGCGCGACGGAACGATCTATGCGAGCGACCCAAATTGGAAGGGCCGCAGCGGCCAGATTTGGCGGATTACGCTTGCCGCAGACGGGACCGTGCAGGGACAAGTCATGGTTCCGCCCCGCGCCATGGGGACGACGAACGGCATTGATCTCAGCCCAGACGGGAAAATTCTCTATGTCGGCGAATCTGGGAGCGGCCAAATTTTGGCGTATCACGTTTCCGGAAACGAGCTGACCAACGCGAGACTCGTAAAGACGTTCGATCGCGATACAATCGATGGGGTTCGCACCGATGTTGCGGGTAAGCTGCTCGTCGCCCGCATCATGAAGGGGACAATTTCAGTCCTGACTCCAGACGGCAACGTTCAGAAAGAGATTGCACTCCAAGGCAAAGAGCCATCAAACCTCGCCTTCGGCGGCAAGGACGGCAGGACGATTTTTGTCACGCAGCGCCAGGGTGGCTTTATCGAATCCTTTCGCACAGACCAGGAAGGGCGCGAGCACTGCCTGCAAAGAGCGGAATGCTAAGCCTAACTGATAAGTTTTCGTATGAAAGCTTATCAGTCGTAAGCGACGTTCGCGTCCCATTCGCAAAGGTTTGGCGTGGGGATTGCAGTCTGTTGATCAACGTGTTTGCAAATCGTTGGCGGGGGGTATGGAGGCGGCAACGACGGAGAATTACGAGGTGCCGCCGAACGACCAGGGCAGGAGCTCGTCGATCCGGGACTGCGGGTGACCGGTTGCGATCGCTTTGAGCGTCGCTTTCATCCAGACGTAGGGCTCCACGCTGTTGATTTTGCAGGTGGCGATGAGCGAAGCTATGCGCGCCCATGAACGACCACCTTCGTCGTGACCAGCAAATAAACTATTTTTACGCGTCAGAGTCAGCGGCCTGATTTGATTTTCGACGGGATTGGTGTCCATAGAGCTGGCCCCGCAAATTCGGACAGTAGCTTGAGTGGATTTTCTGCCTGACAGCGGCGAGGATTCTTGCTGCGAATCAGGAGCGAAGATGACGAAGAAGAGCCGCCGGACGCATTCTCCGGCATTCAAGGCGAAGGTTGCTTTGGCTGCGGTCAAAGGCGACAAGACACTGGCGGAGCTGGCGCGTTTGATGTTCATCCGAACCAGATCACGATCTGGAAAAACCAGCTCCTGGAAGGCGCCGCCGGCGTGTTTGGGCATGACAAGACATCGGCCGAGACGCCGGTCGATTTGAAGGCGTTACATGCCAAGATCGGCGAGCTGGCGTTGGAAAACGATTTTTTGTCCGGCGCGCTCACCAAGGCGGGCCTGCTGAGCGCAAAGCGATGATCGACCGCGATCATGATCTTTCTATCGTGCGCCAGGCGAAGGTCCTGAAGCTGGCTCGCAGCACGGTCTACTATGAACCTCGGCCAGTTTCGGCCGAGGACCTTGCCTTGATGCGTCGGCTCGATGAGCTGCATCTCGATTATCCCTTCGCGGGAGCGCGTATGCTGCGATCGTTGCTGCGGCGGGAGGGCGTATACGCCGGTCGCCGCCACATCGCGACGCTGATGAAGCGCATGGGGATCGAGGCGGTCTATCGTCGCCCGAACACGAGCAAGCCGGCTCCGGGTCACAAGATCTACCCGTACCTGTTGCGCGGATTGAAGATCGAGCGGCCCGACCATGCGTGGGCAATGGACATCACCTACATTCCGATGCGGCGTGGCTTCGTCTATCTCGCGGCGGTCGTCGATGTGTTCAGCCGACGGGTCCTGGCCCATCGCGTCTCGATCACAATGGAGGCGGCCTTCTGCGTCGAAGCGGTCCAGGAGGCGTTGGCGAAGCACGGCAGGCCCGAGATTTTCAACACGGATCAGGGCAGCCAGTTCACCAGCCTCGAGTTCACCGATGTGCTGCTGGACGCGAAGATCGCCATCAGCATGGACGGCAAGGGCGCCTGGCGCGACAACGTGTTTGTCGAGCGGCTCTGGCGCACGGTCAAATACGAAGAAGTTTATCTCCGCGCCTACGACAGCGTGTCCGAGGCGCGAGCGTCAATTGCCAAGTATCTGGCCTTCTACAATCAGGGACGCCCTCACTCGAGCCTTGACGGGCGCACGCCCGACGAGGCTTACTTCGGCACGCAAGCTATGGTGATGGCCGCATGACCGTCGCCGACGGTTTTGTCGTCGCTCTGGTCGGGCTACGCCCTCCCGACGCAACGACAAAACCGTAAAGCCCCGCGTTCAGCATAACCCGGCAGGAATCCACTTAAATCCAGCGGGGCGCTGTCCAAACAACCGGGGCCAGCTCTAAAGCGAGGTCTGTCGTCGGTTGATGACGATCCCTGGTGTCGGCCCCGTCACGTCGCTGGCCTTTATCAGCACGATCGACGTTCCCGCCCGCTTCAAGAGTTCGAAAGCCGTCGGGCCGTCCCTTGGATTGACGCCAGTTCTCAACCAGTCCGGCGAAAGCCACCGCATCGGCCGGATTTCGCTGTGCGGTGATGAAGCCATGCGAGCGCTACTCTATGAGGCCGCACAGGTCATGCTGACGCGGGTGCAGAAATGGTCCTGGCTCAAGGCGTGGGCCATGCAGATCGCCAAACGACGCGGGCAGCAGAAGGCGATCGTCGCTTTGGCGCGGCGGCTCGCCGTCATCATGCACCGCATGTGGAGCGACGGAACGGAATTCCGCTGGACACGGGAGGCCACGCCCGCGGCACAATAGTGCGACGCGCGGTCCACGCACCCGTTGTTTAGCGGGAGGAGGTCCCTCGCGGGACGATGGACGAGATGAGTTCGCTTTGGGCTCTTGTACGGTCGCGTCCTTGCGATCAGCACGCGAGTCAGATTGTTCCGTCTCGTTCTACTGATCCCATGCTGGGAGAGCCATACGGCTGATCCCGAAGAGAAGCACGGCCCCGCGAGCGGTACCGAACCCAAGGAGGCGCCCAATCAAGCCCTTGACTAAATCCGGCCGAATAGAGAAGAGCCCTTATTCCATGCCGAAACACAGCCATAGGCATCAACCCTTGTTTCGATGGTCGCTTGCTGTCGGACATCTTTAATGCTGCCGACCCGTGCCGTTGTGCCAGACGCCACCGGACGCGCAGATTGGGCTGCCCACGGAGGAGCCACTTCGTCCCTGACGACACCGGCTAGTGCAGTTTGGGCGCAGCTGCGAAGAGTAGGAGTACGGCAAGCTCGATCTGGGCGTCGAAATCGCCATCGAGGGCCGCGAGTTCAAGATAGGGGATGGCGTCCCACGGGCTCATGGTCAGAAGCAGGTATTCCCCGATGGCCCGATTGGCGACATGCTCCCCGGCGGCAGCTCTAGCTATAAGATCGGCACCGAGGGACCGAATGCGCGGATCGAAAGCGACGGCTGTCTGCCGGTGTACCCCTAGGGGATCGGAACTGAGATAAGTGACCTCGAAGAGTTCGGGACGGTTAGGGTCGGATCTGACGAAAACCGGACTGTGCTCGTCTATACGGCACATCCGGCAGGCCTTCGACCAGCACATCGAGAATTTTTTCTGGTTTCCGGAGGATGCATGGTGATGATCGATACTTGGAGTGGAATCGTATGTACGATTCTACGATGATCGTGTCTGGCGTTGCCCGCCGAAAACTCAGGCGGCCGGCTGGTACAATCTCGGAAACCATCGATCGACAACGGCCGAGGGAAAGCCCAGCTTCACGGGCGAGCGCGTCGTGGGTGAAACGAGGTAGCCCTTTTCAATAAGGGCGTTGAGGACCGTTCGCGCTTGGCGTTCTTCGTATCCCGTAAGGGTAGGCGCATTACCCCGCGTGTACTCTCCGGCCATGACCGCTTCGCGCAGTAAAGGCCAAGAGCCCTTTGGAAGCCGCTTTGCACGCGTTTCCTCCTCGGTCCAGATCTCCATCCGCCTGAGCAGTTCTTCCGGTTCCAAAAGCCCCGTCATGAAGTCGACCTGGTCAACGCAGGTGGTAAGGAAGAATTGGCAGAACCCGACAAGCCCCGACATCGTGAGATTACCGCGGCCATCAAGGTCACCGCGCCGCGGTTCGTCTGCCGCCTGTAGGTTTGCTTTATAATCGGCGACTCGCCGCGCGAGTCCCCGCGAGACGGCCCAAAGCTCAGAGCCGACTTCTAACTCGCGCAAGAGTGCATGTGAGAACAGGCGTGTCACGCGGCCATTACCGTCCAGAAACGGGTGAATCCAGGCCAGGCGATGGTGTGATGCCGCAACGCCGATAATTTTGCGTAGCTTTGAAAGGTGAGGGGACGAATATCCTTCGGCAAAACGCTTCAGGAATGCGGGGAGATCGGCTGGATCGGGAGGGATGTGACGCCCCACTCTCACCTGGTCTTGGCGAAGTTCGCCGGGTACGATCTTGATCTTCTTCTTGGTCGTGGGATGGTCAACGACCAGCAGCTCTTCGGGCAGGCGTTCGCAGAAGTTTTTGTGCGTCCAGACAATAAAATCGACGGACAGCGCGGGCGAGGGGGCTTCGCCGCGATCGATAATCTGCTGAACTTCAATGTGAGCGCGCGCCTCTAATTGCAGATTCCGGCGCTCCGGCTCCTTGGCCAGGTCGTTGTTCAGTGCTCGATCAATGTCGATGGGCAGTGTGTTGTGGCCCTCGATGAGGTTGGAGTAGTAACAGTTCATCGAACGCACCAGATCGCCTACCGAGGCCCTCATGACCGGGTGGAGGCGGCCGGCCAGCGTGTTGGCCCTTGCAACCAAATCAGTTGCGAGATCTTCGAGTTCCTGCCGATCCTCGGGCAGGAGAGGCTCCATTGCTGATACATCCATTTTGCCGCTTCCTTTGCCGCCAGAATATATAGCAATATCAATCGATATATAAAGATTAGTGCTGCCCGTTTTGCCGGTTTTATTGCCGCTTCAAAAGGCAAATAAATGAATGGATCTCTTTACTATAGGGCCAATGGTCCTATATATAACTAGGTCCAACGGACCTAGGAAAGCCTTATGACTCTCGTCAGAACACCGGAAGCTTTGAAGGACGCGCGCGCTTCGCTTGGATTAAGCGCAGACGCCTTGGCCAAAATCGTGCGGGTTGAAGATGGGCGCACGGTCCGCCGATGGGAAGCCGGCGAACGCGAAATCCCCGGGCCTGTTATCGTTATTCTGGAAGCGGCCATCGGCTATCTCGACAGCATCAAGCTGATCGACACGCAGCTGGCCATGTTGCGCTCGGGCAAAATGACCAGCGGCGAAACAACGAGTGCTGGCAGGATCGATCAGACCGACGCCGACATTGAACGTCTCACGGTCTCTCGAAAGAGCCTTGTAGAGGCCCTGGAGATACTGACCCGGCAGCCGGCCAATGATGGCTCAGACCGGGTTCATTGGTACACTTTGCAGCGGGCAACACCGCTATTTGACCCGGCACAAAAGGACGAATGGTCGATCCCCGGAGAACTGAGCCCTGAAGCTGCCTTGGCCTATTTTGCCAAGCATGAGGGGTTCGACGAAGGGCTCGAAGTCGCCAACGACGAAGGCCCTCTTAAGGAGTTCGTTCTTGAAAAGCGCGAAGTGCTACGCCGTCAAGTTGGCGCCTCGCAGCGCCTCAGCGCGGGCCGCGTGATCCAGACCTATGCGGTGCGCCGACATCTCAGGAGCTATGCGGGAAACTGGGTGATGACGGAATGAGATAGGCGGCGTATCGAGGCGGGTGTCGAGCCTGCCAGAACCTCAAGGAGAGCGATACGCCATGAACGAGCATAGCAACATTGTCCCACTGCGTCAGCCCGATGAGATCGACGATCCACTGACGAATATTTTGCGATCTGGAGCTCGGCAGCTGCTTGCGCAGGCTGTCGAGATGGAAGCCGAGGCGTTTCTCGCCGCGATGAAGGGCTTGAAGCTTCCCGATGGCCGCGACCGCCTCGTGCGACACGGCCATGGTCCAGTGCGGACGATCCAGACGGGGATCGGCGCCGTCGAAGTCGCCCGGGTAAAGATTCGCGATCGCGCGGTGACCCGCGATGGCGAGCGGATCCGCTTCACCTCGGCGATCCTGCCGTTGTGGGCACGGCGCACGAAGAGCTTGGATGCACTTTTGCCGGTTCTGTACCTGCGAGGCATCTCGACGGGCGACTTCCAGGAGGCGCTGGCGGCGCTCTTGGGCAAGGATGCGCCGAATCTTTCTCCGGCGGTGGTTTCCAGACTGACGACGGAGTGGCAGCTCGAGTACGAGCGTTGGCAGAAGCGCGATCTGTCGGCGCGCCGGTACGTATACGTGTGGGCGGACGGCGTCTTCCTGCAGGCTCGCATGGAAGACCACAGCGAATGCATGCTGGTGCTGATCGGCGCGACGCCGGAAGGCAAGAAGGAACTCATCGGCTTCCAGGTCGGCGTGCGCGAGAGCACGCAGAGCTGGCACGAACTGCTCGTCGAGGCGAAAACCCGTGGGCTGAAGATCGCCCCGGAAATCGCCGTCGGTGACGGCGCGCTCGGCTTCTGGAAGGCGCTCGACGAGGTCTTTCCCGCCACGCGACATCAGCGGTGCTGGGTGCACAAAACCGCGAATATCTTGAACAAAGTCGCAGTGTCGGTACAGGCCAGCATGAAGAAGGATCTGCGCGAGGTCTATTTGGCGTCCAACCGAGCTTCGGCCGAAGTGGCGATCGATGTCTTTGCCGAGAAATACGGAGCGAAGTACGACAAGGCGGTCGAGTGCCTGACGAAAGATCGCGACGCAATGCTTGCGTTCTACGAATTCCCCGCCGAGCATTGGGACCACTTGCGGACGACGAATCCCATCGAAAGCGTGTTCGCGACGGTCCGGCACAGAACGGTGCGCACGAAAGGTTCGTTATCGTCAACGACTGCCAAGTTGATGGTGTTCAAGCTGCTCTGCGCCGCATCAAAGACCTGGCGGCGGCTGAAAGGCACAAATCAGTTGCCGAAGGTCATCGCAGGTGTCAGATTCGAAAACGGCATCGAGGTCATCCAAGTGCCGGAAAACCACGCCGCCTGATCGCCTCGTCACCCAAAATCCCGCATAGCTCACATCTCAGGCATTCCAATCCATGAAGGCGTAGCAGATGACGAACCTAAAGCGTTCGGAGATGCGCTTAATCGACAGCGCCTTGGGCATGGGCAGCGGCTACGTCCTCAATTTCTCCGATCGCACTTTTGCTGAATTCTTCGACGACGAGTTCAGGATCGACGTCGACCAGCAGCGTTACAAGACGCGGGGGACGTCCAAAGCCAATCGGTTGCGCTCGTTCATAGATCAAGAGGACGAGCACCTGGTTGCCCGCGTCCTCCGTCGCCTATGGAAAGAGCGCGAGGAGATTCCGATCTTTCGAGACGCCGATGACCACGGGTCTCTGAAGATCAAACTGTTCGAGCTCATCGCCACTATCGAGGGTGGCGCGGCCGTTCCGAGGACGGATGTTATCGAAAGGTTTACCCGCGACGAAACTCTTGAGGAGCTAGGGTCCAGACTCAATTGAGCCAATATGCGACGAGAGCGGCGAGATGAACAGCGGCCAAAAAATTACGGGCGAGCTTGTCATATCGCGTGGCGATGCGCCGGAAGTCCTTGAGCCTGCAAAAGCAGCGTTCGATGACATTTCGTCCTTTGTAGGCGCGTTTGTTGAAGCGATGGATGACGACACGGTTAGATTTATTGGGGATTACGGGCTTGGCGCCACGACGAATGATTGCGCCGCGAAGCTTGTCGCCATCATACCCTTTGTCGGCGAGGAGCACGCTCATGGGTGGCGCGAGCGCCAGGACATCGGGAGCCGCAGCGATATCGGCATCCTGGCCTGGAGTCAGATGCAGGACGACCGGCCGATCGCTCAGCGCATGGATTTTTGTCGTGCGGCCTCCGCGCGAGCGGCCGATTGCTTGATTGTGCTCCCCCCTTTTCCGCCGGAGGCACACCGGTGAGCTTTAATCGAGGTCGAGTCGAGCGACAGTACGACGCCGTCTTCGCCAGGCTTGGCCAGCGCTTCGAAGATTGCGCACCATCGTCCTCGCTTGGCCCAGCGATTGAAGCGATTGTAGATCGTCGTGTAAGGGCCGTATTCACGTGGACAATCACGCCATCGTGCACCCGATTGCAGCATGTGAATGATGCCGCTGACGATGCGTCGGTCGTCGTCCCGATCCGGCCCCGTCAGTCCCCTCGGCAGATGCGGTTCGATACGCGCCCATTGCCTGTCGTTCAGCCAAAACAAACCAGCGCGCATTCTCTCGCCCCCGAATCAACACGTAGGCAAGAGAATCACGTGGCGCTATTTAGGTACAGACCCTAGTGTCTTCGATCGAGCGGGACATCAGCGCGAACAAGCCCGCTGCCGCTCTCGATCGCCTGCACACCTACTGCATGAAGAAGTTCGGTCATTTGCTCGACAGCCATGATGTCGGTTGGAGCACCGACGAGCCCCTGCACAGCTATGGCGGAATCTGGGTGATGACGGTGTGAGGAAGGCGGCGTATCGAGGCGGGTGACGAGCCTGCCAGAACCTCTCGAGGAGAGCGATACGCCATGACCGAGACTACCAATGTTCTTGCTTTCCGTCAGCCGTCCGCGGTTGATGATCCACTGACCGATATCGTTCGTGCCGGCGCGCGGGACCTGCTTGCCAGGGCGATCGAGATCGAGGTTGGCGCGTTTCTGGCCAGCACGGCCAATCTGACGCTGCCCGACGGTCGAGCGCGCCTGGTCCGACATGGGCACGGTCCGGTGCGCGAGATTGCGACCGGCATCGGTCCGGTGGAGGTCGCTCGTCCCAAGGTCCGCGACCGCGGAGCGAGCGGGCCAGGCGACCGCCTCCGCTTCAGTTCGGCAATCCTGCCGCTATGGGCGCGGCGGACGAAGAGCCTGGATGCCTTGATCCCGGTCCTCTATTTGCGCGGCATCTCGACCGGCGACTTCCAGGAGGCGCTCTCGGCGCTGCTCGGCAAGGATGCGCCGAACCTGTCGCCTTCGGTGATCGCCGGCCTGAAGGCCGATTGGCAGGTCGAGTACGAACGCTGGCAGAGACGCGATCTGTCGGCGCGTCGCTATGTCTACATCTGGGCCGATGGCGTGTACCTGCAGGCCCGCATGGAAGATCACAGCGAATGCATGCTGGTGCTGATTGGCACCACGCCGGAAGGCAAGAAGGAGCTGATCGGCTTCCAGGTCGGCGTGCGCGAGAGCGCGCAGAGCTGGCGCGAACTCCTGATCGACCTGCGGCAACGCGGGTTACGGATTGCCCCGCAACTCGCCATCGGCGACGGCGCCCTCGGCTTCTGGAAGGCACTGGACGAGGCCTTTCCCGGCACGCGGCACCAACGATGCTGGTGCCATAAAGTGAGCAACGTACTCGACAAGGTCGCCAAATCCGTGCAGGGCCCCATGAAGAACGACCTGCGGAACATCTATCTGGCCCCACACCGGGCCGAAGCTGAAACCGCGATCGACGTCTTCGTCGAGAAATACCACGTCAAATACGGACGTGCGGTGGAGTGCCTGATCAAGGATCGCCATGCGCTGCTCGCCTTCTTCGACTTCCCTGCTGAGCACTGGATCCACCTACGCAGCTCGAACCCGATCGAGAGCGTCTTCGCCACGGTGCGCCACCGAACGGTGCGGACCAAGGGATCGCTGTCGCAACAAACTGCGAAGCTGATGGTGTTCAAGCTCATCGACGCCGCATCGAAGACCTGGCGGCGATTGAAGAGCACGAACCAGTTGCCGAAAGTCATCGCCGGTGTAAAGTTCATCGACGGAATCGAAGTCATTCCGAACACTGAAAGCCACGCCGCCTGATCAGGCCGCGTCACCCAAAATCAGCCATAGCTCCCTGCACAGCCGGGTGGGCAAATACGTCAAAGCCCTGGACCAAGGGCATCAGCTCACCGACATGAGTAAGCAGATCATCAAGAACGCGATCGGTGTCTTCGAGAAGTTCAACTTCGTCCGCAACAACAATTCCCTGGCCCACGACAATGTGCTGCCAAACCATCCGGAAGCCCGGTTCATTTTCGATTCTGTGACCGCGGTTTTGCGGTTTATCAAGAGTATTGAAGCGGCGCGTTTCGGGAGCTGAGCCTGGCGGCCTTATCCTGCCGCGGCAGCAGCAGCTCCCGGCGGTTGCTTTCGTAACGCATCGCTCGCGTCTTTCTTGGCTTGATCGAATGGACGGCCAAGAAGGATCGGGCGTTCAGCCTTGATGGCCTTGCCGGCCGCCAGAAACTGGAAGCGGCCGAGATTTGGAATCGAGCGGACATGCTGTGTGCTGTACACACTCTCCAGGAAATTGAGGCTGGTCTGATAGATCAGGCTATGTGTCAGGAAGGTGTTACACTGGGAAAGGATCGTCTTGCTCACCAGCGCGATCCGCTGGCTGATGACCAGAAGACCTACGCCGTACTTCCGGCCTTGCAATGCAATTTGCCCGATCCGACTGACGACCCATTGCGTTTCGCTGTCAAAACCCGAGCTGAACGTCTCCGGAATGATGGTGTGGGCTTCTTCGAGGACAATGAGAACCTTGCGCGCCTGCCGGTTGGCCCGGGCCCAGGCCATGATCGTTGACAGGTACAGCTCGGTGATCCTCAGCGTTGCCTTAGTGTTCGAGATTTCGGTCAACTCAAGTATTGCCAGCGGATCATTGCCGACCAGAAAGTCGTTGATCTGCTTGTCGACGCCGCCCTTGATCTGGGTGAGGGCGGTCTTCAGGGCGGCTTTCTCCGCGGGCGCGCCGCAGGGCGTCGTTTCGACAGCGAACAGTTTCTGCTCAAGGTCGTCCGTTTCTTTCTGCGTCGGCGCCGGAAAGATGGGCTTCAGGTCGGCGAGCCGGGCCTTGTACTCGCCTGTGAAATCCACACAGAAAATCCTGAAATCATTCTTGGCGGCCTCGCAGACGATATCAAGCGCGAGTTCGGTCTTGCCCGTGCCGGTGACGCCGAGAACGGCCGTGTGAAACTGAACCAGATCGTCGATATTGGCCATCACGCCGATATTGGTTGACGGCACGACGCCAATGGGAAACTCGCCCTGCTTGGCAATGGGAGCCGGAAATACGCGCTCTTTCGCCCAGAACACTGGCGTGTTCATGGTTGAAAGCCAGCCAAACTTGGTGAAGCCGTCCTCCGGCGAATAACAACCCAGCTGCACGGCGTTGACGATGTGCGTGCCGCGCGGGTTCTGGTCAAAGCTCTCTTCCGCCGTCTGGGCGTCGAGGATCTGGTAAAAGACGTCCATTCCATTCACGCGCACAAAAACGACCTGGCCTTCTGCCAACTCGGATGCGGCCGAGACCTCGAAGCGCAAGATGCCGATGTTCGAGTTCTCGACGGTGAATCCGACCAGCACGGACCCGGCCGTGCCGCTCAGGTTTTCTATGAACTTCGCTGCCTTCTCGGGGGAGTGCGACTGGATGACGTCTCCTTCAGCCAGCACTATCCTGTCCTGCAGCTCAGCCACGCAAAGACCGGGCCCCATCACGTCCAGTCCCTGGACCTGAGCGAACAGAGCCATGACATAGTGCTGATCACCATTTGACATGGCCGCGGTGTGCAGCATGCCCGGCTTCCACGAGCTGTGCCGCGACAGCCTGACCCTGACGATATTGGGGTGATCAATGCGTTCGATGATGCCTACCGTCGGGGAGGTAATGACCCTGGCTTTTTCTGCCTGCCAGTGCTTCCAGGCGGCGATCAGCCGCTCAAAAGGCCTGCCGATCGCGATCAATGTCCACAGCATTGTCAGCCAGGCGACCGTGGTCAGGCTGCTCTGGTAGGCGCCGATGATGCTGATCAGCGCCGGTGGCGTGTAGAGCAGCTCGCCCTGGCCGAAAGCATCGGTGGCCCGAAAGAAAAACCGCCCGACGGGGGATCGTTTGTTCTTGTCGTGAATAACAGGGCGACCATCGCTCCCGCCATAGAGGCGAGGCAGCAGATTACCGCAGTCCAACGCATGACCTCGAGATGAGGCTTAAGAGCCCCGGTCGCTCCGAGGTCAGCCGTAATCAGGATGGCCATGGCGCCAATGGCGTTGGCGAGAGCGTCTTTTGGTGGCACGAACCAGGGTGCCGAAAGCAGCGCCAGAAACCAGAGTGCAAGGCCGCTTAAGAACCAAACGCTTTCGAGCCCGCCGGTCGGCAAGAGGTTTCCCGATGCGACATACAGGCCGATGTAGAAGACAGCGACATTGGCAGCGAGTGCCAGTGAAATGGACCCCGGTTTTGGGACCAGAGGCTAAGTTGGAAAAGGGCCGCTCCGTTTGATAGACGGAGGGCATGATGACGAAGAAGACACGACGGAAGATCGACGCGGCGTTGAAGGCAAAGATCGCGCTGGAAGCGGTGCGGGAGCAGGCGACGGTGGCCGATCTGGCCCAGCGCTATGAGGTTCACCCGAACCAGATCTATGCCTGGAAGAAGCAGCTGCTGGACCAGGCGGCCCGGGCTTTTGACGCGGGTGTCGGGCGCGAGAGCGAGGAAACGCGCGAACGCGAGATCGAGAAGCTGCACGCCAAGATTGGACAACTGACAGTCGAGCGCGATTTTTTAGCGCGGAGGTCCGGAAGATGAGCACGCCGGACCGTCGAGGAATGCTCGATCGCGCCGACCAGGCGCTGTCGATCCGCCGGCAATGCATGTTGCTTGGCATCGCCCGTTCTGGGGTCTACCGGCCGCCACAGCCGGCCAACGACAACGACCTTGCCCTGATGCAGCGGATCGACGAGCTGTTCACCGCCTGGCCATTCCTGGGCTCGCGGCGAATGACCGCGATGCTGAAGGCTGAGGGGCTTCAGGTCAATCGCAAGCGCGTGCAGCGGTTGATGCGCAAGATGGGCATCGCGGCGCTGGGACCGAAGCCGAACACGACAAAGCCGGCGCCGGGCCACAAGATCTATCCCTATCTGCTGCGCAACATGACGATCGACCGGCCGAACCAGGTGTGGGCGGCCGACATCACGTATCTGCCCATCGGCCGCGGCTTTCTCTATCTCGTCGCCATCATCGACTGGGCGAGCCGTGCGGTTCTGGCGTGGCGGTTGTCGAATACGATGGACGTCTCGTTCTGCGTGGCGGCTCTGGAAGAGGCGCTGGCGACCTACGGCACGCCGGAGATTTTCAACACCGACCAGGGCAGCCAGTTCACCAGCGCGGCCTTCACCGGCGCGTTGGTGGGCGCAGGGATCAAGATCTCCATGGATGGCCGCGGTCGTTGGATGGACAATGTCTTCATCGAGCGGCTGTGGCGGTCGCTCAAGCATGAGGACATCTATCTCAAGGGCTATGCCGACGGCCGCGAGGCCAAGGCAGGGATCGCGAGCTGGATCGCCTTCTACAACGATCGTCGCCTTCATCAGTCCCTCGGCTATCGCACGCCGATGGCGGTCTGGCGCGAACGGATGCAGGCCGCGCAGGCTGTGGACATGGTGGACAACGCTGACGCGTTGACCACATGCCCATCTGTGGACGCCCCGGTGGATGCAAGAAGAATCTTTCGATTAGGTGTTGCGCGTAGTCGGGTGCTGACATCTGTCCGGCCTTGATTGCGACCGTCATATGTCGCGGGCCCGTATGGGAGTTCGCGGATCAGGTCCAAATCACAGCGGCGTACTTGGAAGCACTTGGGCATGTACTGGTTTTCCCGACCCCGTCTCATCGACTGTTGCGCCGTACCTTCCGTTTGACCTTCCTACCTCCTCGACGACCTCTGGTCGGGCGGACTAAGCGATTAAGCCGCTGCGACCGGAGCTTTGTAGACCCCACCGTTGACCATCAAAGCCCACACGGTGCGAGCCATCTTGTTGGCGAGAGCGACGGCGACAAGCATGGGCGGCTTACGAGCGAGCATGCGCTCCAGCCATGCCCCTTGCGATTGACCGCGTCGGCGAGCCAGCTTCACCACCGCACTCGCCCCGATGATGAGGAGACGCCGCAGCGTTCGCTCACCCATTTTCGATATTTGGCCGAGCTTCTGTCTTCCACCAGTGGAACGTTGCAGCGGCGTCAACCCCAACCACGCGGCGAAATCCCGGCCACGTTTGAAGTTTTCGGGCTCAGGCGCTAGCGCCATCAGAGCTGTCGCAGTGATTGGGCCGATGCCAGGAACTGTCATAAGCCGTCGAGCAACTTCCTCTTCTCGGGCTCGTCGCGCGATCTCAATATCGAGTTGCTTGATTTGCTCTTCCAGCACCGCCAGCATCTTGACTAGGATATCGAGCGCCGGTTGCGCCGCCGTTGGCACGCTGCTCCCGGAAGCTTGCGCGTGCTCAACCAGCGCGGCGACATTGGACGCCCCCTTTGCAACGACCAGGCCGTATTCGGCGAGGTGACCTCGCAACGCGTTTATGATCTGAGTACGTTGCCGGACCAAAAGATCGCGAGCGCGAAACACGACCGCGCTCGCCTGCTGGTCCTCACTCTTCACGGCGGCAAAGCGCATGGTGGGGCGTTGGGCTGCTTCGCAAATCGCTTCTGCATCGGCCATATCGTTTTTCTGGCGTTTCACAAAGGGCTTTACATAGGACGGTGGAATCAGACGCACTGCGTGACCCAGCTTGCCAATCTCACGAGCCCAGTGATGGGCGCTGGCGCAGGCTTCCATCGCTACCAGGCACGCAGGCTGCTGAGCAAAGAAAGCCAGCACATTATCACGACGCAGCTGTTTGCGGAAAACAACAACGCCGCCAGCGTCTGCGCCATGTGCCTGAAAAACATGTTTCGCCAAGTCTAGTCCAATCGTGCTAACTTCGTTCACGGACGCTTCCTCTTTCTGACGGTTCAACACCCTTCACTTTGGCACATCGATGCCGTCGAGGGGCGTCCACCCCATCACAGCAACTGCAGCAGACAGAGTCTCTGGCTGCGTGATAGAAAGGGATCAGGAGCGATCCGTTTCCAACTAACAAACCGGTTCAACCGGTCCCGCTCCGCGGGTCCATTTCACCAGGGCTCGATCGGCTAGCGTGGTCTGGATTCTGTCGGTTGACACGGTTCGGCTTTCCAGGTTGTGGTTAAGCTTAGCACACAACCTGTATAGTTCGGGACGAGAGCGCAAGGGCGGCTTCTGGTGCGCTGCATCAAGCCGGGCGATGTCCCCGAAAGCCGATGATGCTGATGATCATGGCGACGGATTTCTTATGACGACCCCATGGAAACCGTACGCTTGCACGGTGACGGCCGCAGGCGTTGCCGGCACCGCTTCGGTGCTGTCGACCGTGCATCATGTCACGCACACCGGGCCGGCCTTACGTATACTAGCTGATGGGCAGGTTACCCGAGGGTTGATCTACGACGAGTGTATCCTCAACGACTCCCGCACGACGGTCGTCTGGTTATCTCCCAACAACTGGCACAATGGCTCGCGTTACGGCTGCGTCCAGTTCACTTTTAATTTTGCCGACATCGTCGCACGCCGAAAGATCTATTGGGTGGAGGTTCGCAAATACAAGAACCACGCCTACCGCTTCATGATTTCCGACAAGGACTTGAGCAAGCTGCCGGTTACCCCCTACGACCCCACAAAGGAAGAGGGGCCGCTGCGACAGGTCGGCGGAGTCTGGTACTGGAATTCGGAGCACACGGCGGAATTCCTGCTCGATTCCAGTCTGATCCTTCATTTCTGCAAGAAGATCGATTTCGTCAAGCATCACGAGAAGATGTGTGCTGCACCAGGTGGCTGCGGGCAGCTTGGCCAGGACGGCACCAACGCCGCCGGGAGAGTCCTGGCCTTTCTGCTCTCCAGAGACCTACGAGGTCTAAACGACACATTCGACCATGGCGGCGAAGTTCTCGGAGCTAAAGAGTGCTCCCGCTGAAGCCGCGGAGTAGGGCGGCCTAAAGCAGAGCCTCGTTGAACCGTGAAAAGCATGCGCATCAGCTTTTTCTATTGAAACCAGCTTGAATTGCCCACGGAGTACCTTGGACGAGTCTGGCTGCTTCATCTCGACCAGCTTGGCGGCGTCGGTCTGGGTGACCTCCCGCTCGGCCATCAGCCGTTTTAACTGCACCACCAGTGCAGCTTTGAGCTGATGTTCCTCTGCGTTGGGCAGGCCGAGATCAGCAAAAATGTTGCCCGAGCCCTTGGTGTGGGCGGGCAGCTTCGTTTTGGTGCTTATCATCGCTCTCCCTTTGTTGCCTTGTGGATGGCCTCGGCTTCGCGCAAGCGCTGCCGGACCAGGTCTATGTGCCGTTGCGGGGTCGCAATCCCGCTGGTGGATTTCTTCTGGAACGCGTGTGAGAGCTGGCCCCGCAAATTCGGACAGTAGCTTGAGTGGATTTTCTGCCTGACAGCGGCGAGGATTCTTGCTGCGAATCAGGAGCGAAGATGACGAAGAAGAGCCGCCGGACGCATTCTCCGGCATTCAAGGCGAAGGTTGCTTTGGCTGCGGTCAAAGGCGACAAGACACTGGCGGAGCTGGCGCAACTGTTTGATGTTCATCCGAACCAGATCACGATCTGGAAAAACCAGCTCCTGGAAGGCGCCGCCGGCGTGTTTGGGCATGACAAGACATCGGCCGAGACGCCGGTCGATTTGAAGGCGTTACATGCCAAGATCGGCGAGCTGGCGTTGGAAAACGATTTTTTGTCCGGCGCGCTCACCAAGGCGGGCCTGCTGAGCGCAAAGCGATGATCGACCGCGGTCATGATCTTTCTATCGTGCGCCAGGCGAAGGTCCTGAAGCTGGCTCGCAGCACGGTCTACTATGAACCTCGGCCAGTTTCGGCCGAGGACCTTGCCTTGATGCGTCGGCTCGATGAGCTGCATCTCGATTATCCCTTCGCGGGAGCGCGTATGCTGCGATCGTTGCTGCGGCGGGAGGGCGTATACGCCGGTCGCCGCCACATCGCGACGCTGATGAAGCGCATGGGGATCGAGGCGGTCTATCGTCGCCCGAACACGAGCAAGCCGGCTCCGGGTCACAAGATCTACCCGTACCTGTTGCGCGGATTGAAGATCGAGCGGCCCGACCATGCGTGGGCAATGGACATCACCTACATTCCGATGCGGCGTGGCTTCGTCTATCTCGCGGCGGTCGTCGATGTGTTCAGCCGACGGGTCCTGGCCCATCGCGTCTCGATCACAATGGAGGCGGCCTTCTGCGTCGAAGCGGTCCAGGAGGCGTTGGCGAAGCACGGCAGGCCCGAGATTTTCAACACGGATCAGGGCAGCCAGTTCACCAGCCTCGAGTTCACCGATGTGCTGCTGGACGCGAAGATCGCCATCAGCATGGACGGCAAGGGCGCCTGGCGCGACAACGTGTTTGTCGAGCGGCTCTGGCGCACGGTCAAATACGAAGAAGTATATCTCCGCGCCTACGACAGCGTGTCCGAGGCGCGAGCGTCAATTGCCAAGTATCTGGCCTTCTACAATCAGGGACGCCCTCACTCGAGCCTTGACGGGCGCACGCCCGACGAGGCTTACTTCGGCACGCAAGCTATGGTGATGGCCGCATGACCGTCGCCGACGGTTTTGTCGTCGCTCTGGTCGGGCTACGCCCTCCCGACGCAACGACAAAACCGTAAAGCCCCGCGTTCAGCATAACCCGGCAGGAATCCACTTAAATCCAGCGGGGCGCTGTCCAAACAACCGGGGCCAGCTCTGACCGCTCTGCAAATTGAAGCCATAGCGCCTTACCTACCCGAGCCAACCCGACCCACAGACCAACACTCCCGGCGGCAATCGGTTGGTGTCTAAATACAGACAATGACTTTCGTAGCATGCGGAGCATCGCTCTATTGAAAGTTGTGCCGCGGTCGGTGAGAATGTGCCGAGGGGAGAGGCCATGGTTTTCAAATTCAGTGATACTGCGCCTTTGGGCGACAATTTTGCAGCATACAGTGCAGAGCTTGAACAGTTGGACTCGACGCTTGGACCTGTTCTAGCGACCCGGCTCAATGATCTCGCCGCCGGTGCGGAGCCGGCGCTGATTTGGGACGAGCTTCTCGCTGCGCTAGCGAAAACGCCGAAGGCACCATGAGCGGCTGGTTTTTGGAACGCCTCGAGATCGAGGGTGTACGCGGCATCAACAATGAGGGTGATCCTCTGGTGTTGAGTTTCGCGCACGATGCCGTCAACTCCGTTTCCGCGCCCAACGGCGTCGGCAAGAGCTCTATCTTTGACGCACTCACATACGCATTGCGCAAGAAGATTCCGAAGCTCGACGAGCTGCCGGCGACGGAAAGCGGTGATTCTTACTACTTGAACCGCTTTCATTCAAAAAACACGGGAACGATTCGTTTGACCGTGCGGCCAGACGGCGGAGGGGCGCCCGTTTCGCTCACCATAACCCGCAACGCCCTCGGCGTTCGCAAGGTGACTTCCCCAGCCAACATCGACGGCGAGAAGCTTCTGGAGTCCCTCAACCGCGATTTCGTCCTGCTCGACCACAAGACGCTGCAGTCCTTCATCGATGATAAGGCCCTCGACAGGGGGCGAGCCTTTGCGGGCTTGCTTGGACTCGCCGCATACTCGACCCTGCGTCAGGTACTGCAAGGGCTTGCCAACACGCGAGCCTTCAACAACCACTTCGAGGTTAAAGTCCTGACGCAACAGGAAACCTCCTTGAAGGCAACGATTGCCAAGCAGCAGGCTGAGGCGGTCGCGGCGTTTCAGTTACTGACGCAGACCTCTCTCCATGAGCAGAAAGATCACGCGGCTGCGATCGCAAAGGCACATGATGCGTTGCATCAGATCGCGGTTCTCATGCCGCACTGCGCTGGCAAGAGCTTTGCTGATATAGCACTCGACGACTGCGTGGAGTCGATCAAGAAGGCTGAAGGAGGCGATGGTCCGGCGCGCCTGGCTACGTTGCGACGCCAGGAGACCACGTACACAAGCCAAATCTCGATGGGACCAACCGATGCGGACCATCAGCAACTGCTCGCGCTCGCGCAACAGCGCGACACTACGTTGTCAAAGACAGCTGGCCGGTTGCTGAAGGATCTTTACGCCGCGAGCCGCGCCGTTCTTGTGGATGAGTGTTGGCCGAACAAGAACAAGTGCCCGGCTTGCGAGCATGAAGGCTCCGGACCTTTGCTTCCCGACTTGGAGGTGCGCCTGGCCGCTTTCCAAGAGCTCGAGGACTGCACGGTCAACATCGATGCCGAATGGAAGGCAAAGTCGTGGAGCGATTTGCGCAAGCTGGAGGAGGCCCATGCCGTCAAGGATGAGAAGCTACTTTTCGCCAATCTGGCCCATAGGCCCGAATTGGCTCTAACCGCGGCGAACGTTGCAGATCTTTGGACCTGGCGAAACACGTTGATCGACCGAGCGTCGGCGGCCCTCAAGGACACAAAGACCAAGCGCGAGGCGCTGGAGAAGGAACTTCCGGCGTCCCTCGTTGCGGTCACGACCGCGGTTGAGGCCGCCAGACGCCTGCAGAAGGCTTGGAATGAAATCGAGGGCGCGCAGGCCTCTCTCACGAAAGTCACCGGCAAGCTTGCGGCCATCACGCGGATCAAGGCCTTCCTAGACCGGGCGAGTGAGACCTTCGCTACCGCGGAGGCGAATCTTTCCAAGCGCCGGTTGGCCGCCGTCGAGCCCCTGTGTCAGAAGTTCTTCGGCTCGATCATGTACCAGCCTGTCAAGCCGTCGCTGGCCAAGGCCGATGGTGCCGAGGCTCTTTCTATCGGTCTGTCCGAGTTTTTCACGCTCAAGAACGTGTCCGCGCAGGCGCTCCTCTCTGAGAGCTTCCGCAACGCGTTTGCCGTGTCGGTCTACCTGGCGGCGGCGATGCTTTATGGAGGCGAGCCGCGGTTCGTGGTTCTTGACGATGTGACCTCCAGCTTCGACGCGGGGCACCAATTCCACCTGATGGAGCTCATTCGTACCCAGTTTGCGCGTCCGATGCAGGCTGACGGGCCACAAGTCATTCTTCTGAGCCATGACACCCTCCTCGAGAAGCGTTTCAACCGCAACAGCGGCCAGGGGTGGCGACATCAACGGTTGGAAGGGACAGCCCGCACGGCCGTGTTGCCGCAATCTGATGCGGTCAATCGTGTTCGTGATGCCACTTTGCGGTTCCTGCAGGCCGGCCAGATCGACGACGCGGCGCCGCGACTTCGTCAGTACCTGGAGCATCGGCTACTGGAGATCATCCAGAAAGTGAAAATCCCGGTCCCGATTGATTTCGCGCTCGACGACAACAATAAGCAGGTGGGCAATGCGGTGGCCGCGATCGAGGCGGCCGTGAAGTTGCACAAGGCCGCCGGCGATCTGATCCTGGATGCAGCACAGCAAGCGGGCCTACAGACTCATATGGCCAGTATCACCGGCAATTTCGTGGCCCACTACGCGACGGGGACGACCAACGCGTTCTCCAGCCCATCCTTGCAGGGCGTGATGCAAGCAATCGACACCTATGCCGAATGCTTCATGTGCGAGGATCCGCCTGGCAGCGGCACCAAGCGCTTCTACCGCTCACTGAATAAACGATGATGCGCCTTCATCGCCTTAGTTGAAGGCGGCGAATCCGCTGGTAGAATCCGAACTATGTCTACTTAGAAGGAGTGGCGACCAGCTATGTCTCCTGTCGGCGCCATGTATGTCGGCCGATCTAAGGAGTTTGAGAAGCTGAAATCTCTCCTGACTGGAGAATTTCCGCGAAGCGTCGTCGTGACGGGCCTGGGCGGGATTGGAAAGACGAGCTTTGTTCAAATGTTTGCCCACGCCGCTGCGGATTTATTTCCCGACGGCGTGGAGTTCTTAAGTGCGCCACTCCACGAGGCCAGGGCGGCACAGCCCATTGGGCTACCGGCTCCCATCGTCGCCCGATTTCTGTTGGTAGTCGATGATCTCGACAGGGTGTCATGGGAAGCCCAGTCTCAGTTGATGAAGCAGCTTGACGAGGCTCACTTCCGGTATCCAAATCTGCGAAGCATCGTGATTTCGCGTGTCCAACTCGCACGTATGTCCTCCGAGCAGATCGTGCTGGGCGGCCTGGATGAGCGAGAGTTCTACCTGCTCGCTAACAACGTCGCTGAGGAGATGGGGGCGTCCCTCCAGCTGCAAGACCTTCAACGGCTGCGAGAAATCTCACAGGGACACCCCGCAATTGTGAGTTTGGCACTGCAGGAGCTCCGCAGCGGTCGGAGCGATGCCATAGGTGAGATACTCCGTCACCTGCGAGGTTTTCGAGCAAATGGCCTTGTGGGGCCTGACGGCAGGCCGCTGAAGGGCGATTCCGAGCGGCAGGTCATTGTTGAGGTCAGCACGGCCAACGATGAGATCCTCAAGCTTCTGAGGGCCGAGCCAGAACTGGTGAGGAGCCTACCGCCCCGCAAGTTTGAAGAGTTGGTCGGAGAGATACTGGCCAAGATGGGCTACGAGATCACATTGACCCCCGAAAAGAGGGGCGGTGGATTCGACATCTATGCCGCACGAAAAGAAGGATTAGGGCAATTCCTCTATTTGGTCGAATGCAAGCGATACGCTCCTACGCACAAAGTGGGAGTCGAGATCGTGCGATCGCTTCATGGGGTTCTTCAGGCCGAGCGAGCGACCGCCGGCGCAATCGTCACAACGTCATTCTTTACGTCAGGGGCCAGGGAATATCAGCAGCGCATTGAACACCAGATGCAACTGCACGACTACATCACGCTCCAGACCTGGATAAAGGGATTCCCGCTCACTCGAAGTTAGCGGAATATTCCATAATCTATGTTATGCGAACGCAGATAGTTAAATAGAATCACCTGGATAGCGCTGCTAAGCTCCATAACACAAATGATCAAGGATCTAGAGAGCTTCTATTCCAGCGGGGTGCGTATCCGCCCTACGCGATCTCGACGGCATCAATATTCTGGTTGAATGAGACCCCATCGGACTGCCCTGCTCGTCCGCGACCGCGCCGTTGTCGATCGGCGCGATCCTGGTCTCTGTCATCCAGGATGGCCATAGGATCTTCTGCTAGGGGGTCACAGAAGCAGAAGTGCGTTCACATCATGGCTGGTTAGGAGCGACAAAACATACCACGTATATGATCGAGAACAGCGTGCCTAACCCTAAACACCGCGACGCGATCGCAAGTCAGAAAAGCAACGGGCTCTCATCTCTCAGCAGTACACTCCCAAAGCCCAATGGTATCTGCATCGTTCGGAAGCTATTCAAGAACTTAAATCCGACAAGCGCGAACGCGACCATCACGACCATAAGTATCGATATCACTGGGATCGGCGGATCAGCTACCCAGAATGCCGCGCATCTCTGATAAAACTTCGATCATCAAACGAGGCTTGATGCGACCGAGCCGTTCCGCGTCGCGCGCCTCTATCGTCGCTATCTTACAAGGTCGAATGATGGAGGGAGCAGGCAGACCGGCCTCTTCGTAGCGACTGATTGCAATATCCCCGGGCCATGTTCTGTTTTCAGCACTCGTGATCATCACCACCCAAAGAAGGTTTCCATTTTCCCCGATGCCTCCTGTGGATACAACGAGTGCCGGGCGATGCTGACGAGTTGATCGATCAGTGTACGGGAAAGGAACCCTAACGACGTCACCCTGCTTAAAGGCTGGCATAGGCTTTCCGATCTGCCTCGCTGTCCCATTCGCTGAAGGTGACGAAGGGATCATCGACCAGAGCAGGTTCAGCCTTTGTCAGCACGACCTTATCACCAGTGATCGTATAAGCGATCTCATCACCTTCCTTCAGATGCAGAGCGGTTCGGACTGCCTGGGGGATCGTGGTTTGAGCTTTGGTAGTCAGTTTACTCGTAATCATGCGCACCCCTCCAGTCAAGGACTTTCCTTACTGTAAGGAATTTCCTTTCAATTTCAAGCCACAATAGCTGCGGAAGGACGCGGGGCTGGCGGGGCTCTTGCCTAGCAATACCTCTAACGGTGCACCAGGCCGGCGCCGCCCACGATCCCTTTCTAAAGAAAGTAGCCGGGAGACGTACTTTGGTCGGAAGTCGCCACTTTTCGCGGCCCGTCGCCGACGTCGAGATCAGATTTTTAACAGCTTGCAAGGGATATAGGGGACCTACTTTGATCGGCGCCACCAAGATAGCGCCGGCGCCGGCCGACCAACGCTCGACGCGGCCTAAGGCACGCTCGGTCGCACCGATCCAGCGTCCTAGGGCAGCAGCTTCCCCAGCGCCGTGGTGAGGCATTCACGGGCCCATGCGACTGCTTTTGCCTGGGCTTCCTCTTCGTCGTCCGCGACGCCCTGCGCCACTACATCGTCACTGACGTCCGTAACACACCATCGCCAGGCTTCCTGATAGAAAAACGTATCGAAACGCAGCACATCGGCGTTGAAGGTATGGCCGGCTGCGCTCTTTTTCCATTCCACCGGCATCTGCATCCCTCAGAGAATAGCCCCCTTGCGCTTTCGTCCTCGCTCTAATCATTGCGGGCATGACCATTGGTCAAGACTGCGAGCGTCGGGAGCGCACGGTCGACGAAAGCTATGTCGTCACCGACATGCACGCCGTCGCCATCCCCACGCGGATAGTAGCCGGGCAGATCCACGGTGACGCTCCGCCGCACATAGGTGACCGTAAATGGCCGCACGCCACGGGGCAGAATCTCGCCCGTCTCAGGCGAAAGCATTGTTTCGAAAGAGTGCCGGCCCTCGTGGTCATTGCGACTTCTCCGCGTATTGCAGCCGTCCAGATGATTGCAAATCCATCCGACCTCCTGAAGTCGAGCCCGGCATCATCAGTCTGATCCCCGGAGCCGCGGTGGCAGGCAACCCGCGGCAACGGCGCGCGCAGCCTGCAAGGGCGTCTCTTCTTCCTCTAGGCCAGCCGGCGGCAATCGGGCTCTTTCGCGTCTCGTTGATGCTCTTGAGTATCTGCCGGGCCTCTGGGCGATGCCGGCGTCGGCCAGGCCGATCAGCAGGCTGCGGTGTTCAGCAGATGTGCGTTCTTCAGGCGCGCAATGCGCAGTTCAGGGACATCCGAGTCTTCGAACGGCACCAGCGGGATCATCGCCGGATACCCTGCCTTGCCAAGGCCCTCGCATGCTCGTCGACGGCGATCTCGCCCAATTGTCCGGTCGGCGCCGGAAGCGCGGAGAAGGAGCTGGAGGACGCTTTGAAGAACAAGCTCCGATGCCGAGATCGACGCCTACCTGCCGGCGCCGCTGAAGCGGTCAATGCCGGCTCGGGATGAGGCTCCTGAAATGTGCCGCGGCGCGACTGCAGGTCTCACCGAAGACGGTCGCTCATTGACGGTCGGAGCTCGCAAGACCGCGCCTTGTCTTCCTGCCCAGGCGTTCCTGGGCCGGCGCTTCGGGCTCCCTCTTTGGCATGTCCACCAGGACCTTCCCGGGCGGCATCATCAATTCCGCGAGCTCGAGACCGAGTGCGATCGCGATCCTGTCCAGTGACTGCAACGTCGGATTTACCGTTCCCGCTTCGAGCCCGCTGATCAGCGCCTGGCGCAGGCGCGAAGCGTCGGCAAGGTCATATTGCGACCAGGACTTTTGCAGGCGACGCTGTCGCAAATTGCGTGCAAGCAGCCGCTTTGTGTGGGCCGGATTTCGCCGCTTCATCCGGCAGGATGATGCATTTCGCGCGCGCCGACCAAACACGCTATAACGTATGAAATACGCTATGACGTGTTCTGTGCACCGATTTCGCCGAACCACCTTCCCTTAGTCCGCGCCTCCTCTTGGCGGACCACTTTTCGCGGCGCTCGCCGCCCTGCAACCGGGCCCGTCCGGAGTTTTCCCCGTTCCCCTAATGGCATCGCCTTGACTCAATGCTCCCGGCGAGTCGGTCTAGAAAGCGATAACGTAACCAACGGGCCAGTGGATTTGGTGAGAGGAATGGATCATGACGAGACGTCAGCAACCCAATTTTTATGGTGATGCCCATGCGCGACGAAAACGGCGGAAAGTCCTGGCACATCATTGACGGGCGACGCGTCATCTCGACGGGCTTTTCAGCCGACCAACATGTCGCCGCCGTTCGCGCGTTCCGGAAGTACCACGTCGACAAAGAGCAGAAGCGATCCACCCGTGCAATGAGGCATCGCGAAAGAGAACGCTCCGCCGAACCGCACGCGACAAGCGATGTGCCCCTTTCGTCTGAGACATCCGTCCCCTCTTGAGCCAATCCATGTCATTCGACCTCCAATATTGACCCCCGTATTGCCGCATCTGCGAAACCTTGATGTCGCCATTGCCAATGACCATCCGATGTCGATTAATCGGTCGCGCCAGATGGCTTTCCCGGCTTGCTCGACGAGAGGGGCTGTGGGCGGGTGGGGCCCTATCGAGCCGTCCACAACCCCGGGCAATGGGGCAGCGGTCGTGGCGTCGTCGAGCGGGCTCTGGGCGACCAACCGTCCGGCAGCCCTCCGTCTGAGCGCCCTCAGCAGACGTTGCACAATCGAATGCTGTCTCTTTCCGAACTCCTCGGGGTATTTCTCGCGCAGCCGGCCGACAATTGCGAGCGCCGTCAGTTGCGGCTGCTCTGCGAGCCACGCTTCGATCGCGGCAATATGCGGGTCGAGCTTGGACGGCATGCGAAGTCTTATAGGACCAACGAGTTCGCCGGTGCGTGGCACGCGGCTCGCCGACCGTCGCGGTCTTGCCGAGCGTCTTCGCGAACGTCGCCGCGGTCGCTGGCAGGATGCTAGTGTGAGCGGGTTGCAGGCGGCGCGCTTGTCCGGCACGACGATCGACGCGATCGCCTAGTTCCTCTTGGGTTGCGCGAATCTCCGCCAACAGCGCGACCGGATCGAGCGAGCGATACTGATCGCGTAGCCGTTTCGTCACGGTCGCGGTCACCTTGGAATGCGCCAAGGCACGCTCATAGGGCGTCGATGGGAGATGATAGCGCTTGATCACTTTAGCCCCTTCGCGACGCTTCTCCTTCAGCTCGATCGACGTGACGTAGGGCCGTGCCGCCGCGTAGAGGCCGGCCCATCATGCGCGCTGTCTCGACGCCATCGAAGCGGCCATAGCCCATGAGGCGGCGGACAAATCGACCAAGTAGCAACTTTGCTTGTCGGGCCGTATCGAACGCGGAGAATTATTCAAAGCGACGTCTGGACCTGATCTTGCGAGCGCTTGGATTGGCCTGGATGTTTGACCAATTTGTGATCGTGTTGCCCGCAGCTAGCGAGCTAACCGAGTACCAACGAACCCTCGTTGACTGCTTGCAGCACGTCAAAGGCCGCAATCTCGGACTTACGCCCGCCCTCGCCCTAGCGTCCACCCAATTCAGATCCAGGAATTGTAGTGCCCGTTGGTTATTGCGTCGACCAACGCGGTTCTCACGCAGAAGACGAGGCTACGGGCCTCAACGCCTCGGCCGGCATCTCCTACAACAAGCTCTTGGCGAAACTCGCCTCGGACCACCGCAAGCCGAACGGACAGTACGTCATCACGCCGGAGATGGGACCTGGATTCGTTGAGGCGCTTCCGGTCGGGAAATTCCACGGCATCGGCTCACGAGCGCGAAGATGAACGCGCTCGGTCTCCACACCGGTCTCGATATGCGCAAGCAGACGCTCGAATTTATGCAGGCCAATTTCGGTAAGGCCGGCGCCTACTACTATTGGATCTCGCGCGGCGTCGACAACCGCGAGGTACGTGCGAACCGCATCCGAAAATCCGTCGGCGCCGAGAACACGTTCTCCGCGGACCTCACGGATTTCGATGCGATGGTCGCCGAACTGGAGGCGCTCATCGACAAGGTCTGGCGGCACTGCGCGGAGAAGGGCTCGCGCGGACGGACAGTCACGCTGAAGGTGAAGTTCAACGACTTCGAGATCATCACCCGAAGCAGGTCGATCCCGACGGCGGTTTCGACCCGCGAAGATCTCGAGCGCCTAGCGGTCGCGATGCTGCAGAACCAGATCCCGATGCCGAAGCCGGTCCGGCTACTCGGCCTCTCGCTCTCGTCGCTCGACGGGGCGGAACATGAAGTCTCGCAACTCGAGCTGCCGATATAAAGTTCTGTTCAGGATATCGAGCGCTCCAGAAAGCGACGCCGGACGGTTCAGCCCCTGCGTCCCGCTGGGCGTTTCTCCGACAACAGTCGCCTAAGAGCTGACGATCGAGCATGGTATTCGTCGTCCGTTTCGGCATCTTCGCGGGGAATCGCGGTTTCCGCACGCGGCGCGACGCCTTTCTTTCCCGCGGCGGAAGCGGCCTCTTCGTTGTCGCGACGGATCTTCGACCAGAACGCTTCCGCGTTGTCGCCCCGTATAGGTATGGTGCCGCCGTTCTCCCTCACAGCTGTTCCGAAGCGCCTGCCACTCGCTGCCTTTTGCCGTGCCCCTTCTTCCGCCGCTTTCTGACGCGCCTGCAGGGCGGCGAGCGCTTCGTCGTCCAGCGGCTTCTGCTTCTTGCGAGGGGCCTTGCTGAGAGAGGGGCCGTTCTGAGGATGCTTCCGCGGCATGCTGTGCTCCCGGATGGTCTGCGTGGGCGTCCAATCTGCCACAAGATCGCGGCCGCGTCGTTCTTTCTTGCTACCCGGGAAGGTCGAATGACGGAATCCCTAGTCTGCGACGGAGACGTGGAACGCAATCCGGCGACAAGGATTCGTCCCGTCTGGAGACATTGCATGACGCCGATGGAACGGACGAAAATGCGCTCGCTTCGGGCGTGGGCAATCTCGGTGCTCGACGAGGCCGGTGCCATCCGCGAGTGCGAGGAGCATTGCTGGATCCAGGACCGCGCCGATCCGCACGCACGCGAGCGGGCCTTCGATATGGCCCGCAGCCATCCACCTTTGGGATCGACGGCCAAAGAGGCCATCGCGGCAATCGACGGCGTGCTCGAAGGGATCGGCGAGGTCTGTCCTGAGTGCCTTCCGGAGGACTAGCCGGTCCTTGGCAGAACCGGCTCCAGGCGCCTCATCGCCCGAGGCGCTTTTCGACCTTCTTGCGGACGTTCCCGACCTTCTTGACCGCTTTCTTCACGGCGGACGCCGAGCGGCCGGTCTTCTTCGACTCGTAACCCACTTCGTACCTCTGCCCGCCGGCGACCTTCGCTCGGTCCTGGGCGCGTCCGCGTGCGGTCTTCTTGATCGCCTTCTTCGCTGCCGCCATGTTCGGCTCCTCCTCATTGAACGATGCGAGTCTCAACGTCGAAAGGAATCGCCGGTTCCGGAACGATTCCGGATGTGCCATCTTGATTTACGTTTGTTGCGTGGAGTTCATTCGTGGCGTTTGCGCGTAGGAAGTTGGCCGACATCGGCATCAAGGCACCGTTTCCCGACTTCGTCGAGCCGGCGTTGGCATCCTCTATCGACAAGGTGCCGTCGGGAGCCAGGTGGATCCACGAAATCAAGTTCGACGGCTACCGCGTGCAGGCGCGGATCCATGCAAAGAGCGTCAGCATCCTGACCAGACGCGGGCACGATTGGACGAAGAGGTTCGCGAAGGTGGCGCACGACGCCTGGCGCATCAAGGCGAGCTCCGCGATCATCGACGGCGAGATCGTCGTGCCGGCTCCTGACGGCACCACCGACTTCAGCGTCCTGCAGAACGAACTCAAGGGCTCCTCCAAGAAGATCGTGATGGTCGCCTTCGACCTGCTCTATCTGAACGGCTGCGACCTGCGAAAGCTGCCGCTGCATCAGCGCAAGGGTGAGCTCAGGAGGATTGTCGCCGGCACCGACCTGCAGTTCAGCGAAAGCTTCGAGATCGACGGTCAGGCGATGTTCGAGCACGCCTGCAAGGTCGGCTTGGAGGGCGTGGTCTCGAAGGTCCGCGACAGCACGTATCCTAAGGGACGCAGCAACGCTTGGGTCAAGAAGACCTGCACGCAGCGCGAGACGCTGACCATCGCCGGCTTCGCGCTCGACGGCACCAGGTGGGACGGGCTCTATGTCGGGCGGCGCAAGGGCGACGATCTCGTCTACGCCGGCAAGGTCGACCACGGCTTCAACAAAGCGTCGGCCGCGGACCTGCGTAAACGGCTGGAGCCCCTGGTCAGGAAGACGCAGGCGTTCAAGAGGCGCATCGCGCACAAGGGCATCTGGGTCGAGCCGAAGCTGTCCGCCGAGATCGAGTACCGGGCGAAGTCTGCGGAGGGAAAGGTTCGGCACCCGTTCTTCAAGGGGCTGCGCGACGATATATGAACGTCCACGCGCCTTGCGTTCGGCGGTCGCGGTCATATGTCGACTCCATGGAATTGAGCATCATTCAGGACTACGCGATCCAGGCGCGCGTCGCCGCGGTGATCGGCGCGACCGTGTTCGATCGGGTCTTCTCCGGCGTCAGGTTCGCGGAAACAGACGGCCCGTTGTTATATGTCTACGCGCGCGACGAACAGAGTTCCGCGGAGATCGAAGACGACTTCTCGCTTCTCATCGCCGACATCGCGAGTCGCATCCTGCAACGCGACGTCGAATTGGTCGTCGTCCTTCCGAAGGTCCTGCAATAGGGCTCGGACGCGTCATGCCTAGGATGCGCCGCAAATCCGAGCTTCCCACGAAGATCTGCGCCGCATGCGGGCGTCCGTTCGCCTGGCGCAAGAAGTGGGCGAAGGTCTAGGACGAAGTGAAGACCTGTTCGGATCGCTGCAAGGCGCAGCTACGTCGGACTAAGGATCCGACCGGTCGCTGATCAAGTCCGGCCATCGCGTGCGCGCTTCAAAGCCGCCTTCAGCCGCTTCTCCTCCTCGGCCCAATCGTCTGCCTCGGATCGTATCCTGTCCTCGACGACTTCGAGCTCGCTCCGCAGGGCGGACGCGCGCTTCGCATGCTCCCGTTCGGCTTCGTCCAGCGCCGATTGAGCCTTTTCGACGACCCGCTCCCTCCGTTCGCGCTCCTTCCGCCTTGCCGCTTCTTCCTTGGCTTCCTCGCGTTCGCGCCGCTGACGTTCGCGTTCGTAGGCCTGATCGGCCTTGCGCTCCGCGGCCTTGTCGGACTTGGCTGAGGTCTTCTTCGCCGCGCGGACCTTCTTCGACGGCGGTTTCCCGGTTCCGTCCCGACCGAAGCTCTTCGGCAGTTCGGCGTGCTCGCCGAACGGACCGTCCGACCCTACGGGGCGCTTCAGTACGATGCCAGGCTTCTTCATCGTCGCAGCGATGACGTCCGGATCGGTGCTCTCCTTGGCGGCACCTTGATGGAAGAGGTTGCTGTCGGCGCCCCACGCCTCCAAGGCCGCCTTCATCGAAGGGGCGGCGATCGCCTGCTCGAAGAAGCCCAGCGAGGTCTGGTAGGTCTTCAATTTCCTGGCCATCGTTGCTCCGCGTCGGTCCTGACCGCTTCTACTTCGCGAGCAGGCTTTCGTCGAACAGCGCGAGCAACGAGGCCGGGCCCGGATAGACCTCGGCGCAGCCGGCTCCGCGCAACGACGCTTCCGCAAAGCCGCCGCATAGCACGCCGATGGCTGCGATCCCCGCCTTGCGGGCGGCGCTGGCGTCGTAGGGCGTGTCGCCGATAGCGACTGCGTCGGCGCCGGCTATTCCGAGTTTTCCGAGGGCAGCTTCGAAGATGTCGGGGGCAGGTTTGGACTCCTCCGCGTCGTCGGAAGAGGTCGTCGCATCGACGAGACCGCCTATGCCCGCGATGTCGTGGAAGAGCGAAGAGGATCCGGCAAGAACGAGGTTGGGACCGTCGTCGTGCGAAGCGCGGGTGATCCGAGCTCCCGGCCGGCCGTCGGGCGCGCCGGTATCGATCAGAAGCTGGCTTCCGGTTTCGGCCTGCGCTCTGCTACCGCCAGGGACGACGGTTATGGCGGGATCGCAGCCGTTGAGCCGGCTGAGATAGCCGCCCGGAATCGCCAGGTCGCCGACGGGAGCCCGCGCGGTTCGCTCATCAAAAACGCTGCGGCGCCGGCAGTGCTTGGGGGGAAGATCGCCGGCGGGCGGGCATGTAAAAATGCGGCCCGCGAAGGCCGCGTAAAGTGTTAGGGTCGTCCGCGAAGAAGGATGAGCTCGGAGAGTACCTCGCCGCCAATGTCCGACGCCTGCGCAAGGACAGGAAACTGAGCCAAGCAGAACTCGCGAGCGCGCTCGGCGTCGATCCGGCGGCGATAAGTCTGATCGAGCTCAAGCGCTCGAATCCCACCGTATCCATGCTGGACGCGATCGCGACCGCCCTCAAGACGACGTCCGCCGAACTGCTGACCCGGTACAGGCGCGCTCAGACGAAAGCCCACTGAAATCGACATGCTCGTGCGCGACCGGTCCCGTCACGCCGGACGGGACATCGATGCGGGCCAGAACTTCGGTTCGATCCGATCGTTCTCGTCGGCGACGGCGACTCCCAACAGGACCACCAGCAACGCCAGAGCCACGAAGGAGAATCCGTTCCTCATGGGAAGGAACGCGGCTTCGTTCCGTGCGCCCTGACGAGGTTCATCGCCTCCTGGCACGCCAGCGACTCGACCAGCACGTCGGGTTTCATCGCGGCATCCGCCGATTTCCGGGCCATCGCGAACCGTATGCCTATCCCTCCTCCGCCGACCGCAACCCGATAATCCCCAGTCGCGTCCTCAAGCGCACCGTCGATGGATGCTCCGAAATCCCCGTCGCCGGGACATGCCTCGACCCGGCGGCCGCGATCGCCCCAAGTCCAAGAAATTTCGCGCCAATTCCGGGCCCGTCCAAATTCGGGGTGCTAAGATCATGCCCCGGTACGAGTCTCGAAAGTCAGCCCTGTGGTCGAAATCCGAACATCAATCGTTGGTGGTCCGCTGGCGTTCCAAATGCGGCGCGCCGAAGCCGCACGCTCCGGCGAGATCGGCCTGCAGATCCTGACGCTTCCCCAGGTCGCCGCGCGGCTGGCCGGCGGCTTTCGATCTCCCATCACCTCCGAGCATCTGGACCTTGCCGTCCAGGCAGCGCTCGCGGAAGGCGGTTTCCTTGAGATCGAAGCGGTGCGTGACCTGCCGGGAATGACGCGGGCGGTCTCTCGGGCGCTGCGCAAGGTCTGGGACGCCGACGTACCCATCCGGTTCGCCAGCACCACGGTCGCTCGTTTCGACGACCTGGTCGCGATCGAATCCCGCGTTAGGGCCGCACTTCCGATGGCCATGGCGTCTCCCGTCGATCTGCGCGACGCCGCACTCGCCCGAATCCGTCATGCCCGTCGCCTGATCGGCCCGACGACCATCGAGCGCCTCTCCGCGATCCCGCCGCTATGGCGTCCGTTGATCGAAGCACTCATCAAAGAGGTCCCGGTCGACTGGCTGGCGTCCGAACACGCCGAAGCCGGATGGTTCGGCGGCAAGGTTCTCCGTGGGGCGAACGGCGAGCCCGCCGCGCCGGCCGTCGTCTCCTGCGCGGATCCTCGCCACGAAGTGGTCGAGAGCCTGCGATGGGCACGCCAACTGATCGTGGCCGGGACCGCCGAGCCCTGCCAGATCGCGATCGTGTCGGCCGCGACCTCGAGTTGGGACGACCATTTCCGGGCCCTCGCCTCGGACGCGGGTTTCCCGGTCGCCTTCCCGCACGGCATACCGGCACTCTCAACCCGCGACGGGCAGCGATGCGCGGCGCTGGCCGACGTCCTACAGCGCGGTCTCAACCAACAGCGCGTCCGACGCCTCGTCTCGCTATGCCGGGGCGAGCGAAACGCGCTCGATTCCTTGCCCGACCGATGGCCGACCGCGGTGCCCCGCGGCGCTACCTTGTCGCGTCCGGACGAATGGCGGCGAGCGATCTCTGCCGCCATAGCGGTCGATGCCGCATTGGCGGGCGTGCAGGCGATCCTGCCGGTCATCGAGGTGCTCGAAAAAGGAATTTCAGCAACCACCGAGGCCGCCGGCCTGTTGCTGCGGGGACGGGCGCTGCAGCTATGGCAGGCCGCATTGCGGAGCGCTCCGCCCGAAGCCATCGAGCTTTCGCTACGTTCCGCGAAATTCGAATCCGAGAACGACGCCGCCTGTTCGGTGGTCTGGTGCTCGGCGAAAGACCTGGCATCGGCACCGCGCCCGTTCGTCCGCCTGCTCGGCCTGACCAACCGCAACTGGCCTCGGCGCCAAGGCGAAGACTCGATCGTGCCCGCGCATGTCCTATCGGCCGAGTCGTTGGACTTCGATCCCGTCGCGAAGGCCGACCGCAGGCACTTCCGGATCGTCCTCGAGGCGGCAACCGGCGGAGCCGTACTCTCGGGCGGCCGTCGAAGCGCGCAAGGCAGCCGCGTCGGGCGAAGCCCCTTGCTGGAAGACCGGGTGGAAACCCAGCTTTCACGCGCCCGTATTCCGGAGCACGCCTGGAACGAAGCGGATCGCATCATGGCGCGCCCGCAAGAAGCGGCGAACGTAGATCGGTTGAAGGCCGCAGACACGTGCTGGCGAAACTGGCACGTCGCGCAGCTAACGGCCAACGACGGCAAGTACGATGCCGACCATCCCGCGATCTCCAGGGCCATCGAGCGCGTCCAGTCTCCGACGTCCTTGCGCCTGATGCTGCGCGATCCCTTGGGCTTCGTGTGGCGCTACGCGCTCGGATGGAACGCGCCGCGCGACCGCGAGCAGCCGATGACGATCTCCGCCGACCATTTCGGCAAGCTCGTGCACGAGCTTCTGCGCCGTACGGTCGACATGCTCGAACCGCGCCCGGGATACACCGCGGCCTCCGATACCGAGATCGAAAACGCACTCGCCAAAGCGGCCGGGACCGTCCGGGACGACTGGCCTCTGCGGGAGCAGGTACCCCCGACGATGCTATGGCGCAACACCGTAGACTTCGCCGCCAGCCTGGCGCTCGCGGGATTGATGCGGCGGGAAATATCGGACTCCGGCACCCGGAGCTGGACGGAGGTGCCGTTCGGTCAGCCCGAATCCTTCGTCGCCGAACGGGAGCTGCCTTGGGATCCGAGAATTCCGGTCGCGGTGACCGGAACACCAGTCACCCTGCGCGGCACCATCGATCGCCTGGATCTCACGAGTTCGGGCAACGCGGTCCGCGTCACCGACTACAAGACGGGCGAGGCACCTCGAGACCCCGGACGCATCGTGATCGGCGGCGGCTCCGAACTGCAACGGGCGTTGTACGGTCTCGCCTGCCGCCAACTGCTCGAAGGCGAACCCACGGTCGTCGCCAGGCTGCTGTACCTGCGGGGCGACACGCTCGCGCTGCGCCTCATCGAGCTCGACGCCACCATCGAGCAGATAGCCGCCTTCATCAACGTCGCCGTCGCGATGATCCGAAGCGGCACCGTCACGCCGGGCCGGCAGTCGTTCGACGGCTCCAACGACCTGCGGTTGGCGCTTCCCGCGTCGCCCGGATACCAACGACGCAAGTTGATCGCGACCAACAAGGCCAACGAGGCCCTCTTCCGGTTCTGGAGCGCTAGATGAAGGCGATCGCGGACGAAGCCGAGCGCCTGAGGGCTCTGACCGATCTGAAATCGTGCCTTCTCGTAGAGGCCGCGGCCGGCACCGGAAAGACGTCGCTGCTCGCGGGCCGCGTCGTGATGCTCCTCGCGGCAGGCACCGATCCCGGCTCCATCGCCGCCATCACCTTCACCGAACTCGCCGCAGGCGAACTGCGCCAACGTATTGCGTCATATCTCGAACGAATCCTTCAGGGAAAGATTCCGGACGAACTCAGGCCGGCGATGCCGTCAGGCCCCGACGCCGTCCAGAAAGCCACGCTTCGCGCCGCGGCGGACCGGCTGGACGAGCTTACGTGCGGAACGATCCATTCCTTCTGCCACGATCTCCTTCTCACGTACGCGGTGGAAGCGTCAATCGATCCCGGTGCGGAAATCCTAGACGGGGATCAGGCCGATTTCGCCTTTGACGCGATCTTCAACCGATGGTGGCGCGACCGGCTGGATCGCGACGCGCCGGCGTCGACGAGCGATCCCATCACGTCCGTCGCGCGCCGGGATCCGATCGGAGCCGAAGGATTGCTCCGCAGCTTCGCGAAATTCCGTCGCCGCTTTCGGTCCGGGCGCCCCCTCCCCGCCGACCTCGATTCCGATGCCGACCTCGACCTTGCAGAGGCCGTGCGCGAATTCCGCCGGTGGTGCGACGGGGTCGACGTGCCGCCGGAAGCCGATCCCGACATCGTGGCGCTCGAGTCCCTGGTGACGCATTTCCGCGGACGCTTCGATCCCATGCCCGACTTCGAAGGTCTATGGATGTTGGCCCATCCGGCGTGGCTTCCGATCATGCGGAAGGCAACGTTCGATCTGCGGGAGTATCAGCGACGGACCTTGTGGAAGAAGGCGGGCGGGAAGGAGAACGGCGATCGGCTGGCCGACGAAGCGGACGAACACTTCGCGCGATGCAAGAAGGCCTACGGCACGTTGATGGGACGGATCGCGACCGCGATCATCGGAACGTTCTCCGCCCAGCTCGAAGAAGTCATGACGCAATACGAGGCGTTCAAGCGGCGAGCCGCCGTACTCGACTTCGACGATCTCCTGTTCACGTGCCGGGCCGTGCTGCGCGACAACGCCGTCGTCCGCTCGACCGCCGCGGCGCGGTTCGGACATTTGCTGGTCGACGAGTTCCAGGATACCGACCCCGTCCAGGCGGAGATCATCTTCCTTCTGTGCGGAAAGTCCGACGTCACGTGCGGCTGGCACGAGCGATCGCTGACGCCGGGAAATCTCTTCGTCGTCGGCGATCCGAAACAAGCGATCTATCGCTTCCGGGGAGCCGACCTGGCGACCTATCTCGTCGTGCGCGACGCGATCGTGAGACAATTTCCGGCCAACATCCTGCGGGTGACCGCCAACTTCCGCTCCCGCGGCCAGATCCTTGATCACGTCAACCGCTGCTTCGAGGAACGGCTGTCGTCCCAGGACGCCGGCTACGTCGCGCTCCGCAACACCCGAGACGACGTCCGGGGCGGCGTGCCGTGCGTGGCGAAGGTCTCCGTTCGCCTTCCTCCGCAGACGAAGGTCGACGGCGCGCGCGACGAAGAGGCACAAGTCGTCGCCGAGGTATGCGCGCGGCTGATAGGCAATCTCGAGATCGAGCTCAACGACGGCGTGAGACGGCGCTTGCGACCGGGCGACATCGCATTGCTGGCTCCGGTCTCGACGGATCTCTGGCGGTACGAACGCGCGCTGGAGGAAGCAGGTCTGCCGTTCGCCTCCCAGGCCGGGAAGAACCTCTTCAAGCGTCAAGAAGCCCAGGATCTCGTGGCGCTGATCCGCGCCTTGGCCGATACGCGGGATACGCTGGCTCTCGGTGCCCTGCTGCGGGGTCCGCTCGTAGGCCTTACAGAACAGGAATTGCTCGACATCACCGCGAGCATGCCGGTCGAAGCCGACGAAATCGTCGGTCTGTCTCTCCGAACCGACCCGACCACGATCGGAAATCCGGTGGCGCGCGAGGTGCTGTCGATCCTGGGAGACCTGCGCCGGCGCATGAACGGTACGACGCCAGCTTCGATCCTCGCGGAGGCCATCGAGCGGCTCCGGATCCGCGCCGTCGTCGCGGCGCGTAGCGCCGACCAGGCCGCCCGTTCTCTCGCGAACATCGACGGCCTGATCGAACGCGCGCGCAGCTACGACGTCCGCGGCTTCGTTCAATTCGCCAGAGACGTGGACGACGAGTGGTCGGGCGGATCGAGTTCTCCCGAAGGCATGATCGAGGCCGACGGCCAATCCATCGAGATCGTCACCGTGCACAGCTCGAAGGGCTTGGAATGGCCGGTCGTCATACCGATCAACCGGGCCTCCATGCCGCGGAGAGCGGAGGCGTTCGTGCATCGGCGGCGGGACGAGAGCCTGCACTGGGCCTTAGGGCAGATCGTACCGCCCGGCTTGGGAGAAGCGCTGCGGACCGAAGAGGCCGAAAAGAAGGACGAGAACGTGCGGCTGCTCTACGTCGCATGCACGCGCGCGATGGAGCTTCTGGTCATACCGGACTTCACATGGAGCAACGACGCCTCCTGGGCGAAGCTGCTGGATTTCAAGCTCGACGATATTCCCGAGCTGGACATTGGCCGCTTCTCGCGAATCCCGATCGTTCCGCAGCAACCGGCCGTCAACCTTCAGAGCGCGGAGATCTTCGCGGACGAACGTGTCCGCATCGATGCCGCGCCGCGCGTGCGCTGGATCAAGCCCAGCGACGGCGACCCGGACGTGATCACGGCTCCGTTGTCTAAGGATGCGGGCGGCGATGGACTGGTCAGCCCAGCCGCGGCGATCGAGGGCGGACGTATTCGCGGCATCCTCTTGCACAAGATCATGGAGGAGCTGATCACCGGCGAGATCGAGGACGATGTGGCCGTCGTCACCAGCCGATCCGCGGAGTTACTCGCTCAACTTTCGTCGATATCGCCGACCGGAGCGGTCATCGAAGCGGCAGAAATCGCAGCGACCGCGCTGAAGACTTGGCGCCTTCCGGATGTCGCAAAGTATCGCGGACGCATGGTCGCTGAAGTGCCGATCTACGCTGCCTCGTCCGCCGACGATCTCATCGCGGGTCGAGCCGATGCCGTCGCGAAAGACGACGAAGGCCAAGTCGTATTCGATTGGAAGAGCGACGTCGCCCCAAAGGAAGCCGAATTCGCCGGCTACCGCAACCAGCTCGGTCAGTATCTGCGGGCGGTCGGTGCCCGCAAGGGCGCCATCGTCTACATGACGACCGGGACGGTCGACTGGGTCATGCCGTCGCGACGATCGGCACCCTCATGATCCTGGAAGAGCTCATACGTTCCGATACGCAACTCTACGCAAAGAGCGAATGGGCGCGCGCCAGCTCGCAATGGCCCGCACTTACGTCGTGCGTAGGCACGTCCGATGGCGCAGGATTCCGGCTATTACCGCCGAAGAAACCGTGGCTGCGTTACGGGCCGCCAGTTGGCTGCGGACGGTCGGCACGATACATGTCACGATGAACGGTCCGATCGCGCGAGGATGAATGGCCGACGACAGAAAACTCTGCCCACGCTGTGTTCAGGAAGGACCGCTGCAGGAGTGGATCGATACGATCGGCGTCGAGAGCAATTGCGACTTCGACGACGATCATACCTCCGTGCCGTGCGTGACTGTCGATGAATTCGCGGAGGAAGCAGATCGCTGGTTTCAGTCCAATTATCAGCCGGGCGCGGAAACCTTCGAGGTCGACGACCGCGACAAGGTCTACTACGGGACGGAGGGGCAGCCCTACGAAGAGATATTTTCGGAAGAACTCGGAGCTTCCGACGACGTCGTCGAAGCCGTGATCGCCGCTCTGCCCGACGTTTCGGATCACGATATCTCTCAAGGAGCAGAGCCGTACTACACGGATGCCCACAATTTCGAGCCGATCGCGGCGGCCGATGCCCGAGAGAAGGCCGACCAAGACGATTATTGGTTCGATCGCAGATACTCCCTCCAGTGGAACGAGTTCAGCAGACAGGTCCAATTCACCTCGCGCTTCTTCGGCATCAAGGACAAACTTGACGACCTTTTCGGCAAACCGGAAGAGTACGGCGAAGGGCCGGTAAGGCCACTCTACGATCTACCGCCAGGCCAAGTAATCTATCGCGCCCGCCTGATGGACGGCGGTCTGACCAAGGATGCCGTCGACGCGGACGGCGCCAGCAAGCTAGGGCCGCCACCTTTCGACCGGACGTCCGCGGGGAGGATGAACGTCGAATTCATTCCCGTGCTCTACGCAGCCTTCTCGAGTGCGACCGCGATTGCCGAATTGAGGCCAAGCATCGGTGACTCGGTCGCCATCGGACGTTTCGCGACCCGCATGCCTCTCAAGGTCTTCGACTTCACGGTGTTCGATCGGCGCGCCGCCGACCGGAAGCTGTTCTTCGAGCATAGCCGGTACGAATTCATCGACCAGATGCAGGACGAGATCAGCCGGCCCGTACGACCGCACGAACGCCAGCGCGAGTACATCTCGACCCAAATCGTCGCGGAATATCTCAAGTCGTCTTTCGGCTGCGATGCGGTCATCTTCAGATCCTCGATGCAACGCGACGAGACCCAGGACAGCCGCAATATCGTCATCCTGAACCGGAAAACGTTCGTCGGGACCGAGGATCCCAGCGTCGTCAGCTATCTCGACTGGTTGATGCGCGAGGTGACGGACGTCCGATATACGACCGTCGGCGACGAAGATCTGCAGTTCTGATCGGCGGTCTCACTCCGCGACAGGCAGAAGCTTCGCCAACGCCGCGAGCACGTCGGTCTGCGTGACGATACCAATCACCTCGTTGAGGTCGTCGACGACGACGACGACGGCATGGGTCTTCCCGTCCGTGAGCGCCGGGGTCAGAGCCACGATCGAAGTCCCCGCGCCGCACGTGATGGCCGGCGACATTCGCGACCCGACGCTCGCACCGCTGCCTGCCAGTTCCCGCAGACCGACCGTACCGACGATCCGATCGTGACGCGGGTCCGTAACCGGCAGGGTCCGGACGTCATGGCTCAAAAGCAGCGAGCGGGCACGATCTGTACTCTCGTGAGAGCGGGATCGTGACGACGTCACGGGACATGACGTCCGCGCACGTCACCTGTCCGTGGGTGCGCGTCAAAGCCTTGAGTTCGATCTCCCTCAGCAGCAATTCCAGGTCCGAGCGGCTGATGTCTTAGGACTCGTTGAAGGATTCCAAGGCGTCGTCGATATCCTGTGCCTGAAAGCCAATGCGGACACTCGGTTTCACGTCGGAAGTCCCGCGCGGGTGCGTCACCGCATCGGTCACGTGGGGATATCTTCTTCCGGACAAGCGATGAAAGACCCTCCGATCGCCAAGAGGATGAGGCCGTTCAGCGCGACGGGTGCAAAGGAAAAGATAAAGCCCGCATTCGTCACCGCCGGTCCGCCGATGATCGCCGTCAATGCAGCCGCACGGAGATCGTGTTGCCGCCCACGATCTCCCACGGCTGAGCCATCGGACTGGTTGGCACCGCGAAAAGCAGTACCGCCGACGCTCCCAACGGGGCAACGATCAACGGTAGATGGGACTCGGGACCCAAGACGAGCTTGCTGATCAGTGCCGTGGATGCGATCGCTAAGAGTGCTCCCAGGCAGCCGATCAATCGCTCCCGCAGCGTGGCTCTAGCGAGGATCGGCTCGAAGTAGCGCTTGACGCCTTTTCTTTTGGGGATCTTTCTTTCAAGCGACTTCATTTCGAATCCGGACCTAACGTGATGCGGCGTCGGTATATCCGGCAGATCGGAAAATTGAATTCTAAAAAACAAGACAGCCCCAGATCGATCGTCCTGCCGTCACGTTAACCGCGAACTCCCGGCAATCGCATCCCACGACGTATTTGGCGGTCAGCGCGACGGGAACGGATCGCGATCGCAATCGATTATGATCTCGGCAGAGAAGTCGAAGAGGTGTCGCGTTCAGCCAGGCTCCGGCCCTGTTCGCAATGCAAATGATCGCGACGCGTTCGGGAAGTGGTCCACAGCCTGGGCTTGATCGCCAGCCGCGACTCGCCGTATCTGGGTCAGCCTAACATCAACCAACCGATCCATCCATCAAATGAAGACCAACAGGATGCCGACGGACGGTTTCGCGCTGCTCGTCGACGGACTCGTGAAGACCGAATTCGAAACCCGCGAAGGCGCGCAGCGGGGTGCTTCGGATTTGAAGCAGCGCTTCCCCTCCCTGAAGATCGGTATTTATGACGCCGTCGCAAAGCGGGCCGAGCCGGTCGAAGCCTAACGGCTTTCCGGACTCATCGGCGTCCAGATCGGATGATCCACGAGCGATCGACGAATCTGGATCCCTTCCAAGTAGCGACCACGACGGCACGACGAGCCACATCGCAATGCGGCAGATCGCTGGGAGATCGGGAAGCAGGAATCAACCCTCGATCCTCTCGGCGAGTTCGCAGACCCAAGGTGACGGGTGATGCTCCTGAAACACCAAACTCACCGACTTCCTCGGACGCGTGACGCCGACGTAGAAGCTACGGCGCGCCTCGCGGAGACTATGTGCGGATTTCTTGTCCTTGTAGCTCGGTAGATCCGCAGCGTTGACGCCGAACATGATGACCGCGTCGAACTCCCGGCCTTTTGCGCTGTGCAACGTCGTCAAGGTGACGCGGCCCGATCCCTCGATACGACCGGCGAAACGATCGAGGGACATATCGAGATCGTCCGCAGGATCGGTGTTCGAAATCATCTCCGAGCACACATCCCAATCCGACTCCGAATTGCGAGATATGTCACGCCACGGCGCGATGAGTTCGTCATCGCACCGCTGAAGCCAGACGTGCGTGCTCTCGGTCGAGCCGATTGATGAGTTCAAAAACCCGATGAGCCGATCAGAGAGATCTTGCATTTCTTGCTCGCTCGCATCTCCACCGTAGACGAACGCGCCAGCGCGAGCGAGCAACCGGCTGTAGCGCGGCTCGGCCGACCGCCAGCCGCCGGTCGCCCATTTCGCACAGTCTTCGATGAAGCAGGCGAGCCGCGAACTCCGACGAACCAGCCCCTTCGGGTCCGCCCGAACGAACGGTATATCAGCTTGTCTCAGCGCATCCGCGACCTTGTCGCCGAGCCAAGAGGCCCGATACAGAACCGCGATCTCGCCCAGCGAGATTCCTTTCTCTATGATGTCCGGGATAATGCTCGTGGCGATCTCTTCTGCCTGCTCGTCGAGCCCGTGCGGAACCTCATAGAACGAGATCTCACCGTCCGGTGCCCCCTCGATCTCCTGATAATCGCGGTCCTCCCCGAGCGCGCCCATGGACGCCCGAATGATCCGTTTGCCCGATCGATAGTTGAAGCGCAGCTTGATGGTCTTGATGTCCGCGCGATCCGTCAGACCTTCCAATAGCTCGGGGTTGGCACCGTTGAAACCGTATATGGATTGATCGACGTCACCGACCGCGAACAACCTGATGCCTCCGCCGAAGCAGAGCAGGAGCACGAGTTCGTGGAGGGCATGGCCAAGATCTTGATATTCGTCCACGAACAGGATCGGGAAACGCGCCGCCACGGCGTCACGTATCCAATCGTGTTGCTTGATCATGCGGTACGCAAGAAGCGGCATATCATCGTAGTCGATAAGCCCAAGGCGTCTGAGCTCAGCTTCGTAGGCTTCGATGAAATCAGCGAGTTCGGGGTTCGATCCCCTCCATTCGGGGCCGGAGCGATCGACGTCGCGACGCCGCTTCTCGACAGCAAACTCCCAACGCCGATGCGGATTCTCGCCGCCTCCGATCGCCGCGGCGTGAGCGGTCTCCACCGCGGTGCGACACTCGGTGCGCGTCGCGACCCTGAAGTCGGGAGGTAGGCCGATGGAAACGCAGCGCGCGTAGGGCGAGACAACCTGGCTAAGCGCGAACCCGTGTACGGTCCCGATGAAAGCGCGATTGCCAGGAGCGATACCTAGCTTCGCAAGTCTGGTTTCCAGCTCGGCGACGCACTCGTTGCTGTAGGTGATGCAGGCAACGCCGCGCGGATCGACAACATCCTCGATAATGGCCCGCGCCATGGCCGTCGTGAGCGTCTTGGTCTTGCCGCTGCCAGGACCGGCCAAGACGACGCAATGCCCCTTCTCACCGACCGCGGCCGATTGCTCGGGATTGCCCGCTAGTTCGTCGAGCGCTTTCAGAAGTCTGCGCGCGTCAGACACGGTCGGCCACATGTTCGATGGCATCGGCGATGTATCCGGGCGGCGTAAGCCCGATCATCTTCTTGCCGAGCCGCGATGCCAATCGCCCTTTGCCGATATCCGCGATCATGGCGAGCAGTTGCGTAGGATCGACAGCGACCGTGCCTTTACGCCATGCGGCGATGCGGCGGGTCCGGGTCGATCCGAAACCTTGCTCATCGAGAATGTCGAGCAATGGCTTCAGAAGCGCCGGCGTATTCGCAACCGACACCTCGAACGTGCGGTCGTTCAGAAAGACGCCCGTTTTGGTCGACTGCTTCGCGAAGTAGGCGTGGTCCTTGGTTTCCAAGGTAGTCCGCTTGCTCGACGTCATCGCTGGTTTGCCCCTGATCGCGAGCATGACCTGCAATAGATCGAGCGTGCGCTTCCGGCCCAACGGCGGCTTCGAACCGTCGAGCGGATCCCAATCCGTGATGACGGCGTAAGGCAGGTTCAACGACTCGGCGAGCTTCACGTATGGAGCGAAGTTGACGCCGGCCACGTTGCAGACCGTGATCCCGAGTTCGTCCAGCGGTCGGCTTAGCGACTGCGCGAAGACCGGTACCAAAGCCTCCTCGGCATCGCCTTCCACGAAAAGCACACCCCGCGCGAACAGCAACTCCGCCCGCGTCGCGTTCAGAGAGCTCTCCAGATCGTCGAGTTCGTCGCCGCTTACGGGCAATTCCGCCAGCGAAAACGCTTCCGTCGCGCCGTCCCGAATTCTCAACTGCACGATCGAGCGTAACGGCGTAACGGCCGCCAAGGTGGGCGAATGGCTGGTGACGATGAGCGCTTGCGCGGGATCCTCATCGCCGAACAGTTTCTTGAAGACGGACCGTTGCAACTGCGGGTGCAGATGCGCCTCCGGCTCCTCGATGCACAGCAGCGAAAAATTCCGATCGTTCTTCTTGCGGCGCCACGCGAACTCGGCAAGCTTGAGCGCGAGAAGCGCGACGTTGGCCGATCCCAGGCTCGCCTCGGCGATACCGCGTTTGCCTCCGTCGATGAACATCGCTATCGCCCGGAAAAGCCGGAGAGGATCGGATGGCGCGAACCTCAATCTGGCGTCGATGTCGTGCGCCTTCCCCGACAGGCGACGGATACCGGCCCTCAGTTCGTCCTCAAGAGTCTTGATCGTCGGAAAGCTTTCCAGTGCCTTGGTTGCCTTGTCGAGCTCCGCGGCAACCGCATCGATATCGGCCGATGGAACGTCGGAGATGGCCTCCTCCAACAGATGGCGGAGCGGCGAGCTACGCCATGTGGCAAGCTGGCCTTCGGCGTCGCGCAGCGCATCCAGGACGTCGATCGCTACCCTCCGCCGGACACGGCCAGGCACCGGACGCGTTTCGTCGCCGCCGCCGAAAACGACGAAGTCGAAGTCGGCGCCGGTCTCCGGCGCACCGGACATGCCGGCCCTCTTTCGGAACACGTAGCTCAGGCTGACGGTCATCGGATCACGGGCGGTCCGGAAGTCCGTCAGCAAAGCGACGAGCGCCGGGTCTCCCGCGAAGTCGGTGAACTCGAGGTGCACCTCGATCGGGTCATCGTAGGTCGCCCCGCAGCCGTCCCAGAAGTCCGACAACCTGAGCTGACGAGCGGAGTCGGGCAGCGCCGGATCGAGGACAAGGCGTATCGCAAAAAGGAGATTGCTTTTGCCGACCCGGTTCTCGCCCAGGAACACGACGTTACCGGACAAAGGTACGTCGACCGCTTCGAAATTCCTGAAGTTGCGAATGCTCAATCTGGAGAGACGCATCGGCTGAGAGCTGGCCCCGGTTGTTTGGACAGCGCCCCGCTGGATTTAAGTGGATTCCTGCCGGGTTATGCTGAACGCGGGGCTGTACGGTTTTGTCGTTGCGTCGGGAGGGCGTAGCCCGACCAGAGCGACGACAAAACCGTCGGCGACGGTCATGCGGCCATCACCATAGCTTGCGTGCCGAAGTAAGCCTCGTCGGGCGTGCGCCCGTCAAGGCTCGAGTGAGGGCGTCCCTGATTGTAGAAGGCCAGATACTTGGCAATTGACGCTCGCGCCTCGGACACGCTGTCGTAGGCGCGGAGATAAACTTCTTCGTATTTGACCGTGCGCCAGAGCCGCTCGACAAACACGTTGTCGCGCCAGGCGCCCTTGCCGTCCATGCTGATGGCGATCTTCGCGTCCAGCAGCACATCGGTGAACTCGAGGCTGGTGAACTGGCTGCCCTGATCCGTGTTGAAAATCTCGGGCCTGCCGTGCTTCGCCAACGCCTCCTGGACCGCTTCGACGCAGAAGGCCGCCTCCATTGTGATCGAGACGCGATGGGCCAGGACCCGTCGGCTGAACACATCGACGACCGCCGCGAGATAGACGAAGCCACGCCGCATCGGAATGTAGGTGATGTCCATTGCCCACGCATGGTCGGGCCGCTCGATCTTCAATCCGCGCAACAGGTACGGGTAGATCTTGTGACCCGGAGCCGGCTTGCTCGTGTTCGGGCGACGATAGACCGCCTCGATCCGCATGCGCTTCATCAGCGTCGCGATGTGGCGGCGACCGGCGTATACGCCCTCCCGCCGCAGCAACGATCGCAGCATACGCGCTCCCGCGAAGGGATAATCGAGATGCAGCTCATCGAGCCGACGCATCAAGGCAAGGTCCTCGGCCGAAACTGGCCGAGGTTCATAGTAGACCGTGCTGCGAGCCAGCTTCAGGACCTTCGCCTGGCGCACGATAGAAAGATCATGATCGCGGTCGATCATCGCTTTGCGCTCAGCAGGCCCGCCTTGGTGAGCGCGCCGGACAAAAAATCGTTTTCCAACGCCAGCTCGCCGATCTTGGCATGTAACGCCTTCAAATCGACCGGCGTCTCGGCCGATGTCTTGTCATGCCCAAACACGCCGGCGGCGCCTTCCAGGAGCTGGTTTTTCCAGATCGTGATCTGGTTCGGATGAACATCAAACAGTTGCGCCAGCTCCGCCAGTGTCTTGTCGCCTTTGACCGCAGCCAAAGCAACCTTCGCCTTGAATGCCGGAGAATGCGTCCGGCGGCTCTTCTTCGTCATCTTCGCTCCTGATTCGCAGCAAGAATCCTCGCCGCTGTCAGGCAGAAAATCCACTCAAGCTACTGTCCGAATTTGCGGGGCCAGCTCTGTCTGGCCAGCGCGGCATCGAGTTCGCCGCGGATCAATTCTTCGATGAACTGGCGCGATCGAGCCCTTACCTCAGTCTCGATCGGGTCGAACCAGTTGTCGAAAACATCAACAGCCATCTCGGTCGTCGGCTGCAAAGAATCAGGCCTGGTGGTATGCTTCGTCATGGCGTGGTCTCCAGTCCGGCGCTTCAACGCCGGATGATTCGAGGTTCAACACCCCGGAGACTACGCCAACCTCAATTCCTACCAACTCCGCGACGGCATCAATGCGGCCCGTTTCGTCGACAATGCACAGGGACGTCTCTTTGACCGACACGTCCAGTCCAGCGTAATGTTTCATGCTGCGCTTCTCCGTCTGATGCTTGTGGCTGTTCGAAAACAGACCACGTTTATCATCAACCTGAAGCGCAGCACCCTGCTAACGCGGGGCTCAGCAACAGGCCGAATACCCCATCTGACTTACTTTGTGTGGGGATGGTATCTTCTGCATGAGGGCAGGAGAAAGTCATGGGATCAACGAGACGATGGGCGCTGGATAAGTCGGTAAAGACGTATGACGCGGCACGATCTGGCGACGGGACATGGGTCGTCTACGCCAAAATGGCCAATCATGGGATTTGTCCTGGCTGCAATCGGCGATCCCGGCACGCGCATCGATGGCGTGAGAGACGGCTGCAGGATCTTGCCGCACAAGGTGAGCAGGTCACGGTCAGGCTGCGCGTGCGGCGGTGGCGTGCGTTCGGGCAGACTGCGACCGTCAAACCTTTTCCGATCAATCCTCGGCTATTGCGTCGCCATACGCCCGACGTACGAAGCGGGCGGCGCAGATAGCCAGTCTATTGGGCCACAGCGCCAGTGGCAGGCCGGGTGAGCGCGTGATGCAACGCCTCGGCATGCCGATCAGCAACGACACCATCCTGCGCGTATTGAAACGAGACGCCCAGGTCGATCCTCCAGCGCCACGCGTCATCGGCATTGATGACTGGAGTCGGCGGAAAACTTGGCGCTACGGCACGATCATGGTCGATCTTGAGCGCGGTTCGGTGGTCGACATTTTGGAGGATCGGAGCGTGAGGAGCGCCGCAATTTGGCTGAGGAAGAACCCTTCCATCGAGGTCGTCACCCGGGACCGTTGCGGCCTGTACGGGCAGGCGGTTCGTGAGGGAGCGCCGCAGGCCATACAAATTGCTGATCGGTTTCATCTTGTTCAGAACCTTCGCTTGGCGATCGAAGAACAAATGAGCACGACGGGACGCACGACAGGAAGGTCGATCCTGTCTGAAGAGGACAGCATCGACGCTGCGGTCTATCGTCGTCGAGCGCGCCTTGCGCATCGGCGGTCGCGCGAAGACGTTTTCGCAGCGATCCACGCACTGCGCGACAAAGGTTTCTCTTATAGCGAGATCGAGCGTCGGACAGGCTATAAGCGCCGCACCGTGGCGAAATGGCTCACATTCAAGGCGCCGCCGGACCGGCGCCGAGCGACGCTGACCCCCACATCGCCTCGGTATTTCGAGGAGTTTCTCGCCAGGTGTTGGAAAGACGGAAATCGCTGCGGGCGACATCTGTTCCACGACGTCAAGCGGCGTGGATACACAGGCAGCTTCTCCAATCTGGAGCGGCTGCTTGGAGCGTGGCGTAGGGCCGACAAGCCGGCAAGCAACGAGCCGCCCCCAAGCGCATTCAATCTTGGTCCTGTTCGAGAGTCGCCCGTGAAGAACCTTCGCGCGCGCTGATTTAAGCGATCTTTTGAGCCGGGACAGTTTCGGCGAAGGTTCGGATGATGGCACGCAAAAGCTCTTCAAGCCATTGCAGGAGCAGGCCGAAGTTGTAGCCAGCCGCAGCGAGGACGGCGTTGATGCGGTCGCCGTCGCGGCCCTTGAGATAGTTGCGGTCCATGCGGTGCTCGGCCTAGACGTGGCCGATGACGGGCTCGACAGCCGTGCGGCGCTTCATCTCGCGCCGGATGGCAGTCGTGACGCGGCGGACCTGACCCGAGATCCAGACCCTGAACCGGTGCGGGTGGTTGTGGCCGCGGTACCCTTTGTCGACGTGGATGCGGCGAGCCTGCACGCCGGTGTCAGCTTCTCCATGTCGGCGATCACGGGGCCGAGCGTGTGCCCATCGAACGGATTGCCATGCAGTGCCTTGGCATGGAGCACGAACTGTCCGCCCTTCGGGGACGTCACGGGGGTGGCGATTCTGACCTTGCAGCCGAACTCGTAAGGCGCGCGGGCTTTTCCCTTGCCGATGCACTCGACCTCCGGGGCATGTAACGCATAGACCTTCGGAACGCGCTGATGCTGATCCTGGGCGCGCACCCGCTGCGCCAACTCGAGCAGCGGACCGAAGCGGGCTTCCAGCACCGCATCACCATCGATCTTGCGGCGGATGTCGCGGATGATCCGGCCAAGTCGCGTCCGCAGGAACTTGAGTTGGCGCCGGGCGCGCTTGCACTGATGAGCGTGGGTATAGCGGCCGACCATGATGGCGGCGCGCTTCGCCAAGCGCAGATAGCTCTGGCGCAGCGGCACACGGTTGCGCTTGGCGAGCCCGACGAGCTTGGTGATGGCCCGATGCATCAGCCGCGCGTCGGTCGGATGCGTAACGGCCTTTGGCTGCACCGTGGTATGTGCGCCATGATGGCGCGAAGAAGGAGGTTGAATATGTAGACCATCTTTCGAGCAGCCTTGCTGCGCAAGAGATGAGGGCAGGCCCCTCGGACTCGGATTGCAGGATCAGAGTTCAAACCGCCACAAGCTGCTTTAGCTCAAGGGCTGAGGTGGTGAGCGTTGCTGGAAAAGGCGGGCAATCAGCCCGTCAGGTGAGCCACGGGAAGACGAACGCAAGTAAACCGCCGATGATGCATCGAAAGTACAGTTCAGGTGTTGTCGAAACCAGGGGCGATACCACCTCCTGGGATCAAGCGCGGCAAGAGCCTGTCTATTGGCCGGGCGGCAACCGGTGTAGAGGCGGCGTGATCCCGATGGCAGGCTCTTGCGTGGAACATGGGAACCTGCGTCGTGATGCCAAGGGAGACCCCAAAGGCGGCGGACCCGCCGAGGGCAGAGTACCAATGCGCGACGCAGGGGCGGACGGGTTCGTAGTAGTGATGAGGCCCGGTAATGCGGGCGGAGCAAAGGGACCCGATCTTCTAGCCAAAGTCACAGGCCAACCGGAAACGGGAGGAGCCGATGACTGAGGCAAAGCCGTATCAAATTCCCAAACGACTCGTTTGGGACGCTTGGAAACAGGTGAAAGCGAATCGCGGAGCGGCAGGAGTGGACGGAGTGTCCGTTGAATCTGGAGGGTTCTGTGAGGTCGCGCTCACGCGAGGGTGCGGCAAGCGCTTATCACGCGACCTCATTGAAGCCGGATTGAACGAAGGCGCGGGAGAAGATGCACGGTGGTGCGGCTATGGGGATAGTTTGAGATCGCGGGTTGCTATCGGCAGACTGCGGAGCTGACACGGCGACGTATTGGTTGGGCAATGACGGCAACTTGAGACAGAGAGCCTTTTACGGGCGGTCGCGGTCGATGGCCTGCTGCATCGAATAGTTTCCATCGCGCTGTTTGGCCGCACGGAGTCGGCAGCGCCTGCGATGATCGGGACGACGGGATCATAATGACGAATGACGATCTTCGTGCACGGGATGAGTTGGCTCACGATGTGTCGCACCGGTACGATTGGGTTGGAGCGCCAGAACTACTGAAGCTGTGTCGAAAGCGCTCGATGATGCGCATGACGCCACCACAATCAGGACAGGCGGGAACCTTGGCCCACGTCAGAGCGTCCGAATCCCCAGGCGACGGCTCGCCATCGTTTGGCGCTGTCCGCTCAGGATCGAGAAGTTTGCGGCAGAGGGCGAGTTTGGCAGCGCGGTGGCCGTTGGCCATGAAGCCGAAGTGGCGGATGCGATGGAAGCCATCGGGCAGCGTGTGAAGAAGGAAGCGGCGGATGAACTCGTCGGGCTTGAGCTTCATGATCTTTGTCGCGCCGTTCTGGCGGTAGTCCTTCCAGGTAAAGGCGACGTGATCCTCATCGAGGGCGACGAGCCGGCTGTTGGCGATGGCGACGCGATGGGTATAGCGGCCGAGATAGGCCAGCACCTGCGCGGGGCCGCCGAACGGCCGTTTGGCGTAGACGACCCAGCTGATGCGCCGCATGGCGACGAGGTGAGCTGCGAAGGCGGCAGGCTTGGCCAGGGATGCGAGATCGCCGAAAAAGTTCAGGGTGCCGGCGTCGAAGGCGGCGGTCAGACGTTCGAGGAAGAGGCGTCTGAACAGCCTTGCGAGCGGTTTGACGGCCAGGAAGAAGTTTGGTCGGCTGGCGATCCAGCGCGCGCCATCGGGCGAGAGGCCGCCGCCCGGCACGACGCAGTGGACGTGGGGATGGTGCGTCAGCGCCTGCCCCCAGGTGTGGAGGACGGCGACGACGCCGATCCCGGCGCCGAGCCGGCGTGGATTGGCGGCGAGCGTCGACATTGCCTCGGCGGCGGCTTTGAACAGGATCGCATAAACGATGGCTTTGTTCTGAAAGGCGATCGCGGCGATCGGAGCGGGAAGTGTAAAGACGACGTGGAAATAGGGAACCGGCAGCAGGTCGGCTTCTCGCGCGGCGAGCCACGCGGCCCGGGCTGGCCCCTGACACTTCGGACAGTGCCGGTTGCGGCAAGTAATGGGCATCACCCATTACCTGCCGTATGGGCAAAGCCAGTAATGGGGAGCTGCCAATCGCGATCACCGTATTTTCTTGTGGATTGCCGCTCTCGAGCTCTCCATTACAAGTCGCTCGTGCGGCCCCGTTGGGTCGGCCACTGATGGCCGGTCACATACGGAGACGGACATGTTGGAGACGTACTTCTCGGCAGCGAAGATGCTGGGGCATCTGCGCAGTGGGCCGAGCGGGCCTTACCTTGACGGGTTTGCAGCGGCGCTGGAGCGGCAGGGCTATGGCCCCGAGACAGCGGTACGCTATTTGCGAGCGGCGGCTCACATCGGTCATGTTATGGCCGAGCAAGGCGCGGGCCTGACGGACGTTGATCTCGCCGCGTTCGGCGAGCACCTGCGCACTTGCCGGTGTCCACGCGCCAAAGGCGGCCGGCGCAACCACCACACCATCTACGGTGCCAGGCTCTTTCGTCGGCACCTCGTCGAGCTCGGCCTTTGCCGGTCCGCGGTGGCGGCAGCACCCGCCGAGCCGCAGCTGGTCGCCGACTTCAAAACGTGGCTGCGCAAGCATCGCGGCGCATCCGATGCCACCATCAGGCTCTACGCCCGCGACGCCGCGGGCCTGATGATGCATCTTCGATCTGACCCGGACGGCTGGAGGCCGAACGATGTCCGCAGTTACTTCCTGGAGCGGGCGAGCAATAGCGGGAGTGGCACGATCGAGAAGATGACAACGAGCCTGCGGGCCTTCCTGCGGTATCTCGCAGTCGCAGGCCGTTGTCAGGCAGGTCTCGACGGCGCCGTTCCAGCCTACGCTCATTGGCAGCTTGCCGACATGCCCCGGTATCTGTCGACCGAGCAGGTCGACCGGCTGATCGCTGTCTGTGACGGCGACGTCGGTGGGCGCCGGCGTGATCGTGCGATCGTACTTTTGTTGGTGCGCCTCGGCCTGCGGGCCGGTGACGTGGCGCAACTGCGTCTCGCGGATATTGAGTGGCAAACGGGATCGCTACGGGTCTGCGGCAAGTCGCGCTACGAGGTCCGGCTGCCGCTACCGCAAGACGTCGGGGATGCGATCGCCGCCTACCTCGAATGCCGGCCGTCTACCGGCCGGAACGATGTCTTGTTCCTGCGCACGATCGCGCCGAGCCGGCCATTCCGACGAGGCGACGGCATCTCGTCGGTGGTCAAGCGTATCATGAAGCGGGCCGACATTGTGGCGCCGGTCAAAGGGGCCCACACTCTGCGGCACACCGCGGCGACCGAGATGCTGCGCCATGGCGTGCCGCTCGACAAGATCGGCCTCGTCCTTCGGCATCGCGGCATCGACACGACGGCCTATTACGCAAAGGCCGACGTCGCGCTGCTGAAGCAGGTTGCTCAGCCTTGGCCGGAGGCGCTCTGATGCTCGACGCCATCGAGACCTATCTCGCGCTCCGCCGCACCACGGGCTTCGCGATGTCGACCGCGGAGCACCTGCTGAAGAGCTTTGCCGCCTTCGCGGCCGAGCGCGGACAAACGTACGTCGAGACAAAAACAGCGATCGACTGGGCCGCGCTCGGACCATCCGTCGCGCAACGCGATGCACGGCTCAGAGCCGTCTGTCGCTTCGTACGCCATGTCCGGGTGGAGGAAGTCGGGCACGAGCTGCCGCCGGCAAATCACTTCGGCGCCCGCAAGAAGCGTCGCACGCCGCACATCTACACGACAGACGAGATTAGTCGGCTGGTCGAAGCTGCGCTGCGGCTTCGGCCAACGCGCGGCTTGCGCCCGCACACGCAAGCGACCTTGATCGCGCTGCTCTCATCCACCGGGCTCAGGATCTCCGAAGCCCTGAAGCTGACGATCGCGGACGTGACCCGCGACGGTCTGCTGATCCGCGAGACCAAGTTCCGCAAGACCCGACTGGTGCCGCTGCACGACACGGCGGTTGCCGGCTTGCAGCGATACCTGGCACGTCGCGGGCTCGGCTCAGACGATGATCCGGTCTTCATCGACAAGCCCGGTCGGCCGCTACGCTACATTGCCGTCAAGGAGACCTTCGACAGGCTGGTCGACAAGGTTGGCATCAGATCGACGTCGGCTCGCCGTCCTCGCCTGCACGATCTACGGCACACGTTTGCGGTGCGCGCGCTGCAAGGCAGCCCTACCGGCCGGGGCCGGTGCGGGGCGCACATGGCGGCACTCGCGACCTACATGGGTCACGTCAACATCTATGCGACCTACTGGTATCTCGAGGCCACGCCCGACCTCTTGCGCGATGTCGCCATGGCCGGCGAAGCGTTCATCTCCGAAGGGAGGTCAGCATGACGCCGATCGCTCCCCTCATCGAGACGTTCCTGCGCGACACACTCGCTTGCCAGCGGGGCGCCAGCCAGCACACGAGGGACTCCTATGCCTCGAGCTTCCAGCTGCTGTTCGTGTTCGCCGCCGACCGGCTCAAGGTCAAACCTTCGGCGCTGACGCTCGAACAGATCGATGCCGGGCTCGTCAGCGCCTTCCTTGAGCATCTTGAGGACGAGCGCAAAAACGCGGCCGTGACGCGCAACGTTCGCCTGGCGGCGATCAAGTCGTTCTTCCGCTTCCTCGAGTACCGGCAGCCGGCGGCGCTCGAGCAGATCCGCCGTGTACTGGCGATCCCGTTCAAGAAAACTGACACGCGCCTGGTACCCTACCTTCTGCGCGAAGAGCTCAAAGCCGTGCTCGACGCTCCCGATCCGGCGACACGCGATGGCATCCGCGATCGCGCAATGCTGCACGTGGCCGTCTGCGCAGGGCTGCGCGTCTCCGAACTGACGGGCCTCAAGGTCGATGACATCGACCTGCCTTCGATGAGCATCTGCGTGCTCGGCAAGGGACGCCGGGAGCGGACGCTGCCGTTGTGGAAGCCGGCGGCTGCTGCACTGCGTGCCTGGCTGGCCATCCGCGGGCAGGTCGCGACACCCGAGGTGTTCGTCAACGCCCGTGGTGAGCCGCTGAGCCGATGGGGCTTTGCCTATCTGCTCAGGCAGCACGCCGCGACTGCGGCTCGCAAGCAGCCCGGTCTCGCCAAGAAACGCGTCTCGCCCCACGTGCTCAGGCACACCTGCGCGATGGTCGTTCTGCAAGCGACCCGGGACATCCGGAAGGTGTCGCTGTGGCTGGGCCACGCTACGCTGACGACCACCGAGGTCTACACGCGCGGCGATCCAACCGAGAAGCTCGATGCGATGGAGGCGATCGTGCCGCCCCACCTGCGGCGCGGCGTCTTCCAGCCCACCGACCAGCTGATCGAACTCCTCAGGCGTACCTCGTAATGGAGAGCGGGGTTGGCGGTGATTGGTGCAGGAGCGCGATCAAATTGCCGCCAGCTCCCCATTACTGGCTTTGCCCATAAGGCAGGAATTATAGGCGACGCGTGTCGTGCCGCAGTCGTCGCAAGCCTCCATGTGGCCGCCGAGCGCCTCGGTCCGGCACGCCACGATCGCGCTCATCACGCGCCGCTCAACCCGACCGAGATGACCGACATGGTCACGGCGATAGGTGTCGCCATGCCGGCGCAGAATATCGGCAATCTCGAGAGCGGGCCTGTTGGAGCGGCCGTCGGGGCGGATCATCACCCGCATCCCGCCGCGGATCATCGAGGTGGCGTCACCTCCAGCGACAGGCGATCGAGCGGGCTCTGCGTCGCCCGGATCGTATCGGTGGCGACCTGCGTGTAGCGCGCTGTCGACGACAAATTGTTGTGCCCGGGCAAGACCTGGATGATCCGGATATCGGTTCCGTTCTCGAGAAGATGCGTCGCGAAGCTGTGGCGCAGCGTGTGCAGCGTGACGCGCTTGGTCAGGCCCGCAGCCTTCACCGCCGACCGACAGGCGGCGTGCAACACGGTCTGATCGATCGGATGATCTTCGTCACGACCAGGGAACAGATAAAGCCGCGGCCGGGCGAGCCGCCAGTAGGTGCGCAGGATGCCCAGCAGCTGGGGCGACAGCATCACGTTGCGATCCTTCGCGCCCTTGCCATGGCGCACCTGGATGACGCCGCGGGCGCTGTCGATGTCTTCGATCCGCAGTCCCGCGACTTCGGAGGCCCTGAGTCCGGCCGCATAGGCCGTGGTGAGCGCGGCGCGGCTCTTCAGGCTGGACACTGCTTCGAGGAACTGAACCACTTCGTCGGCGCTGAGCACGACCGGCAGCTTGCGCGGTTCTCGCGCATAGGGAATGCGCTCCGGGATCAGCGCCTCGCCGAGCGTGACGCCGGAGCTATCGCTGAAAGTTGGTGACGGCGGGAATCGGGAAGGCGGCATATCGTGGGGGTGCTTGACGCCTCCACTTCTCCACCGAAGGAGCGATATGCCGTGTCCAACGATAACGTCACCAAGCTGATTCAGCCAGGAGTGTTCGACGACCAACTCACCGAAATCTTGCGTAACGGGGCCCGCGCTCTGTTGGCGCAGGCGGTCGAGGCCGAGGTCGCGGACTTTCTCGGCAAGCATGCCGATGTGAAGACCGAGGACGGCCAGCAGCGTGTGGTCCGCCACGGTCACCTGCCGGAGCGCGAGGTGATGACCGGGATCGGTCCAGTCTCCGTCCGCCAGCCGCGTGTGCGCGATCGCGAGGCCGCCGCCGATCCCGACCGTATCCGGTTCTCGCCATCGGTCGTGCCGCCCTACATGCGGCGGTCGAAGTCGATCGAGACGCTGCTGCCGATCCTCTATTTGAAGGGGATCTCGACCGGCGACTTCTCCGAGGCGCTGGCGGCGCTGCTCGGCAAGGATGCTGCCGGGTTGTCGGCATCCGCCGTTGGTCGCCTGAAGGACGGCTGGCTCGACGAGTACGCCGCGTGGCAAAAGCGCGATCTTTCGGCCAGGCGCTATGTCTACATCTGGGCCGATGGCATCCATCTCGAAGCTCGCCTCGAGGACGAGAAGCAGTGCATCCTGGTGCTGATCGGCGCGACGCCGGAAGGCCGCAAGGAACTGGTCGGCTTCACCGATGGCGCCCGCGAGAGCGCGCACGATTGGCGCGATCTGCTGCTCGATCTGAAGCGGCGTGGGCTCGACGTGTCGCCGCGGCTCGTCATTGCCGACGGCGCGCTCGGGTTCTGGAAGGCCGCCGGTGAGGTCTGGCCGACAACGCGCGAGCAGCGCTGCTGGTGCACAAGACCACCAACGTGCTCGCCAAGCTGCCAAAGAGCCAGCAGCCGAAAGCCAAACGCGCGCTGCAGGAGATTTGGATGGCGGAGTCCAAGGCCACCGCCGAGCTGGCATTCGACGCCTTCATCGAGAGCTACACACCCAAATACGAAAAGGCGGCCGACTGCCTCGGCAAGGATCGGGACACGCTGCTGGCTTTCTACGACTTCCCCGCCGAGCACTGGAAACACCTGCGGACGACCAATCCCATTGAAAGCACCTTCGCCACCGTGCGCCACCGCACGATCCGATCGAAGGGTTGCCTGTCCAACAGGACGGCGCTCGCGATGGTCTTCAAACTGGCCGAGGCCGCGCAGAAAAGTTGGCGTCGACTCGATGGTCACAACCAGTTGCCAAAACTCGTGCTCGGTGTGACATTCAACGACGGGATTGAGGTCATCGCCAAGCACGGCTGACCGTGAGCCCAAAACCGCCGCCGCCTGACCGGCCCGGCCGTCACCAAAATTTGGCGATAGCTCCGTGACGCCGTAGAAAAACCGTAGCGCACAGACGATCTGGTTCAGCGCCGGCCATGAGATGCCGGTCGAGACCAGATGCACCTGGAAGGCGCGGACGTCTTCCAGCTCCAACCGGTCAGGCGATCGGCCAAAATAGCGGCTGAACTTCGAAACCGCGCTGATGTAGGATCGTTGCGTCGCCGGCGACAGATTGCGGACGGTCATGTCTTCGATCATGCGGCGGCGAAAAGGGCTCAAATCGGCCATCTCGATACTCCTGTCTGAGGGGGTGGGCTCCAACACCCACATCCTCTCAGCCAGGAGGCGATCTACGCCACCTTGCCCCTCACGCCGCGGCAGCGGCTTCGTTCAATCCGACAGACCATTCGCTCATGGCGACTGGGTTCGACGCGAAACCACTGGAGGCTTGAAGAACTCGCCAAGCTGATTGATCCTGTCGTGCAAGGATGGCTGAACTATTACGGACGGTTTTATCGCACGGAATGTGTCAACGTCCTTCGTCACGTTAACGACGCGCTCGCCCGTTGGACGAGGAGGAAATACAAGCGGTTGAAAGGCCGGAAAGTCGCCTCAGTATATTGGTTGGGACGGCTCGCGCAGCGCGATCCGAACCTGCTTTATTTGTGGCGAGTCGGCATTCGACCTGCGGCTGGAAGATAGAAGCCGGATGAATCGGGAGATTCACGTCCGGTTTCGTGAGCACCTCGGGGTGAGATTCCCCGGGGTGACTCGACCGACCACCACCCGTTCCAGGTCCTTGGGACCGATCGCGCCCGTCTTGTGCGCCACCGACAGGCTCTCCTGGATCAGCGCGACGAGTTGCTCCTCGCCGAGCCGCTGGCGCCAGCGCGTCATCGACGAGCGATCGAACGGCAGCCGGTGGCAGAAGCTCAGCGCGCCGCAGAAGTGTTGGTAATAGGGGTTCTCGATCCAGCGGGCGCACAACACCTCATCCGAGAGGTTGTGCATGTGCTTGAGAATGAACAAGCCGGCGACCAGCCGCTTCGGCAGGCCAGGCTGCCCCGGACCGGCTTGGCACACCGAACCAAAGCGGCCGTCCAGGAAGCTCCAGTCGATCAGCGCCGCCAGCCGCACCAGCGGGTGGCCCATGTAGATGATTTGATCGAGCGCCGGAAGCAGCAGGTCTTTCTGCCGATCATCCCGCGGTTTGCTCATCGCCTTCCCCAATGCCGACGACCCGCCGTCAGGGAATCACGAATCGCTCAAAAGCAAAATCCCAAAACGCAGGAAAGCGAGATCCAACTCCCCGCTTTCCTGCAAGATCCAATACTTCATCGAGACAATTTCTGCTTATTCCTCAGGTCGATCCGCATTCTTCACGGACGACTCGAGATCCAGAGACTGGCCACGCGATCTCGCCCGTAGTCGCGGCCGCGCTGTGCATTAAGCCACGAGGCTTGCTGACCGTTCAACAGGCCAGAAAAGTCGATGCTCTGAAGAAGGGATCGCATGCATTCGCGACAATGCGCAGCCTGGCGATGCGCTTCAACGGGATCCTGCGGGGCGGGAGATCAGAGCCGTTAGACGCGTGGATCGAGGACGCTATCGATTCGGAGCTCATTCCTATTAAACGGTTCGCCCGCATTCTGCGCCGAGACACCGAGGCCGTCTACAATGCAATCGCACTTCCTTGGAGCAATGGCCAGGTGGAAGGCCAGGTCAATCGCCTCAAGACCATTAAGCGGGCGATGTACGGAAGGGCTGGTCCGGAACTGCTACGCGCAAGGATGCTGCCGCTTCATCACACAAAGTAAGTCAGATGGGGTATTCGGCCTGTTGCTGAGCCCCGCGTTAGCAGGGTGCTGCGCTTCAGGTTGATGATAAACGTGGTCTGTTTTCGAACAGCCACAAGCATCAGACGGAGAAGCGCAGCATGAAACATTACGCTGGACTGGACGTGTCGGTCAAAGAGACGTCCCTGTGCATTGTCGACGAAACGGGCCGCATTTGCCGGGAAGCGAAGTTGGTGAGTCACCCGGACGATCTTCTTGCTGCACTCAACGATCCGATTTGGCGGTTTGATCGTAACCGGTATGAGCTCCCACGTGCGCGGTGATCAGCGAGCGCGGGCGTAGCGGATCGGCATCCAGTATTGCCGCAAGGCCTCGACCGCCGCCGGAATGTCGGCGTGGGCGTTACGCAGAAAGTTCTTGGTCTCGCGACCGCTTCGTGGTGGTCCAAGCAGCGGACGGCCCTGATCGTCGCGACAGTGCAGCAGGATGGGCAGAAGTAGGCCGCGATTGACGTTGCTGGCGTCCAGCAACGGCGCCCACGCCGATAGCTTGAGCCGCATCGCGGCATAGAAGCCTTGGCACCATGGTCGCGGATCGACGTCTCCACTGGGTTTGCGCCGGTGCATCGGCGCGAAGCTGTCGGGTGCGGTCGAGAGGGTGTTGCTGATGTCATTGTGGCGCAGCGCGACGGCCGATATGGCTGCAAACTCCGGGGTGCCGCCGTGGTTGAAGGCATCGGCATCGATGGCGAGCAGCGGGCAGATCCAGTCGAGTGGGCTCATCGACACCGGTCCGGCCACGATTGCGGCGACGTAGCCGTCGAGCATGGAGAGATTGGTGGCGGCAGGATGCTGATCGACGCGAGCCTGCAGCCATCGCTGGAGTTCCGCAAGTGGCATCGCGGCGACGGCCATCGATGACGATGCTTTATGGCGACGTGGGCTCACGCAGCGGCCTGTGCGGTGCGCTGGCGCGCCGCCTTCCAGTGCCAGGCAAGCAACTCGTGCAGTTGATGGCTCTTGGTTCGCCCGGAGACGATGCGCTCCAGCACGTCGGTCAGATAGGCCTGCGGATCGAGCTCATGGAGCTTTGCGGTGTTCACGATCGACGCCAGGATGGCCCAGCTCTCGGCGCCGCCTTCGCTGCCGCTGAACAAGGAGTTGCGTCTTCCCATGGCAATCGGGCGCATGGAACGCTCGACTGTGTTGGAGTCGACCTCGACGCGGCCGTCGCGGAGAAACAGCGTCAGTCCGTCCCAGTGATTGAGCGCATAGTTGATCGCCTCTGTCAGCTTCGATTGGGAGAACAGCTGGCCGACGATCTCGGTCAGTCGCGCATTGAGCGCCGCCATCAAGGGTGCGCTCCTGGTGCGGCGGGCGGCCAGCCGCTGCTCGGCACTACTGCCGCGGATCACTGCCTCGATCGCATAGACCGCCTGCAGCCGTTCAATCACCTCGCGCGCGAATGGCGACTGGGTGGTCTTGTACACCTCGACGAATTTGCGTCGGGCATGGGCGAGACAAAAGGCGAGCTGGATCGCGCCGCCATGACCGCGTGCCAGCGCCTTGTAGGCGGCATAACCGATGGAGTGGACGCCCCCCGACGGCATCGATTGTGCCAAAGTGCGGGTGTTGAAACCCGGTAAGGAGGACGTCCATGGACGACGAGGTTAGCATCATCGGTTTAGATTTGGCCAAGAACGTGTTTCAGGTCCACGGCGCGGGGCAGGACGGAAGGATGATCCTGCGTAAAAAGCTCAACCGCAGCAGATTGCTCGAGTTTTTCGCCAAGTTGCCAAGGTGTGTGGTCGCAATGGAGGCCTGCGCCAGCGCCCACTATTGGGGACGGGAGATTGGTAAATTTGGGCACGAGGTCCGGCTGATCCATCCCTCCTACGTGAAGCCCTTCGTTAAGCGTCAGAAGAACGATGCCGCGGATGCGGAAGCGATCGCCGAAGCCGCGTCTCGACCAACGATGCGCTTTGTCGGCGTCAAGAGCGCCGAGAAGCAAGCCTCTTCCATGGCATTCAAGGTTCGTGATCTCTTGGTTCGACAGCGTACACAGGCGATCAACGCTTTGCGCGGACATCTTGCGGAATACGGCTTGATCGTGGCTCAGGGCGTCAGACATATCCCCCGATTGCATGAGCTCCTGACAATATATCCGGACCTGCCCGATCTCGCTCGTGGCCTTTGCCAGACTCTCTTGAAGCACGTGGAATCCCTGTCGGAGCAGATTGCAGAGCTTGAGAAGGGACTGCGAGTGCGCGCGAGACAGGACGAGGTGGCCTCTCGCTTAATGACCATTCCGGGGATCGGGGCAATCTGCGCCACAGCGATAGAGGCCTTGGCGCCCTCGGCGGAGACCTTTTCCAAGGGGCGTGATTTTGCGGCCTGGATTGGTCTCACGCCCAAACAGAATTCTTCCGGAGGCAAGGACAGGCTTGGCAAAATCTCCAGGATGGGCCGGCGAGATCTCCGACGGCTCCTCGTGCTTGGTGCCACCGCCGTGGTGCGATGGGCAAGACGATATGGACCGCCAGCAGGATCCTGGCTCGCGAGAATGCTCTTGAAGAAGCCACCAAAGCTGATCGCGGTCGCTCTAGCGAACAAATTGGCGCGTATCGCTTGGGCCTTGATGGTCCGCGGTGGCGCTTATCAAGCTCCAGCGTCTGGCGCTGCGTAACGCAGGGCCAGAAGCCGAGAGACGTCGGGAATGTGGTAAGGTCTAACGGAGGATTATGGGCAATCGGTCAGGGACTGGGATTGGAAGAATCAACAGGTGGATGAGTGCCAGAGAGCACGCATAGCCGAATTGGATCCAATCCACGCATTCCATAAGGGCCCGCGACGTGTCGAGGTCGCATCACGAGGCCGGACACACGTCAGCACCCGACCACATGCCTGTTCCGAAGTTAAATTTTGCTTGCATTTAGTGGGGCGTCCACACACGTCCACCTGCAGAATGCCGGAAAAGCCCGTCAACTGTCCGGCGATCTCCTTGGTGCCACGGCCGTCGGCGAATACGTAGGCAACCGCCGGCGGCGAGGGGCCACCCCATGGCTGGTCATCCATAGCATGCGCCCAGAACTGGCAGATGCGGGGGCGATGTCGTCCGGGATCGAGCACCGGCATCGGCGTCTCATCGCAGAACACGCGCGGCGCGGCCTGAATCATCCGCAGCTGCAGCTCATAAAGGCTCCTGAGCCACCAGGCGGCACGTTTGACCCAACCGGCGAGCGTCGCGCGGTCAAGATGGATGCCCTGGCCGGCCAGGATCTGAACCTGCCGGTACAGCGGCAAATACCAGGCGAACTTCGAGACCACCACGTGGGTCACGAGGGCCGTCGACGCCATGCCGCCTTCAATCAGGCGCGGCAGCACTTTCGCCTGGACTACGCCATCAGTGCAGCCGCGGCAGCCGTATTTGGGACGGATCGTGCGCAGCACGCGCAGGATCGCCGGGATCACGTCCAACACCTCGCTGACGTCCTCGCCGATCTTGTGAAGCTGGGCCTTGGCAGCACGGGCAGGCCGTCACCTCCGGCTCCAGGACCTGCTCACAGCGCGGCAGATGCTTGGGCAACGCGCCGATGTTGCGGCGCGCCTTCTTGCGCGGCTTATCGGCCGGCTTCGCCGCAGGCACATCGTCGTTGGCAGCTGCAGGCGGCGTGACACTGGTCTCAAGATCGTCAAGCTCAAGCGCAAGTTGCTCGGCCACGAGCGTGGCAAGCCGTTCCGAGCGCTTCCCGAAGATCATCTCCTTGAGCGTCTGCATCGCAACACGCAGCTTCTCGTTCTCGGCGTCAAGCGCGAGCACCATCTCGGTTAGAGCGGCTGGATCAGTCGGGAGAACGTCCGGGCGAATCGCCATGAACGGACCATACATCCGCGCGCCACAGGCTCCAGCGAAATCCTCTCCTCTCAGCCGACAACGGCCGGCTGCTTCACAGGCTTGGGTGAGACGCGCGTCCACTCGAGTCCGTCGAGCAGCATCGCGAGCTGCGTCGCACTGAGATGCACCACGCCGTCGCGGATCGGCGGCCAAGTGAAGTGCCCCTGGTGCAACCACTTCGTCACCAGCACCATGCCGCTGCCGTCCCACGCCAGAAGCTTCACCCTGTCCATGCGTTTGCTGCGGAACACGAAGACGTCGCCACAATACGGGTTCGCACGCAGCGCTTCGCTCACCAATGCCGACAGCGTATGCACCGACTTGCGGAAATCGACCGGCTGTGTCGCCAGCACCACCTTGAGGTCAGAGCGTAGCGCAATCACCGGATGCCCCGAAGCGCCGCCAGCACGGTCGACAGCGTCGCCAGCTCCACGCCCGGCTCGACCCGGATGCGCGCCCCGTTCACCTCGATCTCGACAACTCCGCAAACCTTGGCCGGCGGCGCGGCGATCTCCAAAGGCTTCGTCTGTAGCCGCGAAATACGCTCGGGCTCGCCGGCTGTCCCGCTACCGCTCTCGGCACCAATTTGGATTGGCACGAAGTTCGGCGCCTTGCCCACCACCGCCGCCGCAACTTGGCGTCGCCACACCGTAAGCAGCCCCCGCGAAACGCCGTTGCGCCGCGCAACCTCGGAGATGTTCGCACCCTCCCCAAAGCTCTCCGCCACGATCCGGGCCTTCTCCTCGCCCGTCCACCGACGCCGTCGGCGCTCCCCAGTGATCACTTCGACGCGACGATAGGAGTCATCTTCCTGCCTGGCATCAAGCATGGCATTTGCCATCGTTCCACCTCCACCGATCAGCTCATGCCAGGCTGTATCGCGCGCAAGCCGAGGGGTGGCTAGGTGGGGGCCTCATGCCGGTTACTGCTGACGCGGGTGCAGAAATGGTCCTGGCTCAAGGCGTGGGCCATGCAGATCGCCAAACGACGCGGGCAGCAGAAGGCGATCGTCGCTTTGGCGCGGCGGCTCGCCGTCATCATGCACCGCATGTGGAGCGACGGAACTGAATTCCGCTGGACACGGGAGGCCACGCCCGCGGCACAATAGTGCGACGCGCGGTCCACGCACCCGTTGTTTAGCGGGAGGAGGTCCCTCGCGGGACGATGGACGAGATGAGTTCGCTTTGGGCTCTTGTACGGTCGCGTCCTTGCGATCAGCACGCGAGTCAGATTGTTCCGTCTCGTTCTACTGATCCCATGCTGGGAGAGCCATACGGCTGATCCCGAAGAGAAGCACGGCCCCGCGAGCGGTACCGAACCCAAGGAGGCACCCAATCAAGCCCTTGACTAAATCCGGCCGAATAGAGAAGACCCGAACATTGACCCCGCACGCGCGAAGTCAATCAAGCACTTGGGACGCCGATCGGCGTCCGGACCCCACGCCGATTCACAGCGTCGTCTGGCGCGAAACGAGGCTCGTCGACCGGGTACGCGACTGGGCGCCGTCCTCGTTTCATCGTCACGTGGAGAGCTCGGCAACTATCCAGCGGATTGGCGGACTCCCCTCATTTTTGGTGGGTCGCTTGTCCCGTTCAATTGCCCTACGGTTGTCCAATCACTGGCCTGTTGATTGGCGAGGCTTCCATGCACGTGACCATGTTGCGGCAACACGTTGTCGGCCTGATCTGTGCTATGGCCGTTGGAATATCGCCGCTCGCTGCCCAGCCTTCGGCATTGCGCAGTTATAATGCGCCGATCGGCGAGAGCTCGGTCTCCGGCATTTCATCCGGCGCCTTCATGGCAATCCAGTTCGGCACAGCCTGGTCTTCGATCATCAAGGGAGTCGGTGCGGTCGCTGGCGGTCCCTATTGGTGCGCGGAGGCGAACTACTGGTACGATGTCATCACCGGGTATTGGGGGCCGATCTGGCGGGCGACGGGTCAATGCATGAAAGGGCCTGCGTCGGACCTGAACATCAAGCACTTCACGAATCAAGCTGATGCGAAGGCGTCAGCCGGCGAGATCGATCCACTTAGCAATCTTGCCAGGCAGAAAATCTACCTCTTTCACGGCTACAACGACGCGGTCGTCTATAAAGCCGCGCCCGATGCGGCTGCCGAGTTCTACCGCCACTATTTGGGCGATGGCAAGCGCGGCAATCTCTTCTATCAGACCGTGCTTGGCGCGGGCCATTCTTTCGTCGTGACGAAACAGAACGACGCGGGACTGAACGACTGCAGCGCCAACAAGGAACCGTATATCGACCAATGCGGCTACGATCAGGCCGGAATCATTCTGCAGCACATCTATGGCCGCCTGAACCCACTCAATCGCGGGCAACTCGCGGGTACACTCAAGAGCTTCGATCAGTCACTCTATACTAGGCCGTATACACCCGACGAGCTGAGCCTGGGCGATAAAGGCTATGCTTTTGTACCTCAGGACTGCGAGCAGGGCGCTCCATGCCGCGTTCACGTGGCGCTGCATGGATGCAAGCAGGATGTCGATCAAATCGGGCCCAAGTTTGTCGACTATGCCGGCTACAATGCGTGGGCGGATACGAACAGTTTTATCATTCTCTATCCTCAAACCAAGCCCCACTCATATTGGCCGACCAATCCGGATGCCTGCTGGGACTGGTGGAGCTACGTCAATCACACCGATGACTATGTCACCAAGTCCGGACCGCAAATCAAGGCGATCAAGGCCATGCTAGACGCGCTCACCGGGGGGAACGCGACGCTCGTCAGTGAAAACGATCAATCGGTGTCAGCACCTCAAGGGCTCACGGCGAACGATGCTTCGGATAGCAGCGTTGATCTTGTCTGGTTTCCGGTATCGGGAGCAACGACTTACAAGGTCCAGCGTGCAGGCGCCGATCGTGCGTTTCAGACGGTTGGCGAGGTAGCAGGCGCAAGCTTCGGTGACTCCGGCCTGACGCCGCAAACAGCCTTCCGCTGGCGCGTATCTGCCATGCTCAATGGAACGGAGGGCCCCGCCTCCGAGGAAGTGATCGCTACTACGCGATCGAGGCCTCCCCCTTGCAACGATCCCGGGTCCTGCCCGGTAGGCCCGATAGGCAGGTAGGCGAAGGAGCAATGTATCTTTGCACCAGCTTCATTCATCTGCCGAGCGCGAGGATCATGGATGAGGCGAACATCCTCTCTCTCGGCCCAGGTGGCCGATTAGTGCGTCTGATTCAGTCTCCCTCGCGACAGATTCCGGCACTGCCACGTCCTTGTCTGTGCTGAACGAGGTGGCCCCGGAAACAGTTCGCTATCCAGCCAGATATTTGTCAGTGCGCGTGCTCCGCTTGCCGCAACGCTAACAGGTGCCACGCTGGATGCGCTCAGAAACGAAATCGAACTCGCCGAGCAGCAATCTGCACGATGGTCGTCCCCGACCGCAGGGGTACTAGGCTGATTGGCGCGCCATAAAAACAAACACGATCATCGAATATGCGTCATAGCCGGACTGGGACCCCCCGTATTGCCTCAGGAAGTAATGTTACCCGGGATGAAGGTCTACGAACGGCCCCAGACCGGTCTCGAGCCTCGGGCCGTATTTCATGCGCGTTTCGCGGGATCGTGAGCGCGGATTTCAGGGGATCGTGAGCAGAGATTTCAGACGATCGTGAGCAACGATTTCGCGGGATCGTGAGCAAGGCTTTCGGAGCCTTGCAGCGCTTCGGCCGACAACTCAACCGGCTTAGGGATGACCTCGTGGTTAACGAGGAAGTCCAATGCCTACCCAGAGATTGTCGATGCGCCGGATCAAGGAAGTCCTTCGGTTAAAACATTTTCAAGGCCTGCCAGAGCGGGCCATCGCGCGGAGCGTGGGCGTCAGCAACGGCGTTGTGCACAGCTACCTGAGCCGCGCCCGCTCTGCTGGGTTGAGCTGGCCGCTTCCGGAGGGAATGACCGATGAAGACCTGGAGCTTTTGCTTTTCCCGGCCCCACGACCAGCGTCTCAGAGCCCGCAGCGGCCGGTGCCCGACTGGAGCTACATCGATAAAGAGCTCCGCCGGCGCAACGTAACCCGTCGCCTGCTCTGGGAGGAGTATCGCGCCGTTAATCCCGACGGTTTCGGGTACACGTGGTTCTGCACTACCTACGAGGCCTGGAAGGGGCGGGTCCGACCTTCGATGCGGCAGATTCATCTGGGCGGCGAGAAGGTGTTCGTGGATTTCGCCGGCGACACCATCGACATCGTCGATCCGCTGACCGGGGAAGTGCAGCCGATGAAGCTGTTCGTCGCGGCGATGGGCGCTTCGAACTACACCTACGCCGAGGCCTGCCCCAGCGAGAGCTTGGCCGACTGGATCCGGGCCCACGTCAACTTGTTCACGTTTTTGAGCGGAACGCCGACGTTCGTGGTCTGCGACAACCTCAAAGCCGCCGTCAGCAACCCCGACCGCTACGATCCCGGCCTCAATCGCACTTATGCCGAGATGGCGAGCCATTACGGCACGGCCATTCTCGCCGCACGGCCGCGGCGCCCAAAAGACAAGGCGAAGGTCGAGGTCGCGGTGCAAATCGCCCAGCGCTGGATTCTGGCCCGGCTGCGCAATCAGCGCTTCTTTTCCCGGGCCGAGCTCAACGCCGCCATCAAGACACTCGTCGACGAACTCAATGCTCGTCAAATGCGTGGCTTCGGCTCAAGCCGCGCCGAACTGTTTGCCGAACTCGACAAACCCAAGCTAACCCCGCTGCCAGATCAGCCTTATGCCTTCGCACGCTGGAAGCGCTGCCGCCTCGCTCCCGATTATCATGTCGAGGTCGACGGCCATTGGTACTCCGCGCCGTATCGTCTGATTGGCGAGCTGGTCGATGCCCGTATCGACGATCGGACGGTCGAGATCTTCCACAAGGGCCAGCGGATCGCCAGCCATGCCCGCGCGCCCAACCGACGCGGACACACCACCATCGCCGACCACATGCCCAGCGCCCATCGCCGCTACGGCAAATGGACCCCCGCCGCGGTGATCGCCGCCGGCGAGCGGATCGGTCCTTCGACAGCAGCGTTTTTCCAGGCCGTGATCGACGCCCGGCCCCATCCAGAACAAGGCTTTCGAACCTGCCTTGGCATTCTGGCGCTCGTCAAAAGCTACGGCGCCGAACGCCTCGACGCAGCCTGCCGGAGGGGCATCCTCATCAAGGCGCGCTCCGTCGCCTCGATTAGATCGATCCTCCAGAACGGCCTCGATCGCACGTTCTTCGACGAATCTTTCGAGCACCAGCCCCTGCGCCACGGCAACATCCGCGGACGCGACTACTTCCACTGAAGCAAGGAGAGACCCGGCATGCTTAACCACCCAACCCACGAACGGCTGATCGAGCTTGGCCTGACCGGAATGGCCAAGGCCTTCGAGGAGCAGCGCCGATCGCCCGATCTCGAAGCCCTGCCGTTCGAAGATCGCATCGGCCTGTTGGTCGACCGCGAAGCCGCCGAACGCGACACCAGGCGGCTCACCACGCGCCTCAAGATCGCCGCACTGCGCCAGACTGCTTGCGTCGAGGACGTCGATCTGCGCACCCCGCGGGGCATCGACCGCGCCGTTTTCGCCAAACTCGTCGAAGGTCGCTGGATCGATCGCCACGAGAATTTGCTCGTCACCGGGGCAACCGGCCTGGGCAAAAGTTGGTTAGCCTGCGCGCTCGGCCACAAGGCCTGCCGCGACAACCGATCAGTCCTCTATCATCGCGTTCCAAGGCTGTTCGAGGCGCTCGCGCTCGCGCGCGGAGACGGACGTTACGCTCGGCTCCTCAAAAGCCTCGGCCGCGCTCAGCTTCTGATTTTGGATGATTGGGGACTATCGGTGCTCACCGCCGCGGAACGCCGCGATCTGCTCGAAATCCTCGAGGACCGCCATGGCCGCGCATCCACCATCGTCACAAGTCAGCTCCCCGTGGACACCTGGCATGGAGCCATTGGGGACCCCACGGTCGCCGACGCCATTCTCGATCGCCTCGTCCACAACGCCCACCGCCTCCAGCTCACCGGAGAAAGCATGCGAAAACGCAGCGCCAAAACCATCACCCTTGACGGCCAACCAGAACACTGACTCTATCTCCCATCGGCCGTAGCGGGCTGCTCACGATCGTCTGAATTCAGTGCTCACGATCGCGCGAAATCGATGCTCACGATCCGTGAAATCCGCAGTCCGATACGCTGATGACGCGGTGATTGCCTTCGAGGACCACCTGTCCGGCAAGCGATTGCTGAACGTGCTGGATAAGCGGCTCGGTCGGTATGGGCTTCAACTCCATCCGACCAAGACCCGCTTCGTAGACTTCCGGTTCAAGCGCCCGGGTGGGCGTCACCCCGCGACGGCGGGGACCACATTCAACTTCCTTGGCTTCACCCATGTGTGGGGTCAATCGAGGAAGGGTAAGAATGTCGTCCGACAGATAACGGCGAAAGACCGTTACGCCCGCGCGCTGGCTTCCGTGACGGAATGGTGTCGGCTTAACCTGCATCGCCCGTTCCGGGCGCAGCACGCGCACCTGTCGCGGGTGATCCGGGGGCACTGCGCCTACTACGGCATCTCCGGCAACGGCCGACGGATCAGATGGTATCACCACCAGATCACGCGGATATGGAAGAAATGGCTCGCGCGGCGTGGCCGCCACAGCAATCTGCCGTGGTCGCGCTTCCGGGCCATGCTCGCGCGACACCCGCTGCCGACAGCCAAGATCGTCCACCAATATGCCGTCCCGTGAGCGAAGCTTACGCGTGAAGAACCGGATGCGGGTAATCCGCTCGTCCGGGTCTGTGAGGGGCGGGGATGGCAACATCCCCGCCTACTCGGCATGCGGCCAGCCGCAGCGGCACGCCGCCTTTGCGCTCGGGCCGTGCGAGCCGATGATAGCCCTGGTATCCGTCGACCTGAAGGATGCCGTCGAAGCCCTCGAGGATGCGCTCAGCATGGCCGCCACCGCGTCCTGGCGCGTAGTGGTAGACCACGATTGGTGGATCAGCGCCGCCGTGGCCGCGATCGTCGCGCAGGACAGCCCACAGATAGCCGGTCTTCGTTCGGCCCCGGCCCGGATCGAGCACAGGCGCCCTGGTCTCGTCCATGAACAAGCGGCCCGATTGCTTCATCACGACGCTCATGCGCTCGACCAGCGGCGCGAGGTGGAAGGCGACCGTTCCCATCCAGTCTGCCAGAACGGCGCGATCGATGAAGATGCCATGCCGGGCCAGAACCTGCGACTGACGATAGAGTGGCATGTGCTCGCTGAACTTGGCGACCGCCACCTGCGCCAGCAGCGCCTCGGTGGGGATGCCACCCTCCACGAGATGGGCGGGCGCCGGCGCCTGAGCAACACCGGTGCAGCCCTTTGCGCAGGCGTAGCGCGGTCGCACCGTCTCGATCACACGATACTGGGCGGCCATGACATCGAGACGGCGGGAGCGATCCTCGCCGATCTGGACCATCCGGCCGCAGCCGCAGGGACACTCGAGGTTCTCGGGTTCGATCACCTGCTCGATGCGCGGCAGGTGCGCGGGAAAGGCACGGGCAGCGCGCCTGGTCCGGCGGCTGGACGGCGCCGTGCCGGCGCGGCGCGCACGATCGTCCTGGCGTTCCTGGACTTCGGCGATGGCAATCTCGATGTCCTCGAGAACCAGTTGCATCTGATCGGGATTGAACTTCTCCGAGCGTTTACCGAAACGTGCGCGCTCGTACTCCTTCACGAGCAGTTCGAGGCGTTCGACGCTCTCTTTGGACGCAGCCAGTTCACTCTCGACATGAAGGCGCGCCGAGCATTCATCGTCTGCGCGACGACGCTCGGCTTCAATCATCGCTTCCTGCGCGCGGAAGAGCGCGCGCACATCGGCGGGCAGCGCTGCAAGACGGGCGGGATCAATGGGGGACGGCGGCACATCCGCAAGCTATCATCCCAAAGCCCCGCGCGAAACAGGTTGTCGGGTCTGAGTCAGTTCGCCGCAGCTGGCGTCGCGACAATCCGTTCGCCCACTCGCTTCCAGTTCAGCCCTTCAAACGAGGGGATTGAGGAATGTCCCTGATAGTGAGTCTGACGAATCATTTCCGGAGGTGGTCGAGGTTGGGGACCCCCACCATCCTTTGTGGGGGCGCTCATATCGAGTGATTAGGAAGATCGGTCAGCGAGGCCGAGGCATTCCCGCTTCGTATGAAGTTGAGTATCGCGCAGGAAGCAGTCTTCTGATTCAAGCAACCGCAATCGAATATTATGAGCAAGAGGCAAATCAGATTAAGCTGAGTATGGAGGCTCTACTCGAGCTTTTATCGACAGCGGATTGTCCCGACGCACATGAGCATGGATCCAGCCGATCTTTGGTCGACGCTGACGCCCGCGCTCCGACGCCAGATCGTCGAAGACGTCGCCGCAATTTTGGCGGAGATCCCTCATGAAGTCCGAGCTGGTCACACCAAGCCACTTGGCGCGCAAAGCCGTAGTCTACATCCGGCAGTCGACGCCCCATCAGGTCGTAAGCAATCAGGAGAGCCTGCGCCTTCAATACGCGCTTCGCCAGCGCGCCCGCGAACTCGGATGGCGTGAGGCGGCCATCGACGTGATTGATGCCGATCTCGGGTTGAGCGGCGCGTCTATAGCACAGCGTAACGGCTTCAAGGAACTCGTTGGCCGTGTTGGCCTGAGTGAAGTGGGACTCATCCTGTCGATCGACGTGACCCGCTTGGCGCGTAATTGTACCGACTGGTATCCGCTCCTGGATATCTGTGGTCTACGTGGCTGCCTGATCGCCGACCGCGATGGTGTCTATGATCCGGGCACTCCCAACGGACGGTTGCTTCTCGGGCTGAAGGGTTCGATCTCCGAGCTTGAGCTACATACGATCCGCAGCCGGCTGACCGCCGGCCTGCTGGCCAAAGCCGAACGCGGCGAACTTGCGGTTATGCTGCCAATCGGGCTGATGCGGGACCCGAGCGGTGTGGTCGTTAAGGATCCCGACATGGCCGTGCAAGGGCGGCTCGGTCTCGTCTTCCAGTTATTCCTGCAGCTGCGCAGCGTTGCCAAGGTCATGCGAGCGTTGAACGAGCGTGACCTGGAACTGCCGCGTCGTGATCGATATGGCGATTTGTGCTGGACGCGCGCGACGCTGGCTGCCGTCGCGGCGATCTTGAAGAACCCCGCATACGCGGGCGCCTTTGTCTATGGACGAACCCGCTTCCGGCCGCCGAAGCGGGAGGGGGCCCTGCCACAAAAGGCTCCGCGGCCGATGGAGGAGTGGCGGATCGTCGTTAAAGATCGATATCCAGCCTATATCGACTGGCCAATTTATGAAAAAATCCGATCCGTCATCAGAGATAACCGAGCCGAATACATGCGCATCAAAACCCGCGGCGCGCCTCGCAATGGCGAGCTCCTGCTCCACGGCATTGCCTGGTGCGCACGATGTGGCCATAAGATGTACGTCCGCTACAAGGGCGGCGGCGAATATGTATGCAATCACCTGCGTACCCAGGAAGGTCAGCCAACCTGCCAACACATCCGCGCCGCCCATATCGATGCAGCCGTTGGCGACGCATTCCTAACCGCACTAGCGCCGGCCGAACTCGATGCCTTGTCGCGCTCCCGCCGGGTGCAGCAGCAGACGAACAATGCGCTACGCTCCAGTGCAGAACGAGAGCTCGAGCGCAAGCGATACACGGCGGCGCTCGCCGAACGGCAGTTCAACCGAGCTGATCCAGATAATCGGTTGGTCGCCTCGGAACTCGAGCGTCGATGGGAAGCGGCGCTAAACGACGTGCGCGCCGCCGAAGAGGCGCTTGCCCGACAGACGCCGCCCAAAGCCATCACACAAGTGGCCATAAGCAAGGAGCTCAACGACAAGGTCATCAGCCTCACCGGCCGCCTCCCGCAGATATGGGGTGACGAGACTATCTCGGATGCGCATCGCAAGGCGTTGTTGCGATGTCTCATCGAAAAGGTCGTTCTCGACCGCGGTGAGCGCGACTTGGCCCTGGCTAGGATCGTCTGGCGGGGAGGCGCCGTGACGGAGCTCGAAGTGAAGATGAGCGTCAACTCCGTCACCAGATTGACGCGAGGCACAGAGATGCGGGAACGCCTTCTGACGCTCGCTCGCGACGGCGTCCCAGACGACAAGATCGCCACAATCCTTACTCGGGAAGGTCACCGCTCTCCCCGTTGCGCCGATAAGGTGCTGCCTATCACCGTTGGGCGGCTCCGTCGTGCCGCCGCCATCAAGGTAACTGCCCAGCGCAGCCGATGGGAGCATGACGACTCATACCTCAGCCCGCCCGAACTGGCCCGAAGGCTCGAGATTCCAGTAAACTGGCTCTATGTTCAGATCCGAACCAAGCGTTTGCTAATTGATCGCCAGCCCAGCGGCGCCTATCTCTTCCCGAATACACCATCCGTTCTTCACGCCATCGGAGACCTTCGAAACCACGTCATCGCGCAACTTGATCTAAGAATCTGTCAGCCTAACAAGGAGGGGCATCAACATGGGTGATCGAGCAGCGCTTCGAACTGCACGCGCGTCAGATGCATGACGCCGTCGCTGATCTGCGGCCACTCGAAACGACCATCGCGGCCAAGGCGCTTGTAGACCAAAACGAGGCCCGTGCCGTCCCATAGCAAAATCTTCAGCCGGTCGGCGCGCTTCGAACGAAAAACCACGATCAGGCCCGAATGCGGATCGAGCCCAAGCGTGTTTTGCACAAGACCGGCCAGCGCGTCGTGCCCGCACCGGAAGTCAACAGGACGCACAGCAAGCACAATCCGCAGTCCCTGCGCCGGAATGATCATGCGCCGCGCTCGATCGCAGTCACGATCTCCGCGATCCGCACCGCCGACACGTCCGCATCCAGGCGGACCGAAACCTTGCCAATCGTAATCTCGACGGGCCCCTCGCTCTTGCCTGACGCCACTGGATCGCTCAGCTCGATCGAATCGCTCAGCTCGATCGACACGAAATCCGCCGCGTCGTCCGTGACCAATGCGAGCCGGCCAGCACGCGCCAATCTGCGCCACGTCGTCAACTGCTGGGCCTTCACACCATAACGCCGTGCGACATCACATACCCGGGCGTCGGGCTTCATGCTCTCGAAAACAGCGCGCCCCTTGATCTCCGCAGACCATAACCGGCCTCCAGAACGCGTCCGGCGCGTAAGCTTCCCTACAAAGCCATCAGCTTCGGCTTCCTCCCCCGATTGTTCCATCGCCTTCAGTCTCCTCTTGGCTCTCTGACCAGCCAAGAATCGCAGAGCGAAAGCCGAAGCGAAACCAATCAATCAAATGGGAGAAAAGCTCCGCTTACGTCTCGTTCTGCGTGGCGGCTCTGGAAGAGGCGCTGGCGACGTACGGCACGCCGGAGATTTTCAACACCGACCAGGGCAGCCAGTTCACCAGCGTGGCCTTCACCGGCGCGTTGGTGGGCGCAGGGATCAAGATCTCCATGGATGGCCGCGGTCGTTGGATGGACAATGTCTTCATCGAGCGGCTGTGGCGGTCGCTCAAGCATGAGGACATCTATCTCAAGGGCTATGCCGACGGCCGCGAGGCCAAGGCAGGGATCGCGAGCTGGATCGCCTTCTACAACGATCGTCGCCTTCATCAGTCCCTCGGCTATCGCACGCCGATGGCGGTCTGGCGCGAACGGATGCAGGCCGCGAAGGCTGTGGACATGGTGGACAACGCTGACGCGTTGACCACATGCCCATCTGTGGACGCCCCGGTGGATGCAAGAAGAATCTTTCGATTAGGTGTTGCGCGTAGTCGGGTGCTGACATCTGTCCGGCCTTGATTGCGACCGTCATATGTCGCGGGCCCGTATGGGAGTTCGCGGATCAGGTCCAAATCACAGCGGCGTACTTGGAAGCACTTGGGCATGTACTGGTTTTCCCGACCCCGTCTCATCGACTGTTGCGCCGTACCTTCCGTTTGACCTTCCTACCTCCTCGACGACCTCTGGTCGGGCGGACTAAGCGATTAAGCCGCTGCGACCGGAGCTTTGTAGACCCCACCGTTGACCATCAAAGCCCACACGGTGCGAGCCATCTTGTTGGCGAGAGCGACGGCGACAAGCATGGGCGGCTTACGAGCGAGCATGCGCTCCAGCCATGCCCCTTGCGATTGACCGCGTCGGCGAGCCAGCTTCACCACCGCACTCGCCCCGATGATGAGGAGACGCCGCAGCGTTCGCTCACCCATTTTCGATATTTGGCCGAGCTTCTGTCTTCCACCAGTGGAACGTTGCAGCGGCGTCAACCCCAACCACGCGGCGAAATCCCGGCCACGTTTGAAGTTTTCGGGCTCAGGCGCTAGCGCCATCAGAGCTGTCGCAGTGATTGGGCCGATGCCAGGAACTGTCATAAGCCGTCGAGCAACTTCCTCTTCTCGGGCTCGTCGCGCGATCTCAATATCGAGTTGCTTGATTTGCTCTTCCAGCACCGCCAGCATCTTGACTAGGATATCGAGCGCCGGTTGCGCCGCCGTTGGCACGCTGCTCCCGGAAGCTTGCGCGTGCTCAACCAGCGCGGCGACATTGGACGCCCCCTTTGCAACGACCAGGCCGTATTCGGCGAGGTGACCTCGCAACGCGTTTATGATCTGAGTACGTTGCCGGACCAAAAGATCGCGAGCGCGAAACACGACCGCGCTCGCCTGCTGGTCCTCACTCTTCACGGCGGCAAAGCGCATGGTGGGGCGTTGGGCTGCTTCGCAAATCGCTTCTGCATCGGCCATATCGTTTTTCTGGCGTTTCACAAAGGGCTTTACATAGGACGGTGGAATCAGACGCACTGCGTGACCCAGCTTGCCAATCTCACGAGCCCAGTGATGGGCGCTGGCGCAGGCTTCCATCGCTACCAGGCACGCAGGCTGCTGAGCAAAGAAAGCCAGCACATTATCACGACGCAGCTGTTTGCGGAAAACAACAACGCCGCCAGCGTCTGCGCCATGTGCCTGAAAAACATGTTTCGCCAAGTCTAGTCCAATCGTGCTAACTTCGTTCACGGACGCTTCCTCTTTCTGACGGTTCAACACCCTTCACTTTGGCACATCGATGCCGTCGAGGGGCGTCCACCCCATCACAGCAACTGCAGCAGACAGAGTCTCTGGCTGCGTGATAGAAAGGGATCAGGAGCGATCCGTTTCCAACTAACAAACCGGTTCAACCGGTCCCGCTCCGCGGGTCCATTTTAGCGCAACCCCGACCAGCTCCGCCGATCGCATGTTGCTCCACCCGCGCCTCGTGGCGTAAAATAAGTCGAGACTCTAATTGCCGCTGGATGAAAGTTCGGGGGCAGGTCAGCATCAATCAACGCCTGTACGGCCGCTCAAACGGGTACGCCCATATCCTCTGCAGCTGCCGTGACGACTTTGAGTGGTTCCTCGAGCTCTTTTTGGTCGAATGCGTCGCGCAGCTCACGAGGCGCCCGCGTCAGCATCCAAGCGTCAGCCTTCCGGCGACCGCCAGCTGACCAGTCCGGCCCTCGCCGGCGAACGCGATGTCCCACCGCCAGTTACACCATGCTCAGGGACACGATCTGGCATCGATGAGCTGTTTAAGGTCGTTGATAGGCGTCGAGCCAGAACTTGGCGGTTTTCCGGGACACTCATCATAGTCACATGGTCGCCTGGAATTGGCACGGCATGAATGGTCTCCGCACTCAAAATCCGGTCCCAACCCCGCAAAGGCGAACTTGCTTCTGGACCTAGCGAAGTTTTTCGAGAACGTGTCCGACGGCTAAGAGGTCGGTTCGCGTAGAATTGGTGTATCTCAACCGGAAGGGACGGAACTTGATACAAGGCCAGCGCCCGTTGGAACTGCGTGGCCCTTTCATACGTCAGAATGTCATTGCGGAGATCACGATCCAGAGGGATCGCCCCAATTCTCTGAGCCTTTTCAAGCAGTCGGGAAATTGAATTTTGTCCAGCGAAGCGGTCGAGGATTTCGAACTTCTCGTCATCTAATTCGAGAGATTCCAGCAGTACTTCTTGTATCATTTGGGTGGGTGATGTCCTTGATGCATTTGCAAATAAAACAACGTCAATTAGGCCGATGAAGGAAACAGCTTCGTTGAGCTTTAGTAGCTGCTGCGCAATTGCATAAGCCAAGATTCCTCCTGATGAGTATCCAGAGAACCGATATGGACCTCGCGGCTGGATCTCGCGAATCGCCATGCTAGCTTGCGAGGCGATCTCTTGAACAGTTGGAAATTGAGCTGCACTGAATTGCGGCCATGGCAAACCGTAGACAGGACAGTCGACATCCATTTCTTGCGCCAAACTGGCTATATAGGAGCAATCGCCCAAACCTGTGGGAACAAAGAACAGCGGCGGCTGCGATCCGGTTTCTCGAACACAAATCAGTCCCGACCTGCTGGGCTGAGATTCCAAATGAACGTTCGATGCAAGTTCCTTTAGAGCGGGGGCTTGGAAGAGGTCGGCGGCGCTGAACTTGATCCCGAGATCGACTGCGCGACTGAGCAACTGCACCGCCAGCAGCGAGTGTCCGCCGAGTTCGAAGAAATTGTCGTGGCGCCCGACCCGCTCGAGCCCCAGAAGCTCGGCCCAGATCTCGGCCAGCGCCGTCTCGATCTCGCCCCGCGGCGGCTCGTACGTCCGACGCGCATACGCATCATCTTCCGGCGCCGGCAGCGCCTTGCGGTCGAGCTTGCCGTTCACCGTCAGCGGCAGCCCCGATAGCCGCACGAACGCCGAGGGCACCATGTAGTCCGGCAGCCGCGCACTCACATGCGCGCGCAAGGCGCCGGCCAACGTGCTTCCATCTTCCTCGTCCGAGCCGGCCTCGGGCGCGCACACCAGATAGGCCACAAGATGCTTGTCGCCGGCGCCATCCTGTTGCGCCACCACCACCGCCTCGCGCACCAACGGGTGCTCGCAAAGCCGCGCCGCAATCTCCCCGGGCTCGATCCGGAAGCCGCGGATCTTCACCTGCTCGTCGTTGCGGCCCAGGAACTCCAGATTGCCGTCCGGCAAGTACCGCGCAAGATCCCCGGTCCGGTACAGCCGGTCGCCCTCCACAAAGGGGCTGGCGATGAACCGCTCCGCCGTCAGCGCGGGCCGGTTCAGATAGCCCCGCGCAACTCCCGCCCCGCCAATGTAAAGCTCCCCCACCGCCCCAAACGGAACCGGCGCACCATGACCGTCCAGCAGATACACTCGCGTGTTGGCAATCGGACGGCCGATATGCGGCACTACGTCTTCGACGAAGAGCCGTCCCGAGGTCGCTACGACCGTAGCTTCCGTAGGCCCATAGTTGTTTATTAGCTTTAGACCCGCTGGTAGAGGCGCAGGCACACGTTGGAGACGATCACCGCCAATAAGCAAGTACTTCAATGTGGAATTTACCAGCTTATCTTCCAACACGATCGTGGCCAGCGGCGTGATCAAAAAGCCAACTCCCAGCGATTGATCACGCCACCACTTCAGCAGAAGTAGAGAATCTCCGGCCGGTGCTCTGGGCGGGAGCAGCAATGTGCTGCGGTTGTACAACGCAGACCATAGCTCCCAAGTGCTGGCATCGAATGCCATTCCAGCTGTGAGTGCACAGCTGGTTTCTGGTTGCGGACAAAACGTTTGCACATGCCATGCTACAAGATTGACCAATCCCCGATGCTCGACCATGACGCCCTTTGGGGTGCCTGTTGAGCCTGAGGTGTAGATCACATAGGCGAGATGGCGTGAGCTCAGGCCGAGGGCACGCGGGTCGGGGTTCGAGGCCGGCAGCTCGGCCCAGGCCGGTGTCGCCGTCTCGAGATCGACCACCGTCACATCCCCCAGCGCATCGCAGCCAAGCGCCGATCGTCCCGCCGCATCGGCCAGCAGCAGCTGCGGCGCGGCATCGTCGAGCACCTGGCGCAGCCGCGCCGACGGATAGGCCGGATCCAGCGGCAGGTAGGCGCCACCCGCCTTGAGGATCGCCAACAGCCCCACCACCATCGCCGGGCTGCGTTCCAGGCAGATCGCCACCGGCTGGTCCGGCCTGACCCCGAGCCCGATCAGGTGATGCGCCAGCCGGTTGGCCCGCGCATTGAGCTCGCCGTAGCTCAGGCGCTCGTCCTCGAAGACCACCGCCACCGCCTCCGGCGCCTTGCGCACCTGCTCCTCGAACAGCTCATGGATGCACTGCTGCTCAGGATACGGCGCCGCCGTCCGGTTCAGCTCCTCCAACAGATACGCGCGCTCAGCAGTCGACAGCAGATCAATCCGCCCCACCGCTTGTTGCGCATCGGCAGCCATCGCCCGCAGCAGCGCCAGCAGATAACCACGCTGCCGCTCAATGGTCACTTGATCGAATAGCGCCGTAGCATAGCCCAGCGTTCCGGCGATGACCTCGCCATGCTCACCCAGGTTCAGCTCCAGATCAAACTTGACCTGATCGTACCCATCCGCCGCCGCCTGCACCATCAGCCCGGGAAGATCGAAGGACTGAGTGGCGTTATTCTCCCAAGCCAGCATCACCTGGAACAACGGCGTGTGATCAAGATGCCGCGGCGGCTGCACGATATCCACCACCTGCTCAAACGGCAGGTCCTGATGCTCCTGCGCTCCCAAGGCCACACGCCGCGTCCGTTCCAACAGCTCCGCCACGCTCGGCGCGCCAGACAGGTCAAGCCGAAGCGCCAGGGTGTTCACGAAGAAGCCGATCAACTCTTCGATCTCGCACCGGGCTCGATTGGCGCTCGGCACCCCAATCACAAGATCGTCCTGCCCCGACAGGCGCGACAGCACCGCGGCCCACGCCGCCAACACCGTCATGAACAACGTCGTGCCACGCTGCCGGCTCAGCCGCTTTAAATCTCGTGTCAGATCCGCATCGATGATGACAGGCACACGGGCCCCGGCAAACGACTGCTGGGCCGGCCGCGGCCGGTCCGTTGGCAAGGCAAGACGGGCCGGCGCGCCAGCCAGGGTGTTGCGCCAATACTGCGCCTGGCTCTGCAGCCGCTCCCCCGACAGCCACCGCCGCTGCCAGGCAGCATAGTCCGGATACTGGATCGCAAGCGGCGGCAGCGGATCGTCTTCTCCGGCCACGAACGCCCGGTACAGCTGATTGAGTTCACGCACCAAGACGCCCAGCGACCAGCCGTCCGAGATAATATGATGCTGCGTCAGCAGGAACACATGCTCCTCATCGGAGGTGCGGATCAACCGACCGCGGATCAGCGGGCCGCGCACCAGATCGAACGCCGTGCGCGCCTCCTCCTTGCACAGCTCCGACAACGCGGCCTCTGCGTCTGGCCTGTCCCGCAGATCATGCTCCAGCACCGGCAGCGGCGCCTCCGGCGGCAGCACCTCAACCCAGGGCTTGCCCTCCGAGGTGACAAAGATGCTCCGCAGCGCCTCATGACGTGCCAACAAACGGTCAAGGCTGCGCTGCCAGGCGGTGCGGTCGAGCACGCCGCGTAGCCGCCACGCTAGCGGAATGTGATAGGTCGTGCTGCCCGCATCCAGCTGCGCCAAAAACCACAGCCGCTGTTGCGCAAACGACAGCACAAGGGGCGCTTCGCGAGACACAGCCGCTACGGCCGGCAGGTCTTGTGGACCGGTCCGACCCAACACCTCGGCAATGCTCTCCGCCAGATCGGCCAGCACTGGTTTGCCAAACAGCATCGTCAGCGGCAGCGCTACACCCACAGCCTGCGACAGCCGGCTCAGCAACCGTACCGCCAGCAGCGAGTGGCCGCCCAGTTCGAAGAAGTGGTCGTGGCGCCCGACCCGCTCGAGCCCCAGAAGCTCGGCCCAGATCTCGGCCAGCGCCGTCTCGATCTCGCCCCGCGGCGGCTCGTACGTCCGACGCGCATACGCATCATCTTCCGGCGCCGGCAGCGCCTTGCGATCCAGCTTGCCGTTCGGCGTCACGGGCAGCACCGCGAGCCGCACAAACGCAGCCGGCACCATGTGCTCCGGCAAGCGCACACTGACATGCGCCCGCAAGGTGCCGGCAAGATCAACTTCCGCAGCTTCGGCCGCATGCTCCGCCGCCGCAACCACATAGGCCACAAGATGCTTGTCGCCGGCGCCATCCTGTTGCGCCACCACCACCGCCTCGCGCACCAACGGGTGCTCGCAAAGCCGCGCCGCAATCTCCCCGGGCTCGATCCGGAAGCCGCGGATCTTCACCTGCTCGTCGTTGCGGCCCAGGAACTCCAGATTGCCGTCCGGCAAGTACCGCGCAAGATCCCCGGTCCGGTACAGCCGGTCGCCCTCCACAAAGGGGCTGGCGATGAACCGCTCCGCCGTCAGCGCGGGCCGGTTCAGATAGCCCCGCGCAACCCCCGCCCCGCCAATGTAAAGCTCCCCCACCGCCCCAAACGGAACCGGCGCATCATGACCGTCCAGCAGATACACTCGCGTGTTCGCAATCGGACGGCCGATCGGAGGCAATTGCGGCCAGCATGATGGGTCAGCAGGAAGACGGTGTTCCGTGACTACGTGGGTTTCTGCCGGCCCATACTGATTCATCAACCTCGCGCTTGGGTGTGCTTCAAACAACGACCTGAGCACTGGGGTGGCCCGCAATTGCTCACCCGCCGTATAGATCTCGCTTAAGGAGGGGAACAGCACTCGCTGCGAGGCCCAAACTTCCGCAAAATGGTCAAGCGCGACAAATGGAAGGAAAAGCCGCTCGATTTCCTCACCCCGCACAAGCTCCAGTAAGGCGGAGACGTCCGCACGGGTCTCTTCCCGCACGAGCGCGAGCACGCCACCGTCTCTCCAGCAACTGAACAATTCCTGCAACGCCACGTCGAAGTTCAGGGTTGTAAACTGAAGGGTGCGTCGTTTTGGCGAACCACTTTCCGGCGAGCACGAGAGCAAATTCAAAAGCGAGCAGTGAGACATTTCGACGCCCTTTGGGGTGCCTGTTGAGCCTGAGGTGTAGATCACATAGGCGAGATGGCGTGAGCTCAGGCCGAGGGCACGCGGGTCGGGGTTCGAGGCCGGCAGCTCGGCCCAGGCCGGTGTCGCCGTCTCGAGATCGACCACCGTCACATCCCCCAGCGCATCGCAGCCAAGCGCCGATCGTCCCGCCGCATCGGCCAGCAGCAGCTGCGGCGCGGCATCGTCGAGCACCTGGCGCAGCCGCGCCGACGGATAGGCCGGATCCAGCGGCAGGTAGGCGCCACCCGCCTTGAGGATCGCCAACAGCCCCACCACCATCGCCGGGCTGCGTTCCAGGCAGATCGCCACCGGCTGGTCCGGCCTGACCCCGAGCCCGATCAGGTGATGCGCCAGCCGGTTGGCCCGCGCATTGAGCTCGCCGTAGCTCAGGCGCTCGTCCTCGAAGACCACCGCCACCGCCTCCGGCGCCTTGCGCACCTGCTCCTCGAACAGCTCATGGATGCACTGCTGCTCAGGATACGGCGCCGCCGTCCGGTTCAGCTCCTCCAACAGATACGCGCGCTCAGCAGGTGGCAGGATATCCAGTTCGCGGACCGGCGTGTTCGGCGCATGCGCCAGCGCCTCGGCCAGTTGCTCGAGCGCCCGCTGCATGTAGCCGCAGACCCGCTCCGCAGAGATGCCCTCCACCACCTGCGCCGTCAGCCCGAGCGCCTCGCCAAAATCCTCCACCGCCAAGGTCAGCGGATAGTTGGTGCGTTCCTCCCCGCCCAGCCATTCCACGCCGGACAGCTCATCATCCGGTCCGGCGCCGGAGATTGCCGCCGGCGTGTTGTGGCGGTAGTTCAACAGCGCGCTGAACAGCGGCGCCGGCGCCGCAACGCCGCTGCAGCGTTGCGCCAGCGCCAGCGAGGCATGCTCGTGCGCCAAGAGCTCGGCCAGCCGGGCGTGCGTGGTCCGCACGCTCGCCTCGACCCCGGTCCCATCAAGATCAAGCCGCAGCGGCAGGGTGTTGATGAACAGGCCCATGGTACGGTCGCTACCAACGCCCCCATGCATGCGGCCGAACAGCAACGTGCCGAACACCACCTGCTCGCGGCCGCTGCTGCGCGCCACCACCTGCCCCCAGGCCAGATGGCATAGGCTCGCCAGGCTCACCCCAAGCCGCCGCGCCTGGCTGCGCAGCCGCGTGTGCAGCGCCTGCGGCAGCATCCGATGCGCTTCATTAACCCCGCCGCCGTCGCCGCGCACCTCGCTTAAGCCGAACGGCGTGGTCGGCTCATCGATGTCCGCCAGCATCGTCCGAAAGAACTCTTCATGCGCTTTGGCGTCCCCGCCGAGATGCGCCTGCGCCACCAGGTTGCGGAACGGCTGCGGGACTGCCAGCTCACGCTCACGTCCCTCCAGCACAGCCCGGACCTCGGCATGCATCACCTCCAACGTGGTATGATCCCCGATCAGATGATGCTGCAGCTCCAAAAGCAGCCAGCGCGCGCTGTCGGGCTCGCGCGCAATCACAAACCGCAACAGCGGCGCCCGGCCAAGATCGATGCGGTGCCGGCGCGGATCAAACCGTCTCCTGAGCTGCGCGTGGCCAGGACCGCCAGAGCCCAGCTCAACCTCGGTCACATCCAGCGGCGCCTTCCGCCACACCACCTGGGCCGGGCGCGACAGGCCCTCCCAGACATACGACGTACGCAGAATGTCGTGCCGATCCACCAGCCGCTGAACCGCGGCGAGATAGCGATCCAGCAGCCCACGCTCGGCAAACGCCATCTGCGAGACCAGCAGATACGGATCGCCCTTCGTCGCCAACAGATGATGGAACAGGATGCCGTCCTGCAGCGGCGACAACGCATAAATGTCCTGGATGTTGCCGATGCCACCGGGCACCGTGGCGACGATCCGGTCGATCTCTTCCTGCGCCAACTCGATCAGTGGCAGCATCTGCGGCGTAATCGAGCTGCTCTCTGCCGTGATCAGGTTGGCCGGGACCGCCACCTCGTGATGACACCCAAGGCTTGCGGCCAGATCGGCCAGCACCGGCCTGGCGAACAGGGTGCGCACCTCCACCCCCAGCGACAGCCGCCGCAGACGCTCCATCAGTTGTACCGCCAGCAGCGAGTGGCCGCCCAGTTCGAAGAAGTGGTCGTGGCGCCCGACCCGCTCGAGCCCCAGAAGCTCGGCCCAGATCTCGGCCAGCGCCGTCTCGATCTCGCCCCGCGGCGGCTCGTACGTCCGACGCGCATACGCATCATCTTCCGGCGCCGGCAGCGCCTTGCGATCGAGCTTGCCGTTCACCGTCAGCGGCAGCCCCGATAGCCGCACGAACGCCGAGGGCACCATGTAGTCCGGCAGCCGCGCACTCACATGCGCGCGCAAGGCGCCGGCCAACGTGCTTCCATCTTCCTCGTCCGAGCCGGCCTCGGGCGCGCACACCAGATAGGCCACAAGATGCTTGTCGCCGGCGCCATCCTGTTGCGCCACCACCACCGCCTCGCGCACCAACGGGTGCTCGCAAAGCCGCGCCGCAATCTCCCCGGGCTCGATCCGGAAGCCGCGGATCTTCACCTGCTCGTCGTTGCGGCCCAGGAACTCCAGATTGCCGTCCGGCAAGTACCGCGCAAGATCCCCGGTCCGGTACAGCCGGTCGCCCTCCACAAAGGGGCTGGCGATGAACCGCTCCGCCGTCAGCGCGGGCCGGTTCAGATAGCCCCGCGCAACTCCCGCCCCGCCAATGTAAAGCTCCCCCACCGCCCCAAACGGAACCGGCGCACCATGACCGTCCAGCAGATACACTCGCGTGTTGGCAATCGGACGGCCGATATGCGGCACTACGTCTTCGACGAAGAGCCGTCCCGAGGTCGCTACGACCGTAGCTTCCGTAGGCCCATAGTTGTTTATTAGCTTTAGACCCGCTGGTAGAGGCGCAGGCACACGTTGGAGACGATCACCGCCAATAAGCAAGTACTTCAATGTGGAATTTACCAGCTTATCTTCCAACACGATCGTGGCCAGCGGCGTGATCAAAAAGCCAACTCCCAGCGATTGATCACGCCACCACTTCAGCAGAAGTAGAGAATCTCCGGCCGGTGCTCTGGGCGGGAGCAGCAATGTGCTGCGGTTGTACAACGCAGACCATAGCTCCCAAGTGCTGGCATCGAATGCCATTCCAGCTGTGAGTGCACAGCTGGTTTCTGGTTGCGGACAAAACGTTTGCACATGCCATGCTACAAGATTGACCAATCCCCGATGCTCGACCATGACGCCCTTTGGGGTGCCTGTTGAGCCTGAGGTGTAGATCACATAGGCGAGATGGCGTGAGCTCAGGCCGAGGGCACGCGGGTCGGGGTTCGAGGCCGGCAGCTCGGCCCAGGCCGGTGTCGCCGTCTCGAGATCGACCACCGTCACATCCCCCAGCGCATCGCAGCCAAGCGCCGATCGTCCCGCCGCATCGGCCAGCAGCAGCTGCGGCGCGGCATCGTCGAGCACCTGGCGCAGCCGCGCCGACGGATAGGCCGGATCCAGCGGCAGGTAGGCGCCACCCGCCTTGAGGATCGCCAACAGCCCCACCACCATCGCCGGGCTGCGTTCCAGGCAGATCGCCACCGGCTGGTCCGGCCTGACCCCGAGCCCGATCAGGTGATGCGCCAGCCGGTTGGCCCGCGCATTGAGCTCGCCGTAGCTCAGGCGCTCGTCCTCGAAGACCACCGCCACCGCCTCCGGCGCCTTGCGCACCTGCTCCTCGAACAGCTCATGGATGCACTGCTGCTCAGGATACGGCGCCGCCGTCCGGTTCAGCTCCTCCAACAGATACGCGCGCTCAGCAGGTGGCAGGATATCCAGTTCGCGGACCGGCGTGTTCGGCGCATGCGCCAGCGCCTCGGCCAGTTGCTCGAGCGCCCGCTGCATGTAGCCGCAGACCCGCTCCGCAGAGATGCCCTCCACCACCTGCGCCGTCAGCCCGAGCGCCTCGCCAAAATCCTCCACCGCCAAGGTCAGCGGATAGTTGGTGCGTTCCTCCCCGCCCAGCCATTCCACGCCGGACAGCTCATCATCCGGTCCGGCGCCGGAGATTGCCGCCGGCGTGTTGTGGCGGTAGTTCAACAGCGCGCTGAACAGCGGCGCCGGCGCCGCAACGCCGCTGCAGCGTTGCGCCAGCGCCAGCGAGGCATGCTCGTGCGCCAAGAGCTCGGCCAGCCGGGCGTGCGTGGTCCGCACGCTCGCCTCGACCCCGGTCCCATCAAGATCAAGCCGCAGCGGCAGGGTGTTGATGAACAGGCCCATGGTACGGTCGCTACCAACGCCCCCATGCATGCGGCCGAACAGCAACGTGCCGAACACCACCTGCTCGCGGCCGCTGCTGCGCGCCACCACCTGCCCCCAGGCCAGATGGCATAGGCTCGCCAGGCTCACCCCAAGCCGCCGCGCCTGGCTGCGCAGCCGCGTGTGCAGCGCCTGCGGCAGCATCCGATGCGCTTCATTAACCCCGCCGCCGTCGCCGCGCACCTCGCTTAAGCCGAACGGCGTGGTCGGCTCATCGATGTCCGCCAGCATCGTCCGAAAGAACTCTTCATGCGCTTTGGCGTCCCCGCCGAGATGCGCCTGCGCCACCAGGTTGCGGAACGGCTGCGGGACTGCCAGCTCACGCTCACGTCCCTCCAGCACAGCCCGGACCTCGGCATGCATCACCTCCAACGTGGTATGATCCCCGATCAGATGATGCTGCAGCTCCAAAAGCAGCCAGCGCGCGCTGTCGGGCTCGCGCGCAATCACAAACCGCAACAGCGGCGCCCGGCCAAGATCGATGCGGTGCCGGCGCGGATCAAACCGTCTCCTGAGCTGCGCGTGGCCAGGACCGCCAGAGCCCAGCTCAACCTCGGTCACATCCAGCGGCGCCTTCCGCCACACCACCTGGGCCGGGCGCGACAGGCCCTCCCAGACATACGACGTACGCAGAATGTCGTGCCGATCCACCAGCCGCTGAACCGCGGCGAGATAGCGATCCAGCAGCCCACGCTCGGCAAACGCCATCTGCGAGACCAGCAGATACGGATCGCCCTTCGTCGCCAACAGATGATGGAACAGGATGCCGTCCTGCAGCGGCGACAACGCATAAATGTCCTGGATGTTGCCGATGCCACCGGGCACCGTGGCGACGATCCGGTCGATCTCTTCCTGCGCCAACTCGATCAGTGGCAGCATCTGCGGCGTAATCGAGCTGCTCTCTGCCGTGATCAGGTTGGCCGGGACCGCCACCTCGTGATGACACCCAAGGCTTGCGGCCAGATCGGCCAGCACCGGCCTGGCGAACAGGGTGCGCACCTCCACCCCCAGCGACAGCCGCCGCAGACGCTCCATCAGTTGTACCGCCAGCAGCGAGTGGCCGCCCAGTTCGAAGAAATTGTCGTGGCGCCCGACCCGCTCGAGCCCCAGAAGCTCGGCCCAGATCTCGGCCAGCGCCGTCTCGATCTCGCCCCGCGGCGGCTCGTACGTCCGACGCGCATACGCATCATCTTCCGGCGCCGGCAGCGCCTTGCGATCGAGCTTGCCGTTCACCGTCAGCGGCAGCCCCGATAGCCGCACGAACGCCGAGGGCACCATGTAGTCCGGCAGCCGCGCACTCACATGCGCGCGCAAGGCGCCGGCCAACGTGCTTCCATCTTCCTCGTCCGAGCCGGCCTCGGGCGCGCACACCAGATAGGCCACAAGATGCTTGTCGCCGGCGCCATCCTGTTGCGCCACCACCACCGCCTCGCGCACCAACGGGTGCTCGCAAAGCCGCGCCGCAATCTCCCCGGGCTCGATCCGGAAGCCGCGGATCTTCACCTGCTCGTCGTTGCGGCCCAGGAACTCCAGATTGCCGTCCGGCAAGTACCGCGCAAGATCCCCGGTCCGGTACAGCCGGTCGCCCTCCACAAAGGGGCTGGCGATGAACCGCTCCGCCGTCAGCGCGGGCCGGTTCAGATAGCCCCGCGCAACTCCCGCCCCGCCAATGTAAAGCTCCCCCACCGCCCCAAACGGAACCGGCGCACCATGACCGTCCAGCAGATACACTCGCGTGTTGGCAATCGGACGGCCGATCGGGACAGCTGCGCCATCAAAATCATCCGGGCAACTCCAGGTCGTCGCGCAGACTGTTGCTTCGGTAGGTCCATAGGCGTTCACAATAGATGCTGCAGGCAGGCCTCGGATAAGTTCGGCCCTCGGGAGCTCTCCAGCAAGAATGAGAAGTTGCGGCGCCAAATATTCCAGATTCTGGCTTCCCTGAAGCAATGCTGGAGGCAACGTCGCATGCGTGATGGCTTCGTTTCGCAGATAATCCGATAGCTCTTTAGTCGATTGACGGAGCTCATCCGCAAGCAAATGCAATGCGGCTCCTGAGCCAAATGCCATGACAATTTCCCACGCACTGGCATCAAAACCAAAGGAGGCGAACTGCACCACTCGGCTGTTCGAACAAACGCCAAAAAGCACGATCTGAGCCAACCCCAGATTGACCAATCCCCGATGCTCGACCATGACGCCCTTTGGGGTGCCTGTTGAGCCTGAGGTGTAGATCACATAGGCGAGATGGCGTGAGCTCAGGCCGAGGGCACGCGGGTCGGGGTTCGAGGCCGGCAGCTCGGCCCAGGCCGGTGTCGCCGTCTCGAGATCGACCACCGTCACATCCCCCAGCGCATCGCAGCCAAGCGCCGATCGTCCCGCCGCATCGGCCAGCAGCAGCTGCGGCGCGGCATCGTCGAGCACCTGGCGCAGCCGCGCCGACGGATAGGCCGGATCCAGCGGCAGGTAGGCGCCACCCGCCTTGAGGATCGCCAACAGCCCCACCACCATCGCCGGGCTGCGTTCCAGGCAGATCGCCACCGGCTGGTCCGGCCTGACCCCGAGCCCGATCAGGTGATGCGCCAGCCGGTTGGCCCGCGCATTGAGCTCGCCGTAGCTCAGGCGCTCGTCCTCGAAGACCACCGCCACCGCCTCCGGCGCCTTGCGCACCTGCTCCTCGAACAGCTCATGGATGCACTGCTGCTCAGGATACGGCGCCGCCGTCCGGTTCAGCTCCTCCAACAGATACGCGCGCTCAGCAGTCGACAGCAGATCAATCCGCCCCACCGCTTGTTGCGCATCGGCAGCCATCGCCCGCAGCAGCGCCAGCAGATAACCACGCTGCCGCTCAATGGTCACTTGATCGAATAGCGCCGTAGCATAGCCCAGCGTTCCGGCGATGACCTCGCCATGCTCACCCAGGTTCAGCTCCAGATCAAACTTGACCTGATCGTACCCATCCGCCGCCGCCTGCACCATCAGCCCGGGAAGATCGAAGGACTGAGTGGCGTTATTCTCCCAAGCCAGCATCACCTGGAACAACGGCGTGTGATCAAGATGCCGCGGCGGCTGCACGATATCCACCACCTGCTCAAACGGCAGGTCCTGATGCTCCTGCGCTCCCAAGGCCACACGCCGCGTCCGTTCCAACAGCTCCGCCACGCTCGGCGCGCCAGACAGGTCAAGCCGAAGCGCCAGGGTGTTCACGAAGAAGCCGATCAACTCTTCGATCTCGCACCGGGCTCGATTGGCGCTCGGCACCCCAATCACAAGATCGTCCTGCCCCGACAGGCGCGACAGCACCGCGGCCCACGCCGCCAACACCGTCATGAACAACGTCGTGCCACGCTGCCGGCTCAGCCGCTTTAAATCTCGTGTCAGATCCGCATCGATGATGACAGGCACACGGGCCCCGGCAAACGACTGCTGGGCCGGCCGCGGCCGGTCCGTTGGCAAGGCAAGACGGGCCGGCGCGCCAGCCAGGGTGTTGCGCCAATACTGCGCCTGGCTCTGCAGCCGCTCCCCCGACAGCCACCGCCGCTGCCAGGCAGCATAGTCCGGATACTGGATCGCAAGCGGCGGCAGCGGATCGTCTTCTCCGGCCACGAACGCCCGGTACAGCTGATTGAGTTCACGCACCAAGACGCCCAGCGACCAGCCGTCCGAGATAATATGATGCTGCGTCAGCAGGAACACATGCTCCTCATCGGAGGTGCGGATCAACCGACCGCGGATCAGCGGGCCGCGCACCAGATCGAACGCCGTGCGCGCCTCCTCCTTGCACAGCTCCGACAACGCGGCCTCTGCGTCTGGCCTGTCCCGCAGATCATGCTCCAGCACCGGCAGCGGCGCCTCCGGCGGCAGCACCTCAACCCAGGGCTTGCCCTCCGAGGTGACAAAGATGCTCCGCAGCGCCTCATGACGTGCCAACAAACGGTCAAGGCTGCGCTGCCAGGCGGTGCGGTCGAGCACGCCGCGTAGCCGCCACGCTAGCGGAATGTGATAGGTCGTGCTGCCCGCATCCAGCTGCGCCAAAAACCACAGCCGCTGTTGCGCAAACGACAGCACAAGGGGCGCTTCGCGAGACACAGCCGCTACGGCCGGCAGGTCTTGTGGACCGGTCCGACCCAACACCTCGGCAATGCTCTCCGCCAGATCGGCCAGCACTGGTTTGCCAAACAGCATCGTCAGCGGCAGCGCTACACCCACAGCCTGCGACAGCCGGCTCAGCAACCGTACCGCCAGCAGCGAGTGGCCGCCCAGTTCGAAGAAGTGGTCGTGGCGCCCGACCCGCTCGAGCCCCAGAAGCTCGGCCCAGATCTCGGCCAGCGCCGTCTCGATCTCGCCCCGCGGCGGCTCGTACGTCCGACGCGCATACGCATCATCTTCCGGCGCCGGCAGCGCCTTGCGATCCAGCTTGCCGTTCGGCGTCACGGGCAGCACCGCGAGCCGCACAAACGCAGCCGGCACCATGTGCTCCGGCAAGCGCACACTGACATGCGCCCGCAAGGTGCCGGCAAGATCAACTTCCGCAGCTTCGGCCGCATGCTCCGCCGCCGCAACCACATAGGCCACAAGATGCTTGTCGCCGGCGCCATCCTGTTGCGCCACCACCACCGCCTCGCGCACCAACGGGTGCTCGCAAAGCCGCGCCGCAATCTCCCCGGGCTCGATCCGGAAGCCGCGGATCTTCACCTGCTCGTCGTTGCGGCCCAGGAACTCCAGATTGCCGTCCGGCAAGTACCGCGCAAGATCCCCGGTCCGGTACAGCCGGTCGCCCTCCACAAAGGGGCTGGCGATGAACCGCTCCGCCGTCAGCGCGGGCCGGTTCAGATAGCCCCGCGCAACCCCCGCCCCGCCAATGTAAAGCTCCCCCACCGCCCCAAACGGAACCGGCTGGCCAAATCGATCCAACACGTACAACCGAAGATCGGGGATGCGCCCTCCAATCGGACTACCCGAGTTGGAAGTGTCAGACTGATCAAGCGGCCGATAGGTGACATGCACGGTCGTTTCCGTAATCCCGTACATGTTGATCAGTTTGGGGGCGCAATCGGAATGCCTTGCATACCACGGCTGCAGAATCGGTGGCTCCAGAGCCTCCCCACCAAAAACCACATATCGAATGCGGCTTCGAACACTGCTCTGAGACTTCACCTCCATGAGAGCTTTAAAGGCCGAGGGGGTCTGGTTCAGAACTGTGACGCCGGATTTGCAGATGAGATCATGGAAGTCAGAAGCAGAGCGAACCATATGGCTCGGCACGAGAACCAAACGCCCACCATAGCGCAGTGCGCCCCACAACTCCCAAACTGAGAAGTCGAACGAGAAGGAATGGAACAGGCACCATACGTCGTGTTCGTTGAAGCCATACCAGCTTTCGGTAGCCTCGAATAAACGAACTATCTGGGCATGCTCGACCATGACGCCCTTTGGGGTGCCTGTTGAGCCTGAGGTGTAGATCACATAGGCGAGATGGCGTGAGCTCAGGCCGAGGGCACGCGGGTCGGGGTTCGAGGCCGGCAGCTCGGCCCAGGCCGGTGTCGCCGTCTCGAGATCGACCACCGTCACACCCCCCAGCGCATCGCAGCCAAGCGCCGATCGTCCCGCCGCATCGGCCAGCAGCAGCTGCGGCGCGGCATCGTCGAGCACCTGGCGCAGCCGCGCCGACGGATAGGCCGGATCCAGCGGCAGGTAGGCGCCACCCGCCTTGAGGATCGCCAACAGCCCCACCACCATCGCCGGGCTGCGTTCCAGGCAGATCGCCACCGGCTGGTCCGGCCTGACCCCGAGCCCGATCAGGTGATGCGCCAGCCGGTTGGCCCGCGCATTGAGCTCGCCGTAGCTCAGGCGCTCGTCCTCGAAGACCACCGCCACCGCCTCCGGCGCCTTGCGCACCTGCTCCTCGAACAGCTCATGGATGCACTGCTGCTCAGGATACGGCGCCGCCGTCCGGTTCAGCTCCTCCAACAGATACGCGCGCTCAGCAGGTGGCAGGATATCCAGTTCGCGGACCGGCGTGTTCGGCGCATGCGCCAGCGCCTCGGCCAGTTGCTCGAGCGCCCGCTGCATGTAGCCGCAGACCCGCTCCGCAGAGATGCCCTCCACCACCTGCGCCGTCAGCCCGAGCGCCTCGCCAAAATCCTCCACCGCCAAGGTCAGCGGATAGTTGGTGCGTTCCTCCCCGCCCAGCCATTCCACGCCGGACAGCTCATCATCCGGTCCGGCGCCGGAGATTGCCGCCGGCGTGTTGTGGCGGTAGTTCAACAGCGCGCTGAACAGCGGCGCCGGCGCCGCAACGCCGCTGCAGCGTTGCGCCAGCGCCAGCGAGGCATGCTCGTGCGCCAAGAGCTCGGCCAGCCGGGCGTGCGTGGTCCGCACGCTCGCCTCGACCCCGGTCCCATCAAGATCAAGCCGCAGCGGCAGGGTGTTGATGAACAGGCCCATGGTACGGTCGCTACCAACGCCCCCATGCATGCGGCCGAACAGCAACGTGCCGAACACCACCTGCTCGCGGCCGCTGCTGCGCGCCACCACCTGCCCCCAGGCCAGATGGCATAGGCTCGCCAGGCTCACCCCAAGCCGCCGCGCCTGGCTGCGCAGCCGCGTGTGCAGCGCCTGCGGCAGCATCCGATGCGCTTCATTAACCCCGCCGCCGTCGCCGCGCACCTCGCTTAAGCCGAACGGCGTGGTCGGCTCATCGATGTCCGCCAGCATCGTCCGAAAGAACTCTTCATGCGCTTTGGCGTCCCCGCCGAGATGCGCCTGCGCCACCAGGTTGCGGAACGGCTGCGGGACTGCCAGCTCACGCTCACGTCCCTCCAGCACAGCCCGGACCTCGGCATGCATCACCTCCAACGTGGTATGATCCCCGATCAGATGATGCTGCAGCTCCAAAAGCAGCCAGCGCGCGCTGTCGGGCTCGCGCGCAATCACAAACCGCAACAGCGGCGCCCGGCCAAGATCGATGCGGTGCCGGCGCGGATCAAACCGTCTCCTGAGCTGCGCGTGGCCAGGACCGCCAGAGCCCAGCTCAACCTCGGTCACATCCAGCGGCGCCTTCCGCCACACCACCTGGGCCGGGCGCGACAGGCCCTCCCAGACATACGACGTACGCAGAATGTCGTGCCGATCCACCAGCCGCTGAACCGCGGCGAGATAGCGATCCAGCAGCCCACGCTCGGCAAACGCCATCTGCGAGACCAGCAGATACGGATCGCCCTTCGTCGCCAACAGATGATGGAACAGGATGCCGTCCTGCAGCGGCGACAACGCATAAATGTCCTGGATGTTGCCGATGCCACCGGGCACCGTGGCGACGATCCGGTCGATCTCTTCCTGCGCCAACTCGATCAGTGGCAGCATCTGCGGCGTAATCGAGCTGCTCTCTGCCGTGATCAGGTTGGCCGGGACCGCCACCTCGTGATGACACCCAAGGCTTGCGGCCAGATCGGCCAGCACCGGCCTGGCGAACAGGGTGCGCACCTCCACCCCCAGCGACAGCCGCCGCAGACGCTCCATCAGTTGTACCGCCAGCAGCGAGTGGCCGCCCAGTTCGAAGAAGTGGTCGTGGCGCCCGACCCGCTCGAGCCCCAGAAGCTCGGCCCAGATCTCGGCCAGCGCCGTCTCGATCTCGCCCCGCGGCGGCTCGTACGTCCGACGCGCATACGCATCATCTTCCGGCGCCGGCAGCGCCTTGCGATCGAGCTTGCCGTTCACCGTCAGCGGCAGCCCCGATAGCCGCACGAACGCCGAGGGCACCATGTAGTCCGGCAGCCGCGCACTCACATGCGCGCGCAAGGCGCCGGCCAACGTGCTTCCATCTTCCTCGTCCGAGCCGGCCTCGGGCGCGCACACCAGATAGGCCACAAGATGCTTGTCGCCGGCGCCATCCTGTTGCGCCACCACCACCGCCTCGCGCACCAACGGGTGCTCGCAAAGCCGCGCCGCAATCTCCCCGGGCTCGATCCGGAAGCCGCGGATCTTCACCTGCTCGTCGTTGCGGCCCAGGAACTCCAGATTGCCGTCCGGCAAGTACCGCGCAAGATCCCCGGTCCGGTACAGCCGGTCGCCCTCCACAAAGGGGCTGGCGATGAACCGCTCCGCCGTCAGCGCGGGCCGGTTCAGATAGCCCCGCGCAACTCCCGCCCCGCCAATGTAAAGCTCCCCCACCGCCCCAAACGGAACCGGCGCACCATGACCGTCCAGCAGATACACTCGCGTGTTGGCAATCGGACGGCCGATATGCGGCACTACGTCTTCGACGAAGAGCCGTCCCGAGGTCGCTACGACCGTAGCTTCCGTAGGCCCATAGTTGTTTATTAGCTTTAGACCCGCTGGTAGAGGCGCAGGCACACGTTGGAGACGATCACCGCCAATAAGCAAGTACTTCAATGTGGAATTTACCAGCTTATCTTCCAACACGATCGTGGCCAGCGGCGTGATCAAAAAGCCAACTCCCAGCGATTGATCACGCCACCACTTCAGCAGAAGTAGAGAATCTCCGGCCGGTGCTCTGGGCGGGAGCAGCAATGTGCTGCGGTTGTACAACGCAGACCATAGCTCCCAAGTGCTGGCATCGAATGCCATTCCAGCTGTGAGTGCACAGCTGGTTTCTGGTTGCGGACAAAACGTTTGCACATGCCATGCTACAAGATTGACCAATCCCCGATGCTCGACCATGACGCCCTTTGGGGTGCCTGTTGAGCCTGAGGTGTAGATCACATAGGCGAGATGGCGTGAGCTCAGGCCGAGGGCACGCGGGTCGGGGTTCGAGGCCGGCAGCTCGGCCCAGGCCGGTGTCGCCGTCTCGAGATCGACCACCGTCACATCCCCCAGCGCATCGCAGCCAAGCGCCGATCGTCCCGCCGCATCGGCCAGCAGCAGCTGCGGCGCGGCATCGTCGAGCACCTGGCGCAGCCGCGCCGACGGATAGGCCGGATCCAGCGGCAGGTAGGCGCCACCCGCCTTGAGGATCGCCAACAGCCCCACCACCATCGCCGGGCTGCGTTCCAGGCAGATCGCCACCGGCTGGTCCGGCCTGACCCCGAGCCCGATCAGGTGATGCGCCAGCCGGTTGGCCCGCGCATTGAGCTCGCCGTAGCTCAGGCGCTCGTCCTCGAAGACCACCGCCACCGCCTCCGGCGCCTTGCGCACCTGCTCCTCGAACAGCTCATGGATGCACTGCTGCTCAGGATACGGCGCCGCCGTCCGGTTCAGCTCCTCCAACAGATACGCGCGCTCAGCAGTCGACAGCAGATCAATCCGCCCCACCGCTTGTTGCGCATCGGCCATCACAGCAAACAACAAATTTTGCAAATGCTCCGTCAGGCGGTCGACCTGCCTTGGAGCCAAGCGACCTGCATCAAAGTGCCATCGGAAGCTGCCATCCAGAGCGCAAACCTCAAACGTCAAGAGATCGCCGGATAGGACCGTTTCAGAAGTCGGGCTCGAAGCTAGATCATCCGCAGCGCAACAGCTGTTTTCCGTAACAGTAACGCCCATCGGCCAAGGTCGGCGCGACCGTAGCGCCCCCATACCCCGCAACGTCGGGCAGCGCACGATAAGATCCCGCGCAAAGCTATCGTTCTCCCTCAGCTGAGCGCATTCGAAGGCGATTGCCCTGTGCACCTCTGCAAAATCACGATCAAGATCAATGGTAACTTGCATGGGCACGACAGAGGCAACAAGCATCTCCATCGACGATTTCAACCCGGCTCGCGATCCGCTCGGCGCGGGAGTCCATCCCAATTGAAGCTCTGATTCACCAGTGATGCGGGCGAGATATATCAGCCAAGCACTCAGCAAGTGTTCAGTGCGATCAACTGCCGACAACTCGGCCAAAGCAATTGGAATGAGTCGGGAACTCGACTGCCATCTGGGCGAAGCCATAGCCTCTGAAGACGACAGAAAAGGAAGCTGCGACATTTTGAACTGCTGAAGCCGCTGTCGCCAAAAATCCTCCCGAGGCGCCAGCATTTCGTGCGCAACGGTTATGCTCCGCGCCTCGTCATCGCTCAAGATCGGGAGGCGATCGCCTACATAAAGATCGCAGCGCCGCGCGAGTGTCTGCGCGTCCAAAACTTCAGCACCTAAACTGCCAAAGAAGACATAAACGTCATTTGTACCCGTCGCCACCCGCCAATGGCCGGGGTCGACTTCAACCAGGGAGCCCGCTGAAAAGCCCGAGCGGCCAGACGACACCTCCAAGCACCTGACTGCGACAACGTCATCGCCCACAAGAGCCTTAGACAGACATAACGGATTGAAATGATACAGCCCGAAATCTAAGGCGCGTGTCGTCGCTGACAGATCTTGCGCGGAGCGACCCCATCGCAGACAGCCTGCCGCATCTGGACGTCGACGTCTCGGAAAGTAACTTCTGTCCGCCAGCGCCTGCGGCCAGCTACTTAACGCCCCATTCGCTAGACCGGTTAAAAGCTCGCGGAAGCTCTCGACTGCAGCCTCATAACATTTGAGGTTCAGAGTTAACGCCGTGTCGATGGGCGCAATCAAGACTTGGCGCTGAACAACCAGGTCCCCCGTATCAACACCATCATCGATACGATGCCACGTGATGGCATATTCGGTCTCTTGGGCCAGCAGCGCCCAAGACGTCGCATGAACTCCAGCATACCGCGGTAATGGACCGTCATGATAGTTGAAAGCGCCTCGTCGTACGAGACTCATCACATCCGGTGGCAATACGAATGGGTTGGCGACGGAAAACACCCACTCCACTGACTCGGTGTTGAGCACTATCGAGAGCTCTTCAACGCTCGCGACACACAAGATATTAGCGCGAGCAGCCCAATCGCGGAATATGGCGTCGACACACAGCGCCACGCGGATGACGTGCCCCATCTCCATTGCTAGCTGAGCGCACCCAATGGCTAACGTACCGCCACCAACAAAGACCGTAGAACCGATTGGTGACACTAGGGGTCTCTGCTCATCCAAATCGCCTGCTTCGCTGCTCAACAATGCCAACCCACATGGGTCATGGAGCTATCGCTGAAAGTTGGTGACGGCGGGAATCGGGAAGGCGGCATATCGTGGGGGTGCTTGACGCCTCCACTTCTCCACCGAAGGAGCGATATGCCGTGTCCAACGATAACGTCACCAAGCTGATTCAGCCAGGAGTGTTCGACGACCAACTCACCGAAATCTTGCGTAACGGGGCCCGCGCTCTGTTGGCGCAGGCGGTCGAGGCCGAGGTCGCGGACTTTCTCGGCAAGCATGCCGATGTGAAGACCGAGGACGGCCAGCAGCGTGTGGTCCGCCACGGTCACCTGCCGGAGCGCGAGGTGATGACCGGGATCGGTCCAGTCTCCGTCCGCCAGCCGCGTGTGCGCGATCGCGAGGCCGCCGCCGATCCCGACCGTATCCGGTTCTCGCCATCGGTCGTGCCGCCCTACATGCGGCGGTCGAAGTCGATCGAGACGCTGCTGCCGATCCTCTATTTGAAGGGGATCTCGACCGGCGACTTCTCCGAGGCGCTGGCGGCGCTGCTCGGCAAGGATGCTGCCGGGTTGTCGGCATCCGCCGTTGGTCGCCTGAAGGACGGCTGGCTCGACGAGTACGCCGCGTGGCAAAAGCGCGATCTTTCGGCCAGGCGCTATGTCTACATCTGGGCCGATGGCATCCATCTCGAAGCTCGCCTCGAGGACGAGAAGCAGTGCATCCTGGTGCTGATCGGCGCGACGCCGGAAGGCCGCAAGGAACTGGTCGGCTTCACCGATGGCGCCCGCGAGAGCGCGCACGATTGGCGCGATCTGCTGCTCGATCTGAAGCGGCGTGGGCTCGACGTGTCGCCGCGGCTCGTCATTGCCGACGGCGCGCTCGGGTTCTGGAAGGCCGCCGGTGAGGTCTGGCCGACAACGCGCGAGCAGCGCTGCTGGGTGCACAAGACCACCAACGTGCTCGCCAAGCTGCCAAAGAGCCAGCAGCCGAAAGCCAAACGCGCGCTGCAGGAGATTTGGATGGCGGAGTCCAAGGCCACCGCCGAGCTGGCATTCGACGCCTTCATCGAGAGCTACACACCCAAATACGAAAAGGCGGCCGACTGCCTCGGCAAGGATCGGGACACGCTGCTGGCTTTCTACGACTTCCCCGCCGAGCACTGGAAACACCTGCGGACGACCAATCCCATTGAAAGCACCTTCGCCACCGTGCGCCACCGCACGATCCGATCGAAGGGTTGCCTGTCCAACAGGACGGCGCTCGCGATGGTCTTCAAACTGGCCGAGGCCGCGCAGAAAAGTTGGCGTCGACTCGATGGTCACAACCAGTTGCCAAAACTCGTGCTCGGTGTGACATTCAACGACGGGATTGAGGTCATCGCCAAGCACGGCTGACCGTGAGCCCAAAACCGCCGCCGCCTGACCGGCCCGGCCGTCACCAAAATTTGGCGATAGCTCTGGGTCATGACGATCGCGCTTCACATCCATGATAAAGCCTTATCTCTGCCACTAGCGTGGCACCCCACTTCAACGGCAGGTCGATTGACCGGCCAAGCCCCCACAATCCGCACAGGATCTGCGACGACTAGCGATTAAACTTGGCGGCATGTGATACGCCCGACCGCTTGGCCACCAACTCTGAACATGACTAGAGATACGCCAGCGCATCAGCTAATTGCCTATCTAAGCCAACACTGACATCCTTCCATCGCCGTCAGCTCCTGAGAAAACTAGGTCCGCACCCACTGCTGGCGTCGGATCGCCCCGCTTCAGCTGTAGATTGACGCTCGCCAGCTCGATCTGCCACGAATGGCTCGCGGCACCTCTCACCTGGAACGTGGCGCGCAGCACCTCCTCCTTGGCACCGTTGTGGCCAAGTCATCGCCAGAACTCCAAGCGACATGAGCATGTGAGAGACCTCGCGACGGGTGCGCGCCATGGAAGCGGCAGCATCAGCATGCCATGGACATGGATAAATCGAACAGGGTTGATCTGAACTCTTGGCGGAGTGCAGACCATTGTGATGTGACGCCCACCGTCGCAGCAATCGCCGTGCCAAAGACGTTCTGCAAGCTCTTTCCTAAAGAAAGATCTCGTCGTTTCGCGCCGAACGCGGAAATACTGCTGTCCAATTGTCGATCTTAGGACATTGACGGCTTGAACCGGACGAGCCGGGGATGTCCCGGGTTCTGTTGAATTTCTGAAGAGGTCGGCGTTGCCCACCTTGAGCCGGTAGGCTCGGGGTGCTGATTCCACAAAGGAGAGCAACGCCATGACGAGAGATATCACACCGGCTGGTTGGCCGGCGACCGGGGCTGTGGACGAGGCGTTTGCGGAAGTGCGGGCGAGCTTCGATCGGTTCTGCCTGGCGGCAGGGATCGAGGCGCTCGGCATGATGATGGAGGCGGATGTTGTGGCGGCCTGCGGACCGCGCCACGGTCGCGATGCGGCGCGGCGGGCGCACCGTTGGGACCGAACGCGGGGACGGATTGGTTTCCACGGCGGCAAGATCGAAGTCGAGCGCCCGCGGGTTCGGGGCGTGGACGGCCGCGAGGTCACGATCCCGAGCTGGGAAACGGCGGCGCAGGAGGACTGGCTCGGTCGCTGGGCGATGAACCTGATGCTGATCAATGTGTCGACGCGCCGGTTCGGCCGCGCTGTCCGGCTGCCCGAGGGTGACGTGCCGGCACCGCCCCGATCGGGGGTTTCGAAGTCGGCGGCCTCGCGGAGGTTCGTAGCGCTGTCGGCGGCGCGGCTGGCCGATTTCATGGCTGCCGATCTGTCCGCGCTCGACCTTCTGGTGGTCCAAATCGACGGGCTGCATCTCGGCGACGATCTCGTGCTGGTCGCCGCGATCGGAGTTGACGGCGAAGGCAACAAGCATCCGTTGGCGCTGGTGGAAGATGCTCGTCCGCCGCGATCCCCAGGAGCGTTGTCGTCTCCTTCGAACTGATCAGCTTTCTTCTACCCACCCGCAATCTCCCGCTGCCCTACAGGGACTCATCTCCAATGGGCAAGTGGTTCAGAACTAGCCGCAAGGATGCAACCGGCCAGCCGGTTCTTCTACAGATCTCTCACGAGTGTTCGCACTTCGTTCGATCTTAGCGTGTCTGGAGGAACAGCTCTTGTTCCGACCCCGGGTTAGCTTGGGTTTGTCGAGTTCGGCAAACAGTTCGGCGCGGCTTGAGCCGAAGCCACGCATTTGACGAGCATTGAGTTCGTCGACGAGTGTCTTGATGGCGGCGTTGAGCTCGGCCCGGGAAAAGAAGCGCTGATTGCGCAGCCGGGCCAGAATCCAGCGCTGGGCGATTTGCACCGCGACCTCGACCTTCGCCTTGTCTTTTGGGCGCCGCGGCCGTGCGGCGAGAATGGCCGTGCCGTAATGGCTCGCCATCTCGGCATAAGTGCGATTGAGGCCGGGATCGTAGCGGTCGGGGTTGCTGACGGCGGCTTTGAGGTTGTCGCAGACCACGAACGTCGGCGTTCCGCTCAAAAACGTGAACAAGTTGACGTGGGCCCGGATCCAGTCGGCCAAGCTCTCGCTGGGGCAGGCCTCGGCGTAGGTGTAGTTCGAAGCGCCCATCGCCGCGACGAACAGCTTCATCGGCTGCACTTCCCCGGTCAGCGGATCGACGATGTCGATGGTGTCGCCGGCGAAATCCACGAACACCTTCTCGCCGCCCAGATGAATCTGCCGCATCGAAGGTCGGACCCGCCCCTTCCAGGCCTCGTAGGTAGTGCAGAACCACGTGTACCCGAAACCGTCGGGATTAACGGCGCGATACTCCTCCCAGAGCAGGCGACGGGTTACGTTGCGCCGGCGGAGCTCTTTATCGATGTAGCTCCAGTCGGGCACCGGCCGCTGCGGGCTCTGAGACGCTGGTCGTGGGGCCGGGAAAAGCAAAAGCTCCAGGTCTTCATCGGTCATTCCCTCCGGAAGCGGCCAGCTCAACCCAGCAGAGCGGGCGCGGCTCAGGTAGCTGTGCACAACGCCGTTGCTGACGCCCACGCTCCGCGCGATGGCCCGCTCTGGCAGGCCTTGAAAATGTTTTAACCGAAGGACTTCCTTGATCCGGCGCATCGACAATCTCTGGGTAGGCATTGGACTTCCTCGTTAACCACGAGGTCATCCCTAAGCCGGTTGAGTTGTCGGCCGAAGCGCTGCAAGGCTCCGAAAGCCTTGCTCACGATCCCGCGAAATCGTTGCTCACGATCGTCTGAAATCTCTGCTCACGATCCCCTGAAATCCGCGCTCACGATCCCCCGAAACGCGCAACTGGAAGTACGGATCGTGGACCCAGCGCTCGCACACCCCCTCATCGGACAGGCCGTAGATGTGCTTGAGCAGCAGCAATCCGATCATGAATCGGGTCGCGATACCCGGCCTACCGTTGTCGCTGTAGAGCGGCGCGATCTCGCCGTCGATCCAGTCCCAATCGACCCTGCCGGCGAGCAGAACCAGCTCGTGTCGCATGTTGATGATCTGGTCCAGCCGGGACCGGAACAGATCGTTCGAGCCTGTCGTCCTGTGCTTCTTTGGTCGCATCGGTGCCTCCGATGCAGCACAGAATCACGGTTCGCAGCGGCAGGGAAATCCAAAATCGAAATTGCAGGGTTTTGGGCTGTGAAGCCTCAATCCCCTGCAATCTCAAATGCCGCCACAAGCGGAAAACAGACTCCCAATCAAGTGCTTGGAGGCTTGTTCACGGACAACTATTCAATCACGCGATCGATGCTTTTTGCGCTGCCGGTCGTGCTTGAATCGGCGAAACCGAACCTAAAGGCGATCGAGGGCTCAAAGGATCTCGCCGACTCGCCGCAGAATGTAGCCCGATGATCGCCCGCCCCGTGTGGCCTGCGATTGGCTATTTGCGCATACACCGTATTTTATCGGGGTTTCACTAGGCGTGGAAAACTCTAGGTTGGGTTCGCCGGGGCTGGCGTTTCATTACGAGTAAGATTGCAACCGGCAAGGGGCCGCAGAGATGCGGCCCCTTTTCTGTGTGCCGAGTATGAACGACAGCTTGGAGGTGGAAGTCCTCTACCCAGCCTGATGGTGGCGAAGGGTTAGCGAAGCGCAAGGGCGTCGTCGCAAGACGGGGTCTGAAGAAAGCGTGGAGCAAATCCGCGACCCGATGGACAAGAACCGGATAACGCCCCGTGGGTCGGTCAAAATCCCCCGGGTATGGTCACTTGAAACTCCCCCACCTGATGATCGCCGTCAGCGCCGCTGAACAGCAGTAGCCGGTCAGGCAGGACGTTTATGTTCGACCCCTTTAGCCAGCAAGGGGCCGGGGAGTTGAACGTCTTGAAGCGACATCTGCAAAGCACCGTACTTACATTACTTGATCGCAACACCAGCCAGCGCGAGATTCACCGGCTGACGGGTGTCGATCGCAAGACGATCCGGCGTTATCAGGCGCTGCGGGCTGGTGCGGAGGCAAATTCCCCCGGGGAAGTGACCACCGGCTCGGTGAGCGCGGACGGCCAAATTCCTCCACCCCGACCACCGGCTTTTGGGACATCGGAAGCGACGGTTACCAGCAGCCTGGCCCGTTCGGCTTGCGAAGCGCATCGGACGTGGATCGAAGAACAGGTCCGGCTGAAGCGGAACGCGCAGGCGATTTACCAGGACCTGGTTGATCAATTTGGCTTTCCGTCCAGCTACCAGAGTGTCAAGCGGTTTGTGCGCCGGTTGCGGCACGCTGATCCTGAGCAGTTTGATCGTCTTGAGTTCCTCCCCGGCGAGGAAGCTCAGGTCGACTATGGCGAGGGCGCGCCGACGGTTGATCCGAAGAACGGGCGGTACCGTCGTCCCCGCCTGTTCGTGATGACGCTACGCTACTCGCGGCGCAGCTTCCGGCGGGTAGTCTGGAAGTCCAGCCAACAAGTCTGGGCGCAGCTCCACGAAGAGGCGTTCCGGTATTTTGGCGGGGTCCCCATGCGCGTTTCGGGGGATCGTGAGCGCGGATTTCAGGGGATCGTGAGCAGAGATTTCAGACGATCGTGAGCAACGATTTCGCGGGATCGTGAGCAAGGCTTTCGGAGCCTTGCAGCGCTTCGGCCGACAACTCAACCGGCTTAGGGATGACCTCGTGGTTAACGAGGAAGTCCAATGCCTACCCAGAGATTGTCGATGCGCCGGATCAAGGAAGTCCTTCGGTTAAAACATTTTCAAGGCCTGCCAGAGCGGGCCATCGCGCGGAGCGTGGGCGTCAGCAACGGCGTTGTGCACAGCTACCTGAGCCGCGCCCGCTCTGCTGGGTTGAGCTGGCCGCTTCCGGAGGGAATGACCGATGAAGACCTGGAGCTTTTGCTTTTCCCGGCCCCACGACCAGCGTCTCAGAGCCCGCAGCGGCCGGTGCCCGACTGGAGCTACATCGATAAAGAGCTCCGCCGGCGCAACGTAACCCGTCGCCTGCTCTGGGAGGAGTATCGCGCCGTTAATCCCGACGGTTTCGGGTACACGTGGTTCTGCACTACCTACGAGGCCTGGAAGGGGCGGGTCCGACCTTCGATGCGGCAGATTCATCTGGGCGGCGAGAAGGTGTTCGTGGATTTCGCCGGCGACACCATCGACATCGTCGATCCGCTGACCGGGGAAGTGCAGCCGATGAAGCTGTTCGTCGCGGCGATGGGCGCTTCGAACTACACCTACGCCGAGGCCTGCCCCAGCGAGAGCTTGGCCGACTGGATCCGGGCCCACGTCAACTTGTTCACGTTTTTGAGCGGAACGCCGACGTTCGTGGTCTGCGACAACCTCAAAGCCGCCGTCAGCAACCCCGACCGCTACGATCCCGGCCTCAATCGCACTTATGCCGAGATGGCGAGCCATTACGGCACGGCCATTCTCGCCGCACGGCCGCGGCGCCCAAAAGACAAGGCGAAGGTCGAGGTCGCGGTGCAAATCGCCCAGCGCTGGATTCTGGCCCGGCTGCGCAATCAGCGCTTCTTTTCCCGGGCCGAGCTCAACGCCGCCATCAAGACACTCGTCGACGAACTCAATGCTCGTCAAATGCGTGGCTTCGGCTCAAGCCGCGCCGAACTGTTTGCCGAACTCGACAAACCCAAGCTAACCCCGCTGCCAGATCAGCCTTATGCCTTCGCACGCTGGAAGCGCTGCCGCCTCGCTCCCGATTATCATGTCGAGGTCGACGGCCATTGGTACTCCGCGCCGTATCGTCTGATTGGCGAGCTGGTCGATGCCCGTATCGACGATCGGACGGTCGAGATCTTCCACAAGGGCCAGCGGATCGCCAGCCATGCCCGCGCGCCCAACCGACGCGGACACACCACCATCGCCGACCACATGCCCAGCGCCCATCGCCGCTACGGCAAATGGACCCCCGCCGCGGTGATCGCCGCCGGCGAGCGGATCGGTCCTTCGACAGCAGCGTTTTTCCAGGCCGTGATCGACGCCCGGCCCCATCCAGAACAAGGCTTTCGAACCTGCCTTGGCATTCTGGCGCTCGTCAAAAGCTACGGCGCCGAACGCCTCGACGCAGCCTGCCGGAGGGGCATCCTCATCAAGGCGCGCTCCGTCGCCTCGATTAGATCGATCCTCCAGAACGGCCTCGATCGCACGTTCTTCGACGAATCTTTCGAGCACCAGCCCCTGCGCCACGGCAACATCCGCGGATGCGACTACTTCCACTGAAGCAAGGAGAGACCCGGCATGCTTAACCACCCAACCCACGAACGGCTGATCGAGCTTGGCCTGACCGGAATGGCCAAGGCCTTCGAGGAGCAGCGCCGATCGCCCGATCTCGAAGCCCTGCCGTTCGAAGATCGCATCGGCCTGTTGGTCGACCGCGAAGCCGCCGAACGCGACACCAGGCGGCTCACCACGCGCCTCAAGATCGCCGCACTGCGCCAGACTGCTTGCGTCGAGGACGTCGATCTGCGCACCCCGCGGGGCATCGACCGCGCCGTTTTCGCCAAACTGGTCGAAGGTCGCTGGATCGATCGCCACGAGAATTTGCTCGTCACCGGGGCAACCGGCCTGGGCAAAAGTTGGTTAGCCTGCGCGCTCGGCCACAAGGCCTGCCGCGACAACCGATCAGTCCTCTATCATCGCGTTCCAAGGCTGTTCGAGGCGCTCGCGCGCGCGCGCGGAGACGGACGTTACGCCCGGCTCCTCAAAAGCCTCGGCCGCGCTCAGCTTCTGATTTTGGATGATTGGGGACTATCGGTGCTCACCGCCGCGGAACGCCGCGATCTGCTCGAAATCCTCGAGGACCGCCATGGCCGCGCATCCACCATCGTCACAAGTCAGCTCCCCGTGGACACCTGGCATGGAGCCATTGGGGACCCCACGGTCGCCGACGCCATTCTCGATCGCCTCGTCCACAACGCCCACCGCCTCCAGCTCACCGGAGAAAGCATGCGAAAACGCAGCGCCAAAACCATCACCCTTGACGGCCAACCAGAACACTGACTCTATCTCCCATCGGCCGTAGCGGGCTGCTCACGATCGCGCGAAATCGATGCTCACGATCCGTGAAATCCGCAGATGCTCCCGGTGCGGGTCTATCGAGGGCTGTAAAGGGTGGTTTGTTGCTGATCGCCAGCATGCCAGATCGAAGCCCTGGTTCATATTTTGAAAGTGAGAACGGATGGATTTCCCCTCGACCAAGCGGGTGCGTGAACAATCGGACAGCACGGGCCCGCAAGAGAGCTCACCCGCGGCTCCGTCCGCAGCCGCGGCGACCTTTGAGCGGCAATTGAGCGAGATCGGCAGTTCAGGTGAAGGTGATGGAGCAATGCCGGCCGCCTCGACGCCGCAGCCGGCTCAGTCAAAAGGGATTCTGAGAAGGCTCAGCAAAAGCCCCCTTTATTCCCAGGATGCTCCCCTTATTTTTGGGCTTGAGAAGGCCCTCATCAAGGGCGGGGCCGCCAAAGGCACCGCACAAAATAATCTATATTCTCTTCGCAGCTTTGGCCAGTGGCTCTTCGCAAATAACAAAGATCCCATTGCTGCTCGGCTCGACGACGAAGAGTCGCTGACCGTTGATGCGCGCGTGTTCGAAAAGCGTCCCGCGACACTCCTTAGGGCAATAGACCATCTCAGGACCTCGCGGTCGACGGGCGGAATCGTGCCGATCGCAGGCCGCACTGAGTTGCATCCTTATCCCCAGGACGCAGCTCTGATCGAAGAGTACAAAAACGACGCAGCGACAGATACCGGCAAGAAGGATGCAAGCAAGAATGCAACTGCTCTTCGCAGTTTCAGCGACTACCTGCGTGAAAACAGCAAGAAGGGCATTGCTGCTCGTCTTTCAGACGAGGCGTTGGATGGAGATGTCAAGAGCTATAAGAGGGCCCCCGGTGCTGATTCGAGGATCGGTGCCGCTCTGGCTCATCTCCGAAAATCGCAGGCGGGCGCTAAGGCGATGGAGCTCGAGCGCCATATTGATTCCGAAGACGCGGCCCTGAAGGAGTCGAGGCAGGTCGGCGACGCTGCTGCGCAGCACAGTTCGTCGCAGAAAGCTGGCAGTTGGCCAGAGGAATTGCTTCCTGCGGAAGGCCATGATCAGAATTTGCTTTTGGGTCCGATGGACGAACCCGGCCCGCCGTCCTCGGCGCCGCAACCGGCTCAGTCAACTGGGGTTGCGATAGGGCACAAGAAGCGGCCTCTTCATTCCGAGGATGTTCCCCTTATTGCGGGGTTTGAGGAGGCCCTCCGGAATGGGAGCGCCGCCGAACGCACCGTCCGAAACTATCTATCTTCTCTTCGCAGCTTTGGCCAGAGGCTCTACGCAAATAACAAAAAGAGCATTTTTGCTCGGCTCGACGACGAAGAGTCACTGACCGCTGATGCGCGCGAGTTGTTCGAAAAGCGTCCCGCGACACTCCTTAGGGCAATAGACCATCTCAGGACCTCGCGGTCGACGGGCGGAATCGTGCCGATCGCAGGCCGCACTGAGTTGCATCCTTATCCCCAGGACGCAGCTCTCATCGAAGAGTACAAAAACGAAGCAGCGACAGATACCGGCAAGAAGGAAGAAGCCAGGAGGGATGCAACGGCTCTTCGCAGTTTCAGTGACTACCTGCGTGAAAACAACAAGAAGGGCATTGCTGGTCGGCTTTCAGGCAAGGCGCTGGATGGAGATGTCAAGAGCTATAAGAAGGACGCCGGTGCTGATTCGAGGATCGGTGCCGCTCTGGCTCATCTCCGAAAATCACAGGTGGGCCCTAAAGCGATGGAGCTCGAGCGCCATATTGATCCCGAAGACGCGGCCGTGATGGAGTCGAGACAGGTCGGCGACGCCGCTGCGCAGCACAGTGCGTGGCAGAAAGCTGGCAGTTGGCCAGAGGAATTGCTTCCTGCGGAAGGCCATGATCAGAATTTGCTTTTGGGGCCGATGGACGAACCCGGCGCGTCGTCCTCGGCGCCGCAGCCGGCTCAGTCAACTGGAATTTTGATAGGGCACGACAAGCAGCCTCTTCATACCGAGGATGCTCCCCTTATTTCGGGGCTTGAGGAGGCCCTCCGTAATGGGAACGCCGCCGAACGCACCGCCAGGGGCTATGTACGTACTCTTCTCAGCTTTGGCCACTGGCTCTTCGCAAATAACAAAGATCCCATTGCTGCTCGGCTCGACGACGAAAAGTCACTGACCGCTGATGCGCGCGAGTTCATCGGAAAGGGTAATCCCTTAAGACTTCTTGCGGCGATAGTTCATCTCCGAACCTCGCAGTCGACGGGCGGAGTCGTGCGGATCGCAGGCCGCACTGAGTTGCATCCTTATCCCCAGGACGCGGCTCTCATCGAAGAGTACAAAAACGAAGCAGCGACAGATACCGGCAAGAAGGATGCAAGCAGGAAGGATGCAACTGCTCTTCGCAGTTTCAGCGACTACCTGCGTGACAACAACAGGCCGGGCATTGCTGCTGGGCTCGGCACGTCGTTTGACGGAGATGTCGAGAGCTATAGGAAGGTCGCCGGTGCTGATTCCAGGATTGGCGCCGCACTGGCTCGTCTCCGAAAATCGCAGGCCGGCGCTGAGGCGATGGAGCACGAGCGCCATATTGATCCCGAAGAGGCGGCCCTGAGGGAGTCGAGGCGGGTCGGCGACGCCGCTGCGCAGCACATTGCGTCGCAGAAGGGTGGCAGTTGGCCAGAGGAATTGCTTCCTGCGGAAGGCCATGATCAGGATTTGCTTTTGGGGCTGATGGATGAACCCGGCCCGTCGTCCTCGGCGCCGCAGTCGGCTCAGTCAACTTGGATTGTGATAGGGAAGAGGAAGCAGCCTCTTTATTCCGTGGATGCTCCCCTTATTTCGGGGCTTGAGAGGGCCCTCATCAAGGGCGGGTTCAGCAAATCCGCTGCCGAGCAGCACGGAGGTTCTCTTCGTAGCTTTAGCCGTTGGCTTTTCGCAAAAGAAAAACCGAGCATTCGTGATCGGCTCGACAATAAGTCGCTGACCGATGGCGGTGAGGTGCTCGAGTTCATCGGAGAGGGTAATCCAAAGAGACTCGTTCAGGCAATCGACTATCTCCGGACCTTGCGGTCGACGGGCGAAGTGCCGATCTCACGACGCGCTAAGCTGAATCCTCACCCCCAGAACGTGGCCTTTATCAATCCCGAAGACACGGTACTGATGGAGCCGAGGCGCGTCGACGCCGCCGCTGCGCAGCACAGCGCGTCGCAGGAAACTGGCCGTCGGCCAGAGGAGCTTCCCGCGGAAGGCCGCGATCAGGATTTGCTTTTGGGGCTGATGGACGAACCCCGCTCGTCGTCATCTCTCGAGCCAGCCGCGCGCCATGACCAGGCACCGGATCCCGGAGAGCCCGACCGCCAGCAGTCCCCGGACGAGCCGATGGCTGCGCTTGCCAGGAGCAACCGCCTGCCAAGCGAGGAGGTCCTCATCAACGATGAGCATGACACAGCTGAGTTGAGGCCAGCGAAGAGGCAGAGGACCCTAAACAATCCGCAAGGCGTTGCCGGCGAGCGGCAGCTGAGCGAGATCGCCAATTCAGGCGGCCAGCCGACACCGGCGCCTACCCATCAACAGGGTACGTCGTCATGGGAGACGCAGCCGATGCTGCTGCGAAGCGGCTACGAAGATGTCACGGCGCCGCATTCGGTCGCGACGTACGTCGGGGACGCCGCTGCGCAGCACAGCGCGCGGCAGCGAGCTGTCAGTCGGCCATTGGTCCTCCCGGAAGGTTACGATCAGGATCTGCGCTTAATGGTGGAAGACGGCCCATCGTGGCCCGAGGTTCCTCCTGAGCAGGCGCAGGACATAGTCCAAGCTGGGCAGGAACCTGCCTGGCCGACCGTGGAAGCAGCGCCAACGCACTCTGCCAGGGCTCGCTCAAACACCTACGGCGGTATTGAGGTGTCGTTTAATCCGAATTCGCCCGCATCATTTGAGTTGCGTGACAATGCTTGGAGCCCGGCGCCTGGCTTTCCGCCGCCGTTTGCCGGGCCGGTACCGGGGCATCACCAGGGCGCTCAACAGCTCGGCTCGCCGCAGGGGCTTTCTCCGGTGTCCGCCCACTCGGACGATGACGCTTTGGCGTGGTTGAGCGAGGAGCTTGCGCGGCAGATGCAAGAACCGGCATCACCATCAACTGCCAGGGCTCAGGATCTCTATCGTGGGTTTGAGGCACTGCTTGATCCGGATGCGGCCGAGTTGGATGACAGTGCTCACTTTGCGCCAGCGCCTTCTGCCAGGGCTCGCTCAGACACCTACGGCGGTCTTGAGGTATCGTTTAATCCGAATTCGCCCGCATCATTTGAGTTGCGCGACAATGCTTGGAGCCGGGCGCCTGGCTTTCCGCCGCCGTCTGCCGGGCCGGTACCGGGGCATCACCAGGGCGCTCGACAGCTCGGCTCGCCGCAGGGGCTTTCTCCGGTGTCCGCCCACTCGGACGATGACGCTTTGGCGTGGTTGAGCGAGGAGCTTGCGCGGCAGATGCAAGAACCGGCATCACCATCAACTGCCGGGGCTCAGGATCTCTATCGTGGGTTTGGGGCACTGCTTGATCCGGATGCGGCCGAGTTGGATGACAGTGCTCACTTTGCGCCAGCGCCTTCTGCCAGGGCTCGTTCAGACACCTACGACGGTCTTCCATTGGTTGATCTGACCGCGCCCGCACCGTCCCCATTGCGCGACGATATCGTGCGGCGGTTTCCGATCACCTCCTCCGATGCTCAGATCGGGGCGTTGAATCCGATAGCCTTGTCCCACAACCGCGGGCTGGTGCTCGAGGACACGGAATGGCTGGGCGACGAGCATATCCTCAGGGATTACCAGCTTCAGGAGCTGGATTTGCAGAGGAGCGATTCGGATCTCGCCGCCCGGACGCGGTTCGTAGATCCCCTCGAAGCGCTGCGGCTGCGCCTGGGCGCGGAGAGCGACGTGCTACGCGTATTCCATCGCATCGTCCATGATCGGCGTGATAACGATACAGCCGACTTCCTGTTGCTGCCAGTGAACGATGCCAGTGCTACGGACCGCGGCAGGCATTGGTCGCTGCTGTTCGTTGATCGCAGCAACCGGCAATGGCCTGTCGCCTATCACTACGATTCCTACGGGAGATACAACGAGACGCATGCAAGACAACTCGCAGAAAGGCTGAACATCGCCCTGCAGCCCGCCGGCATGGCCCAGCAGCAGAACACTTATGATTGCGGCGTCTTTGTCGTGGACGGCACGCGGGAGCTGGTTAGGCAATTGGCGCAAGGACGGGAGCCAGACCAGCTGAACCTCAGCAACGTCGTTGCCAATCGGCAGGCACTGCAAGCGCGACTCAGGGGGTGATGTCGCCGTGGGCGGACCCTCGCGGCGCTTCTCTTTGAGCTTGAATGACGGCTGGAAGAAGTTCACCAGCAGGCGCGCCGCGGCGTAGAGACGTGCCATCACGCGGGCCGTCTCGCCCCCGTCGAAGCGCCCGTATCCGACGAGCCGCCGGACCACCGCTTGATCTCGCCGTTGAGGCGCTCGATCGGGTTGGTAACCGGTATGAGATGGCTCGGTGCCAACGTTCCGCTGCGGTGTTCCTACATCGTGGCGTATGGTGCGACCATCGGGACAGAGGCACCGGGAGCACGAAGTGCGGGCAGGCCGATGCACACGATGAGCCGAGAGCTCGAGTTAGTAGCTGGCCGCCTCTGCGACTCGCCCGGTTGCGCCGCGAGCGCGAATCCGTAGTTGTCGTGTCGCCCGCAGCTCCCGTCATGTGTTCGGCAGAGGAGGTGCGAATGCGACGGATAATTGGCATTGATGTCCACCGAACCTTCGGGGAGGTGGTATTTTGGGAGAACGGCAGGCTTCGACATGCGGGGCGCATTGATATGACGCGGACTGCGCTGGAGGGATTTGGCAAAACCCTGCTGGCCGGTGATGAGGTGGTGCTCGAAGCGACTGGTAACAGCTTGGCGGTGTCGCGGGTTCTGGCGCCATTCGTGGCGCGGGGGATCATCGCCAATCCGTTGCAGGTGAAGGCGATCGCCCAGGCTCACGTCAAGACCGACAAGATCGATGCCGGCACGCTCGCCAGTCTGCAGGCGGCGGGATACCTGCCGCAGATCTGGACGCCTGACGCGGAGACCGAGCGCAAGCGTAGGCTGGTGGCGCGGCGCTACCAGGTCGTGCGGCATCGCACGCGGCTCAAGAACGCGGTGCATTCGATCCTGCACGCGCACCTGATCCCGAAGTGCCCGCATGCCGATCTTTTCAACGCCCGCGGCCGGGCATGGTTGGCCGCTCAACAGTTGCCGGACGATGAGCGAGCGGCCATCGACCGGCATGTCCGTGAGCTTGACCGGCTGGCGGAAGACCTGGTCCTGCTCGACCGCGAGATCGCGCGGGACGCAATCGAGGATTTCGCGGTCAACAGATTGATGACGATCACCGGCGTGAACCTGGCGGTCGCCGCCGGCATCGTGGCGGCGATCGGCGACATCAGCTGGTTCAACAGCCCGCAGAAGTTGGTGAGCTATTTCGGGCTGAACCCGCGGGTGCGGCAGTCCGGGTTGGGAGCAGCCCACCACGGCCGTATCAGCAAGATCGGCCGCAGTCATGCGCGCGCCATGCTGGTCGAAGCGGCCTGGGCAGCGGCCAAGGCGCCCGGTCCACTGCATGCTTTTTTCGTACGCATCCGCGCCCGGCGCGGCCATCAGATCGCCGCGGTGGCCGTGGCTCGGAAGCTCACTGTGCTCTGCTGGCACTTGCTGACAAAGGGCGAGGATTACCTGTGGGCGCGCCCGGCGCTGGTCGCCAACAAGACCCGCGCGATGCAACTTCAAGCCGGACATCCACAACAGAAAGGGAGCCGCCGTGGACCAGCCTATGCCTACAACATCAAGTCGCTGCGCGACCGCGAGATGTTGATTGCCGCCCAGGCCGAGCAAAGCTACGAACGATTCGTGTCGCAATGGAAGTCGCGGCACCCAAAAAGTGGCGCGCGAGCGCCTCAGTTCGGCAGGACAAAATAGGCAGTCCGGTGACGCTTGCAGCCGACGCGTCACGCTTCGCCATGAGGTCGCCCGCGCCCAACAACCATAATCGCGGCTGATGGCAAATTCTAGCCAGGAATGCAGTCCCGTTCCACTGCCAGTGTGCCGCCGTGCTCGGGCCGGTCAAGGCCAAGCCTTGCGGTGGCCGCAGACGCGGCAGCCTTGACCGCCCCGGCGCGCGGCGGCTGCGAGATTGGTGGCCGGGACGGAAGAATGGCCCGCAGCGCAGCCGAACAAAAGAATGGACTTACAGCAATCTCCGCAGTCGTCGTCTCGGCCCCGAAGAAATCGCTTGTCCATCTCATCCGTGGAGTGCAGCTTGGTGCGGTGCTGCGGCGGGAACGTCATATAGGCCAGCACATCGGTCTCGGCCTCGTCGAGGAAGCCGGCAAGCTTGGGCAGCTTGGGACGGAGTTGGTCGGAGACCTTGCGCCACTGCATTTTAGCGGCCTCGGCATCGTCCTGGGCAAACGCGGTGGCGATGAAGGCGGAGACGACGCGGCGGCCGCTCTTGCCGGCATGGGCCAGCGCGTTGCGCATGAAGTGCACCCGGCAACGCTGCCAGGAGGCATTGAGCACCTTGGCCACGGTGGCCTTGATGCCCTCGTGGGCGTCGGAGACGACCAGCTTGACGCCGCGCAGACCGCGGCGGGCGAGCTTGCGCAGGAACGCGGTCCAGAATGTCTCAGCCTCTGAGGGACCGATATCCATACCGAGAACCTCGCGCCGGCCATCACTGTTGACGCCGACCGCGACGATCACTGCGACCGACACGATGCGCCCGTTCTGGCGCAGCTTCACATAGGTGGCGTCGATCCACAGGTACGGCCAGTCGCCCTCGATCGGACGAGCGAGGAACGCCTTCACCTTGTCGTCGATCTCGGCGCAGAGCCGGCTCACCTGGCTCTTGGAGATGCCGCTCATGCCCATCGCCAGCACCAGATCGTCGACCGAGCGGGTCGAGACGCCTTGCACATAGGCTTCCTGCACCACGGCGGTGAGCGCCTTCTCGGCCATGTGGCGCGGCTCCAGAAAGCCGGGAAAGTAGGAGCCCTTGCGCAGCTTGGGGATGCGAAGCTCGACCGCGCCGGCACGGGTCTCCCAGGTCCGGTCGCGGTAGCCGTTGCGCTGGGCCAGGCGCTCGGGGGTCTTCTCGCCGTAGGCGGCCCCGGTCTGGCCTTCGACTTCCAGCTCCATCAATCGCTGGGCGGCAAAGCCGATCATCTCGCGCAACAGATCGGCATCAGGGGTCTTCTCCACGAGCGTGCGGAGGTTCATCATCTCATCGGTCACCGGTGGTTCCTCGAATCAGGTTGGTGTCAGCAACCCGACCCTACCGGCGAACTGCCGGTGACCACCGCAAAGCCGCCCGCCCGCTACGGCGCTATTGGGGGGCGCGCGTCCGGGCGGCTTTGCTCTACCGAGCTACACCACATCCGGGGACACGACCGAGCTCGGATCGAAAAGTCGTCGAATATCCGTCGAATAAGCGCTGACGAAACTTGCCGCACTCATTCATTGAATCCGATCACTGAGCTCTCTTGATAGCTGAATAATCCAACCCGACGCGCGAAGCAGATCGCGGCGAGCTCGTCTGCCCGCAATTGTGCGAGAAGTCGTAGATGGTAATTCGGGGCAACGCACGCAGAGTTGAGTCTTGCTGAATCAGTCTGCGGCTCGGGCAACCATAAGGTGATCGAGGGCAACTCGCTGCTCCGAAGATAGAGGCACCGACGCTGCGGCAAAGTTCGCATTCAGTTGCTCTACCGAAGTAGCGCCTGGAATGACCCGGATGTTGGGTGACCTCCCCAGCAGCCATGCGAGGGCGACTGTAGCTGGCCTGACCAAGTGAGCAGCCGCTATGTCCCAAAGCGGATCGAGAGCAAGGCTGAGCTCGGCCAGACGTGTCGGTTCGAAGCGGGGGTCCTTGTTACGATAGTCGGTCGGCGAACGCTTTGCTTCCACGTCGGGTATCCGCGCGAGGATGCCCCGCCCAAGTGGTGAGTAGCACACGAAATCGGTGCCTGTGCCGTTCAGATAGGGAAGTAGTCCCTGCTCGGGCTGCCGCTGGATAAGGGAGTATTCGTTTTGAACGAAAGATATCCGGTGTATTGCGGACGCTCGCTGCACCGTTTCTATATCGGTAGCAGACAGGCCAAGCTCAAGCACTTTCCCTTCTTTCACGAGGTCCGACATCGTGCCGACGACCTCTTCGACCGGAATGTTTGGGTCAGGGCGATGCTGATAGAGGACGTCAATGTAGTCGCGCCGCAGTCGGCGCAGCGACCCTTCCACGGCTGAACGAATCGATTGCGGACGGGAATCCAATCCTGCGATCTTGCCGGCTTCGAGCCGATATCCGAATTTCGTGGCTATCTCGACACGGGTGCGACGGGAGCCAAGCGCATCAGCTAATAGCTCTTCGTTGACAAACGGACCGTAGAGCTCGGCCGTGTCGAAATGGGTGACACCCATGTCGAATGCGTGGCGGATGATATCAATGGCAACATCGCGGGCGATATGGCCGTAAATGCCAGTCAGTGCCATGCACCCCAAACCGATGCGAGCTATGGCTGATTTTGGGTGACGCGGCCTGATCGGGCGGCGTGGCTTTCAGTGTTCGGAATGACTTCGATTCCGTCGATGAACTTTACACCGGCGATGACTTTCGGCAACTGGTTCGTGCTCTTCAATCGCCGCCAGGTCTTCGATGCGGCGTCGATGAGCTTGAACACCATCAGCTTCGCAGTTTGTTGCGACAGCGATCCCTTGGTCCGCACCGTTCGGTGGCGCACCGTGGCGAAGACGCTCTCGATCGGGTTCGAGCTGCGTAGGTGGATCCAGTGCTCAGCAGGGAAGTCGAAGAAGGCGAGCAGCGCATGGCGATCCTTGATCAGGCACTCCACCGCACGTCCGTATTTGACGTGGTATTTCTCGACGAAGACGTCGATCGCGGTTTCAGCTTCGGCCCGGTGTGGGGCCAGATAGATGTTCCGCAGGTCGTTCTTCATGGGGCCCTGCACGGATTTGGCGACCTTGTCGAGTACGTTGCTCACTTTATGGCACCAGCATCGTTGGTGCCGCGTGCCGGGAAAGGCCTCGTCCAGTGCCTTCCAGAAGCCGAGGGCGCCGTCGCCGATGGCGAGTTGCGGGGCAATCCGTAACCCGCGTTGCCGCAGGTCGATCAGGAGTTCGCGCCAGCTCTGCGCGCTCTCGCGCACGCCGACCTGGAAGCCGATCAGCTCCTTCTTGCCTTCCGGCGTGGTGCCAATCAGCACCAGCATGCATTCGCTGTGATCTTCCATGCGGGCCTGCAGGTACACGCCATCGGCCCAGATGTAGACATAGCGACGCGCCGACAGATCGCGTCTCTGCCAGCGTTCGTACTCGACCTGCCAATCGGCCTTCAGGCCGGCGATCACCGAAGGCGACAGGTTCGGCGCATCCTTGCCGAGCAGCGCCGAGAGCGCCTCCTGGAAGTCGCCGGTCGAGATGCCGCGCAAATAGAGGACCGGGATCAAGGCATCCAGGCTCTTCGTCCGCCGCGCCCATAGCGGCAGGATTGCCGAACTGAAGCGGAGGCGGTCGCCTGGCCCGCTCGCTCCGCGGTCGCGGACCTTGGGACGAGCGACCTCCACCGGACCGATGCCGGTCGCAATCTCGCGCACCGGACCGTGCCCATGTCGGACCAGGCGCGCTCGACCGTCGGGCAGCGTCAGATTGGCCGTGCTGGCCAGAAACGCGCCAACCTCGATCTCGATCGCCCTGGCAAGCAGGTCCCGCGCGCCGGCACGAACGATATCGGTCAGTGGATCATCAACCGCGGACGGCTGACGGAAAGCAAGAACATTGGTAGTCTCGGTCATGGCGTATCGCTCTCCTCGAGAGGTTCTGGCAGGCTCGTCACCCGCCTCGATACGCCGCCTTCCTCACACCGTCATCACCCAGATTCCGCCATAGCTCCCGCGCCAGCGGCGCCACCGCAAGCCCCGCCAAGGCGGCCGCGACCACGGCGGTGACGCCGCCGCCGACAAAGGCTTCGCTCCAGGCGATACCGGCCTTGTCGAGCGCGCGGACGGCGATAGTGCGGACGCCGCAGGGCGGCGCCAGCGTTGCCAGAAGCAGGCTTTCGCCGCGATCCTGGACGGCGAAGCCGTCGTGCTCGGCGTCGACGGGATCTCCGACTTCGACGCCCTGCACTCGCGCCAGCACGATGAGGAGGTCCAACTCTACCCCACTGGCAAGACGCCGTAGAACATTTGTTGCGGGCCTCGGCCGGCCCTCCAGCCTGGTTAATGTTCGCCCACATGTTCATGCTGCGGGCGCTGAACCACGGCAAGCCTAAGCCGGAGAAGGAGCTGAGGCGAAAGCGGGTGAAGGTTTATCGGGTGGTGGGCTCGCGTTGACCACCACCCACTGACGCTCTCTTCAGACCTACTTAGTGAAATCAACAATGATCGAAATCGGCTTGCCGCCAGCCCGCATGTCGCGGGGCGGGCATCTAAAGACGAACATTTCATTCTCTGGGAACGCATTCGTCACGGCAGTCTCGTCGTCTACAAAATAATGATGAAAAGTTATGTCCGAACATTTTCGGATTTCAGACTGCAATATTAGGTGAAGAATCTGCTCGTAGGTTGGAAACCAGAGGTGCGCATAACCATCGGTCGTGTACATAGGCTTAAGAACAGCTTTTTCGGCGTCGTATTCAGCCTTCCCGCCCATCATCAGATCAGCGATGACATCGCCTTTATGATTGTAAATCGATCTCGCCTTAAGCAAAGGGCTTCGATAATCAGGAACACTGAGCCTGAAAATTCCACCGACTCTTAGCGCCCGGTATATCTCATCAAAGAGGCTTGGCACTCGCTCTTTCGGGATGTGCTCCATCACATCTTGCGCTTGTATTTTCTTGACTGAACCATCAGGGACAGGAAGCGGGTTATTTAAGTCATGCAGCATTTCCCGCTCATAGCGCGGGTTAAGACAAAGGCCAATCCAGTTGGGAATACCGTATTGAGGCTCAGTTTTGCCAAGATTTCCGAAATAGAGATACGAATCTTCCGTGATGCTCATTTGCGCTCACCCTCCCCAAAATATGGAGATAGCATCATAAAAGGCCCGGGCAATACGAAAACTACCAACAATTGTGTATGTTTTTGTCATAGCACTTGAGCAAGACCGAGAGCCCGTGCGCGTGAGCATCGGCGACAGCCTTTGCGATGTTCGCATCGCTCTCCGTCTTTTCAGGGACGTTGAGGACGTTGTTTGACGTTCGGGTTGACGTAAAAATGCGCGGCGCCAACTCCAGCGAATTGGATCCGGTGTCTGCAATTTCTTGCATGACCGAATCCGCGGTTTTGCTGACAAGCTCGCCGTTGAAGTTCGAGAGGACGCCAAATCCCTGGACGCCGAAAACTCCTGCCATTCATCACTCCTATGCAGATTGCGCTACGGACAACTCAGCGCAAACACATCGAGCCCCGTGGGTCGGTCAAAATCCCCCGGGTATGGTCACTTGAAACTCCCCCACCTGATGATCGCCGTCAGCGCCGCTGAACAGCAGTAGCCGGTCAGGCAGGACGTTTATGTTCGACCCCTTTAGCCAGCAAGGGGCCGGGGAGTTGAACGTCTTGAAGCGACATCTGCAAAGCACCGTACTTACATTACTTGATCGCAACACCAGCCAGCGCGAGATTCACCGGCTGACGGGTGTCGATCGCAAGACGATCCGGCGTTATCAGGCGCTGCGGGCCGGTGCGGAGGCAAATTCCCCCGGGGAAGTGACCACCGGCTCGGTGAGCGCGGACGGCCAAATTCCTCCACCCCGACCACCGGCTTTTGGGACATCGGAAGCGACGGTCACCAGCAGCCTGGCCCGTTCGGCTTGCGAAGCGCATCGGACGTGGATCGAAGAACAGGTCCGGCTGAAGCGGAACGCGCAGGCGATTTACCAGGACCTGGTTGATCAATTTGGCTTTCCGTCCAGCTACCAGAGTGTCAAGCGGTTTGTGCGCCGGTTGCGGCACGCTGATCCTGAGCAGTTTGATCGTCTTGAGTTCCTCCCCGGCGAGGAAGCTCAGGTCGACTATGGCGAGGGCGCGCCGACGGTTGATCCGAAGAGCGGGCGGTACCGTCGTCCCCGCCTGTTCGTGATGACGCTACGCTACTCGCGGCGCAGCTTCCGGCGGGTAGTCTGGAAGTCCAGCCAACAAGTCTGGGCGCAGCTCCACGAAGAGGCGTTCCGGTATTTTGGCGGGGTCCCCAGCTATGTCGTGCTCGACAACCTGAAGGAAGGCGTCCTCAAGCCGGATTTGTACGAGCCCCAGCTCAACCCGATTTACAGCGCGATGCTGGCTCATTACGCCGTGGTCGCCGATCCCGCGCGCGTGGCCGATCCAAATCGGAAAGGATGCGTCGAGAATGCGATTCAACATACCCAGGGCACTGCGCTGGCCGGACGGCGCTTCGAGACGCTGGAGGCGCAAAACGAGTTCTTGAGGCACTGGGAGGAGAACTGGGCTTCCAAACGCATCCACGGCAGCACGCGCCGTCAGGTCGAGGCGATGTTCCAGGAAGAGAAGCCGCACCTGCGGCCGCTGCCTGTCGCTCCCTTCCGCATCTTCACCGAAGTCGTCCGGACTGTCTGCGACGACACCACCGTACGCGTCGACAACAGCTATTACGCCGCGCGGCCCGCGCCGATCGGCAGCCAGGTCGTCGTGCGCATCTACACCACCACGATCGAGATCCGTGATCGCCACACCCGTGCGCTGCTGCGTGTTCATTCCCGGATGGCGCACCCCGGTTCTGTCGTCCTGCCGACCAGCGAACGGCCGTTCAACCCGTCGCGGCAAACCGCCGTGCTGCTGGCGAGCGCCGAGCGCATCGGACCGCAGACCAGGGCCTTGTGCCAGCAGGTGTTCGACACCGAAGGGCGCCCCGGACAGCGCGCGATGTGGGGCATTGTCGGGCTGGGCCGGAAGTATCCGGCGCGGCTGGTCGAGCAGGCCTGCGCGCACGCCATCGACAACCGCATCTACCGCTACAAGCACGTGCGTGCGACCGTCGAGCGGTTGTTCGAACAGGCGATCGAGCAGGTTGGAGTGACGCCACAGCCGGCATCGCCGCTCACCCAGGATCATCCGCTGATCCGTACCCCCGCGGAATACGGCGACCTCTTCAGCCGCGCTGTGCGGCGCGACGCCGACGACAATGGTCGGCAGGCCGAGGCTCACGACGATCACGCCACGGCAATCCGCGCTCGTGTCGCCTGCGCAACCCCGGCCAACTCCGGCGCCACGAGCGCTCCCGCTGCACCTTCTCACCTTAAACTGGAGACCTAGCCACATGATGACCATGCCGGAAATTGAGCGTTGCCTACGACAGCTGCGCCTGTCGGGTGTCCGCGACACGCTGCAGACGCGCGTGCTCCAGGCGCAGGGCGCCAACCAGCCCTTCCTCGAGACCTTCTCCCTTATCCTGCAGGATGAACTGGACCGTCGTCAGTCCCGTCTTATCGAGCGGCGATACCAGCAATCCGGGCTCGACGAAAAGCTGACGCTCGCCGAGTTCGACTGGTCCTTCAATCCCAAACTGCCACGTCAGACCTGCTTCCAGCTCCACACCCTGGCGTTCATTGCCGCTGGCGAGAACGCTCTGCTTGTTGGCAAACCTGGCACCGGGAAGTCGCACATCGCCAAGGCGATTGCCTATCAGGCGATCCTGCAAAGCCACAAGGTCCAGTATCTTGAGACCGACGACTTCTTCCACCGCTACGCCCTGAACTCTCCGGCACAACGCGAGGTCCGGCTGCGAACCATCATCGACTGCGATCTCCTCGTGCTGGACGATCTATTCCTCGCACGCGCCATCCCCGACGACGCCGGCACTTTGCTGCAGACCCTGATCCATCAGCGTTACAAACTGCGCCGCAGCGTCATCGTCACCTCCAATCGCGTCGTGCAGGATTGGGGGGCATACCTTGGGGACAACACTATGAGCACGACGATCCTCGATCGCCTTATGCATCATTGCCATCTGCTTGAGTTCGACGGACGCAGCTATCGGCTCAAAGAAGCCGCTGAAGCTCTTGCCCGGGAAACAAACTCAAACTAACAGTCCCTTGTCCTGCCTCGCGGGTGGAGGAATTTGACTGACCACACCCGGAGGAATTTGAAGTGACCCGCGGGGTCGAGCCGCTATTCGTTCCTGAGCGATGCCGCGAAACGCACGTTTCGGCACGACCTGTTGATAAAATGCAACATCGCGACGTCAGCCACGGTCCAACATCGAATCAATTGCGGCGATTCACAATGTGACGATACACTGAGCGGGCCTGTTGATTGATGCGTTCTGCGCCGGCATCTCGTCGAGCGCGTGCGGCAGCGCGGGCATCATCTTCTTGCCGCTTTGGCCGGTATTAAGAGCGCGTCAGCGCGTCGAGTCCCCTTATCCCTCTCCGCCCGAGCAATCCGGTTTCAGGCGGCAAAATCAATGCGTCCACCACAGTGAAACAGATGGCGGGCGGTGATGCTCATCGGTTGTTTACCGCCGCGCAGAACTGTTCCGTGACCGCCGCCCTTTCGTCGGCGACGTTCCAGCCGTTCGTCTCGGCCTCTTCCTTCGCCAACTTGTGCTCGATCTGAAGTTTCTGTTTGATGAGCGCGTACGATTTCCAGTCGGCCTTGGACAACTTGGCGGGGGGCGCACCGCAGACGTTGTGAAATGGACCCCGGTTTTGGGACCAGAGGCTAAGTTGGAAGAGGGCCGCTCCGTTTGATAGACGGAGGGCATGATGACGAAGAAGACACGACGGAAGATCGACGCGGCGTTGAAGGCAAAGATCGCGCTGGAAGCGGTGCGGGAGCAGGCGACGGTGGCCGATCTGGCCCAGCGCTATGAGGTTCACCCGAACCAGATCTATGCCTGGAAGAAGCAGCTGCTGGACCAGGCGGCCCGGGCTTTTGACGCGGGTGTCGGGCGCGAGAGCGAGGAAACGCGCGAACGCGAGATCGAGAAGCTGCACGCCAAGATTGGACAACTGACAGTCGAGCGCGATTTTTTAGCGCGGAGGTCCGGAAGATGAGCACGCCGGACCGTCGAGGAATGCTCGATCGCGCCGACCAGGCGCTGTCGATCCGCCGGCAATGCATGTTGCTTGGCATCGCCCGTTCTGGGGTCTACCGGCCGCCACAGCCGGCCAACGACAACGACCTTGCCCTGATGCAGCGGATCGACGAGCTGTTCACCGCCTGGCCATTCCTGGGCTCGCGGCGAATGACCGCGATGCTGAAGGCTGAGGGGCTTCAGGTCAATCGCAAGCGCGTGCAGCGGTTGATGCGCAAGATGGGCATCGCGGCGCTGGGACCGAAGCCGAACACGACAAAGCCGGCGCCGGGCCACAAGATCTATCCCTATCTGCTGCGCAACATGACGATCGACCGGCCGAACCAGGTGTGGGCGGCCGACATCACGTATCTGCCCATCGGCCGCGGCTTTCTCTATCTCGTCGCCATCATCGACTGGGCGAGCCGTGCGGTTCTGGCGTGGCGGTTGTCGAATACGATGGACGTCTCGTTCTGCGTGGCGGCTCTGGAAGAGGCGCTGGCGACGTACGGCACGCCGGAGATTTTCAACACCGACCAGGGCAGCCAGTTCACCAGCGTGGCCTTCACCGGCGCGTTGGTGGGCGCAGGGATCAAGATCTCCATGGATGGCCGCGGTCGTTGGATGGACAATGTCTTCATCGAGCGGCTGTGGCGGTCGCTCAAGCATGAGGACATCTATCTCAAGGGCTATGCCGACGGCCGCGAGGCCAAGGCAGGGATCGCGAGCTGGATCGCCTTCTACAACGATCGTCGCCTTCATCAGTCCCTCGGCTATCGCACGCCGATGGCGGTCTGGCGCGAACGGATGCAGGCCGCGAAGGCTGTGGACATGGTGGACAACGCTGACGCGTTGACCACATGCCCATCTGTGGACGCCCCGGTGGATGCAAGAAGAATCTTTCGATTAGGTGTTGCGCGTAGTCGGGTGCTGACATCTGTCCGGCCTTGATTGCGACCGTCATATGTCGCGGGCCCGTATGGGAGTTCGCGGATCAGGTCCAAATCACAGCGGCGTACTTGGAAGCACTTGGGCATGTACTGGTTTTCCCGACCCCGTCTCATCGACTGTTGCGCCGTACCTTCCGTTTGACCTTCCTACCTCCTCGACGACCTCTGGTCGGGCGGACTAAGCGATTAAGCCGCTGCGACCGGAGCTTTGTAGACCCCACCGTTGACCATCAAAGCCCACACGGTGCGAGCCATCTTGTTGGCGAGAGCGACGGCGACAAGCATGGGCGGCTTACGAGCGAGCATGCGCTCCAGCCATGCCCCTTGCGATTGACCGCGTCGGCGAGCCAGCTTCACCACCGCACTCGCCCCGATGATGAGGAGACGCCGCAGCGTTCGCTCACCCATTTTCGATATTTGGCCGAGCTTCTGTCTTCCACCAGTGGAACGTTGCAGCGGCGTCAACCCCAACCACGCGGCGAAATCCCGGCCACGTTTGAAGTTTTCGGGCTCAGGCGCTAGCGCCATCAGAGCTGTCGCCGTGATTGGGCCGATGCCAGGAACTGTCATAAGCCGTCGAGCAACTTCCTCTTCTCGGGCTCGTCGCGCGATCTCAATATCGAGTTGCTTGATATTTGCTCTTCCAGCACCGCCAGCATCTTGACTAGGATATCGAGCGCCGGTTGCGCCGCCGTTGGCACGCTGCTCCCGGAAGCTTGCGCGTGCTCAACCAGCGCGGCGACATTGGACGCCCCCTTTGCAACGACCAGGCCGTATTCGGCGAGGTGACCTCGCAACGCGTTTATGATCTGAGTACGTTGCCGGACCAAAAGATCGCGAGCGCGAAACACGACCGCGCTCGCCTGCTGGTCCTCACTCTTCACGGCGGCAAAGCGCATGGTGGGGCGTTGGGCTGCTTCGCAAATCGCTTCTGCATCGGCCATATCGTTTTTCTGGCGTTTCACAAAGGGCTTTACATAGGACGGTGGAATCAGACGCACTGCGTGACCCAGCTTGCCAATCTCACGAGCCCAGTGATGGGCGCTGGCGCAGGCTTCCATCGCTACCAGGCACGCAGGCTGCTGAGCAAAGAAAGCCAGCACATTATCACGACGCAGCTGTTTGCGGAAAACAACAACGCCGCCAGCGTCTGCGCCATGTGCCTGAAAAACATGTTTCGCCAAGTCTAGTCCAATCGTGCTAACTTCGTTCACGGACGCTTCCTCTTTCTGACGGTTCAACACCCTTCACTTTGGCACATCGATGCCGTCGAGGGGCGTCCACCCCATCACAGCAACTGCAGCAGACAGAGTCTCTGGCTGCGTGATAGAAAGGGATCAGGAGCGATCCGTTTCCAACTAACAAACCGGTTCAACCGGTCCCGCTCCGCGGGTCCATTTTAGTTGTGGGCAATCGCTTTCTGCACACCAGTGCTGACGGCACCCATGTAGCCTTCGGCCACGGCGGTGACACGCGCCTTGGCGTATTGGCTGTTGGCTGCGATGAAGTCCTTGCAGAAGGCGAGCCGTTGACCTCCGTCGCGGGCCTTGATGTAGGCCGTCTGCGTTTCGTAATGCAGGCGGTAGGCGAGTTTCTTGGCGTTCGGGTCGGATTTCACCGCTTCGAGCATGACCTGATGGTCTCCCAAGGTGGCGTCATTGATCCTGATGTCACATACTTTGGCGAGGGAGACGACCGGAACGTAGGCCCGCACCTTGGCTTCCAAGGCATCGTTGGCGTGCGCAGCCGGTGCGAACAGGATGGCGCCCATTGCGAAAGCAGCGAGGCAGCGTTTCATTGTTGACACACTCCAGTCAGCGAACAGGAGGTTGAGCAACTTACAGCGCGAATTCCTTGAGCGGCTGCTGAGCGGCGGCCTTGATCTGGATCATGGCTCAGCCGAACTGACACATCACCCGGCCGAAGGCATGGTGCTGCCGATTCTCGACCTTCGCCCAGGGGCTACATCCGAATTGGCTAATTGCCGGCGAGTGCTTCACGTTGTTAGAAATCAACCCGCTGCTGGGGCCCAAACGGAGTTTCCGAATGGGTGTGGCAGGCTGGCGCTTCGCGCATATGAAGAGAAACGTTGGCGGGCGGGCAGCCATTGTCGCTGTCCTCGAAGAATGGCCGGGAATCTGCTCAGTGGTGGTCGCGGCCAGTTCGATGATCATGATCGGGATTATGCTCTGCAACGATTGGCCGCAGTGAGTCCTCTCGCGGCCGGCCGGCGCTGCGCGGCTCAACCAAGCGTATCCAGCACCCGGCTGAAAGGAGCGTGCTGCCTGTTCTTCAGCTTAACCCCACGGGCACGAATCGGCAGCGCGTGAAGGATGCCGCAGACAGAACTCAGTCGCCGGCTGTTTTTACGGCGCGTCGGATTAGATCCACTGGGTTGGTTGGGCGGCGGCCCTTTTTAGTCGGGCACAGGCGGTCAAAATCGTATTCTTTTGACCTTTAGGGCACCAACCACCGCCAATTAACGGATTTTTCGGCTTTCCCAATCGCCGCCGGTTAAGGTTCTGGCTCGGCAGCTCCCAACGCTGTAGAAAAGTCTCCTCTCGCTCCGTCCACGTATGGTTGTACCCATGGCGTTTGGACGGTCAATTTCTTATGGTGCTCAGCCACCGGGGGCGTAAGTCGTGTTCGAACAGACCTTTAAAAACATTGACGACGTGTTGTGGAAAGAGGCTGGATGCGCCACCGAGCTTGATTATACCGAGCAAACGTCGTGGATCCTGTTTCTCAAGTACCTTGATGATCTTGAGCGGGCCAATGAGCAAAAGGCCGAGCTTCAGGGCAAGAAATACACTTACATTATTGACAGACCGCACCGTTGGTCAGCGTGGGCTGCGCCGAAAAAACGCGACGGGTCTTTTGATCACGACAAGGCGCTGACCGGCGATGACCTCATCGACTATGTCGATCGCGACCTGTTTCCATATCTGCACAGCTTCAGGGCGCGCGCCGAAGGTTCCAACACGGTCGAATACAAGATTGGCGAAATTTTTGGCGAGATCAAGAACCGCTTTCGAAGCGGGTACTCGCTGCGTGACGCACTCGAACTGATGGATGGCCTGAGCTTTCGTTCACAAGACCAGAAGCACGAGCTGTCGCATATTTACGAAGCCAAGCTCAAAAACATGGGCAATGCGGGCAGGAACGGTGGCGAGTATTACACGCCGCGCCCGCTCATCCGCGCAATGATAAAGGTGGTGAGACCGGAAATCGGCCAGCGTATCTATGACGGCGCGTGCGGCTCAGCTGGCTTCCTTTGCGAGGCCTATGACTACCTGCGTGCCAAGCCGGACCTGTCGACCAGGGATCTGAAGACCCTCCAAGAAAGGACATTCTTCGGCAAGGAGAAGAAGAGCCTCGCCTACGTCATCGCGATCATGAACATGATCCTGCACGGTGTCGAGGCGCCAAATGTCCTGCACATCAACACGCTTGCCGAAAATATCAACGACATTCAGGAGAAGGACCGCTTCGACATTGTCTTGGCCAATCCGCCGTTCGGGGGCAAGGAGCGCCCGGAGGTCCAGCAGAATTTCCCAATAAAGACCGGCGAAACGGCGTTCCTGTTCCTTCAGCATTTCATCAAGTCGCTAAAGGCCGGTGGCCGCGCGGCCATCGTCATCAAGAACACCTTCCTGTCAAACACCGACAACGCCTCGGTTGCTCTTCGCAAGGAGCTGTTGGAAGGCTGCAATCTGCACACAGTGCTGGACATGCCGGGCGGCACGTTTCATGGCGCAGGCGTCAAGACCGTCGTGCTATTCTTCGAGAAGGGCGCGCCCACACGCAAGGTCTGGTTTTACAAACTCGATCCCGGCCGCAACCTTGGCAAGACCAATCCGCTCAACGACGACGACCTGAAGGAATTCGTCGCGTTGCAGGCGAAGTTCAAGGACAGCAAGAATTCGTGGACGGTCGATGCGAAGAGTGTCGACAGTACGACCTATGACCTCTCGGTGAAGAACCCGAACAAGGCTGGCGAGGCAGCTCTGCGCGATCCAAACGACATCATCGTCGAAATGATGGCGCTGGACGCGGAGAATGCGGAGATCCTTGCAGACATCGGGAGGATGCTGTGAGGGAAACCTGGCAAACGTCAACACTTGGGGAAGTGTGCGAGCGCGTGACCGTTGGCCATGTGGGAACTACGTCGCCTTACTATCGCGACGACGGCGTTCTCTTCTTGCGAACTCAGAACGTTGGGGCGTCCGGTCTGAACTTGGAAACCGTCAAATATATCACTCCCGAGTTTCATGCCTCTCTCAAGAAATCTGAGGTCAAGGGAGGCGACATTTTGATGTCTCGCGTTATTACCCATTCAGTGCATTGTGCGCTGATCCCGGACGATCTGGGACCAACAAACTGTGCCAACGTCATCTTGGTAAGATCGGGAAAGTTAGTCGTTCCTGAGTATTTGGCCCACTACATTCGGTCGCCGGAGGCTCAGCGCCACCTGTTGGCAAGGAAGGTAGGTTCTGCCCAGGTGGTAGTGAATACAGCTGTGGTGCAAAATTGGCCTGTACCGCTTCCGCCCCTCCCTCAACAAAAACGCATCGAGGACTACGACCTTGAGCGCGGCTTCGGAAGTTCCGACTGCCTCTAAACAAGCAAGCCACGATAGTAGCTCTCGTCGTCGCGCGCGTTCATTCGTCTCGCCTGGATCTATTAGATAGTGGGCAATCGACTCGTCAAAAGGTCAATGGGTTGACCCACAAAGTCGGAGTCACATGGTAATGTCCCAATTCGAGATAATCAGGGCTACGTGCGTCTGAGGCAGGACGACTCGCCCGCGTCAGGGCAGGTTCTTCTCTTTTACGTCAGGAACGCAGCCGCCGGGACATTTGACGTAGATCAACGCGGCCCATTCTCCGCGGGGTTGAATGGATCTGCAATTTTCCGATCGTCCGGGCGCCTAGTGATGTAAGCGGTCCATTCGCGGTGACATACGATGATCACATTCCACGTTATCAAAGAGCAGCATGGCTGGGCCATCCGGATGGATAAGCGCATGATGACGCCATTCTGGTCGAGAGATTTGGCGATCCGCGAGGCGAACTGTCTGGCCAACGCCATCCGCTGCCATGGCGAGTGCGCGGAAGTAATTATCGAGGATGCCGTCCCGAGCGGGCCGCTTACGAAGACCGCGGACGCAAGACCCCTCTCGGCTTGAGGCCGCTCGAAGGATGGTGGGAGCGTGGGACGCTGGCGCCGCCAGCGGCCAGGCCCACGTTGAAGGGGCGGCAAGGCGATGCTTGTCGAGTTCGATGACTTCGCGGGCAGGCGCAGACCGCCCCTCAAGAGTGCGCTGAGCTTGCGGTTTCGGCGATGGCTTAGGACACATGGATCGTCACCGCCGTGGGACGACGGAGCTCCCATCCGGTCTGAGCTCTTCAGCGTCGATCGGCTTGAAGAACACGCGCGCAGCCTTGCCTCCGCACAGGCCGTGATGCCATACCAATCGAAGGGCCCGTCATTGACGGCGAGGCTCGCCGATAATGAGGCTGTGCTTCTGGCGGCCTACCGCGATGTCGCTCAGGCTATCGATGCGGGGGCGGCCATCACCCCCACGGCCGAGTGGCTGATCGACAACTTTCACGTGGTGGAGAAGCAGATCCGCGAGGTCCGGGTCGATCTACCGCCCGGCTACTATCGGCAACTTCCGAAGCTCGCCGGCGGCCCCTTCGCGGGGTATCCGCGCGTGCTCGGCGTGGCGTGGGCGTACGTGGCCCACACCGACAGCCTCTTCGACCCGGAGGTACTTCGCCGCTACCTGCGCGCCTATCAGGAAGTGCAGCCGCTGAGCATCGGCGAACTGTGGGCGGTGGCGACAACCCTACGCATCGTGCTCGTCGAGAACCTCAGGCGGATCGCCGAGCGCGTCGTCGAAAGCCGGGCCGGGCGGGGCGCCGCGGACGCTGTGGCAGATCGGTTGCTGGGGACTGGCGGCCGCGTCGTCGAACCAGCCGAGGCAGTCCTTCCGCCGCATCCCCAGACAACTATCCCAGATAGCTTTCTCATGCAGTTGGTCTATCGCTTGCGCGATCAGGATCCCAGCATTGCGCCGGCATTAGAGTGGCTCGACAAGCAACTGGCTCGGCAGGGAACGACTGCCGAAACCGTCGTCCGAGGCGAACACCAGAGGCAGGTCGCCGGCACCGTCACAGTCCGTAACATCATCACGAGTATGCGCCTCATCACCGATGTCGATTGGACGGATCTGTTCGAGCGCGTCAGCCTGGTCGATGACGTCTTCAAGGCCGGCAGCGCCTTCGAACACATGGATTTCCCGTCGCGCAACCTCTATCGCGACGCAGTCGAGCACCTCGCTCGCGGCTGTGAACTCACCGAATTGGAGATTGCCCACGCAGCGGTGGACGCGGCGAGGCGCGCGTCCGAAGCGAATGTCGATGACGGCAACGTCCGCCTGACAGATCCCGGCTACTATCTGATCGCAGGCGGGCGAACCGGATTCGAAGCGGCGATCGGTTTTAGGCCGTCTCTGCTGAGCTGGCCGCGACGGGCCTATCGCGCAATGGGAATCGGCGGGTATGTCGGGTCCGGCGCGCTCATCGCAGCCGGCGTGCTGGCCGTTCCGCTGTCTGTCGCCGCATTGGGGGGTCTGGAGTGGAGATGGTTGCTGCTGCTCGGGATTCTTGGACTCGTCCCGGCGATCGACGTGGCCGTCGCAGTCGTCAACTACCTCATCACCCGAGGTTTCCGCGCCACTTTGCTGCCGGCGCTCGAACTGCTTGGCGGCATCCCCGTAGACCTGCGCACTCTTGTCGCAGTGCCGGCTCTGCTGACATCGCTCAAGGAAATCGAAGAGCTGATCGTCCGGCTTGAGATCCACTACCTGGCAAGCGCTCAGGGCGATCTTCATTTCGCACTACTGACCGATTGGCGCGATGCAGCAAGCGAGCTGGAGGACGGTGACGATGAGCTGCTGACTGCTGCGAAAGCCGGTATCGCGAGGCTGAACCGACGCTACGGACCTGCACCGGGGGGCGACCGCTTCCTGCTGTTGCATCGGCGGCGGGTGTGGAGCGAAGGCGAAGGCTGTTGTATGGGGTGGGAACGAAAGCGCGGGAAGCTGTCCGAGCTCAATCGGCTCTTGCGAGGCGCCAAGGACACCACATTCTTGGCGCCCTCTACTGTGCCCGATAATGTGCGCTACGTCATTACGCTCGATGCGGACACGCGGCTCCCGCGCGAGACGGTCGGACGGCTGATCGGCAAGATGGCGCATCCTCTCAACCGGCCGCGCTTTGACGCAGATCTGGGGCGAGTCGTCGAAGGCTACGGTATCATGCAGCCCAGAGTCACGCCAGCACTGCCAGTGGGACGCGAAGGCTCGCTCTTTCTGCGCGTGTTCTCTCGCGCAACCGGCATAGATCCTTACGCCGCAGCGGTCTCGGACGTGTACCAAGATCTCTTCGGTGAGGGCTCATATACGGGCAAGGGCATCTACGACGTGGACGCCTTTGAGGCGGCGCTGCACGGACGCGTGCCCGAGTCGACGCTCCTCAGCCACGATCTGTTCGAGGGGATATTTGCACGCGCCGGCCTCGCCTCTGATGTCGAGGTGGTAGAGGATTTTCCTCCTCGGTACGACGTTGCGGCTCTTCGCCACCACCGCTGGGCGCGAGGCGACTGGCAGCTGCTACCATGGCTCTTCGGACGTGGACCCAGACGCCCCGATCACCGGCCGATGTCTGGTGTTCCCGCGATGGGCCGCTGGAAGATGCTCGATAACCTGCGGCGGTCACTGGCTGCGCCGGCGATTGTTTTGGCGCTGATCGCGGGATGGGCGATGCCGCTTGAAGAAGCGGCGGTCTGGACTGGCTTCATTCTATCGACAATCGTGCTGCCGCCACTTATTCCCGTGATCGCCGAGATCGCGCCGCGCCGACCCGGTGTTACGCTGCGCAGTCATGTCCGGGCTCTCGGCGCAGACCTGCGCCTTGCGCTTATCCAGTCTGGCCTGATGATTGTCTTCCTTGCTCACCAGGCCTGGCTAATGGGTGATGCAATCGTTCGCACCCTGGTACGGCTCGCGTTTACGCGCCGCAACCTTCTCGAATGGGTCCCTGCGGCTCACGCGGCATTCGGGCCGCGTCCACGCGCGCTGAGTTTCTATCGGCGAATGTCCGGAGCCTTGGTCATCGGCGTCGTGGCCATGAGCGTGGCTTGGCTATGGGGACAACAAACGTGGCCTTTGGCCGCCGTGTTTGCAGGCGCCTGGCTCGCCTCTCCGTATGTCGCCCTTTGGGCGAGCCTGTCGCCCCGGGTCTTGGGCCGGCGTCAGTTGGCCGCCGCTGACGTTCTCAGCTTGCGCCGCATAGCCCGAAGGACATGGCGCTTTTTCGAAGCATCGGTCACACCGACCGACAACATGCTTCCGCCAGACAATTTGCAGGAAGCTCCAGCGTTCGTACTGGCCCATCGCACATCGCCGACCAACATCGGCCTTTATTTGTTGTCAGGCGCGTGCGCGCGGGACTTCGGGTGGATCGGGACCACCGAGGCCGTGGAGCGGCTCGAGGCGACGCTCGCGACCATGGATCGGCTGGCAAAGCACCGGGGTCACTTCTTCAATTGGTACGATACACGTGACCTGCGTCCGCTCGATCCGCAGTACGTGTCCTCGGTCGACAGCGGGAATCTCGCTGGACACCTAATCGCGCTCGCCAACGCATGCCATGAGTGGCGCACCTCGGCCATGGCGGAGCAGCAGCGCCTCCAAGGTGTGGCCGATGCTCTCGACCTCGTCCGGGACGAAGCTCGTCGGTTGCGCGACCTGCGCAAGTCCCAGGCGGTGTCATGGCGGCGCCTCGACGACGAAATCGGACGGCTGGCGTCCAGCCTGCTTCAGGCGGGTGCCCGCGCCATTGATATCGAACAGCGGCTTGCGGAAGTGTCAGAACAGGCCGCGATCCTGGCCGACGTTGTCCATCAGACCGTTCTCGAAGAAAGCGACCAGGCGGGCGCGGACCTGCAGTTCTGGGCCGATGCAGTCAATGCCTGCATTGAAAGTCACCGGCGCGATCTTAGCACGAGCAGCGTAGTCTCACTGGAGGCGCGGCTGAAGTCGCTGGAGGAAGCCGCGCGGTCGACAGCGCTGTCGATGGAGTTCGACTTTCTGCTCGACCCCGACCGGCTGCTGCTCTCCATCGGATATCGGGCATCCGAGGGAGAGCTCGATCCGCGTTGTTATGACCTTCTCGCCTCGGAGGCGAGGCTCGCAAGCTTCTTCGCCATTGCCAAGCGGGACGCACCGGCGCGGCATTGGTTCCGGCTGGGCCGCGCGGTGACTGCGGTAGCAGATGGCGCAGCGCTGATCTCTTGGTCGGGCTCGATGTTCGAGTACCTGATGCCTTCAATCGTCATGAGGGCACCGGCCGAGAGCCTGATCGAGCAGACCAACCGGCTGATTGTCCGCCGCCAGATCGCGTATGGAACGACGATGCGGGCGCCCTGGGGCGTGTCGGAGTCCGCTTACAACGCGCAAGATCTGGAGTTCACGTACCAGTACTCCAACTTCGGCATTCCAGGTCTCGGCCTGAAGCGAGGGTTGGCGGACAATGCCGTGGTCGCTCCTTACGCCACCGCTCTGGCTTGCATGGTCGACCCTCAGGCCGCAGTAAAGAACTTCGAACGGCTCGAGGCCCTCGGCGCCCGCGGCCGTCACGGTTTTTACGAGGCGCTGGACTTCACGCGAGCTCGGGTCCCTGACGGAGATCGTGTAGCCATTGTGCGCGCGTTCATGGCCCACCACCAAGGTATGACGATCACCGCAATCGCCGATACCCTTTTGGACGGCTTGATGCGAAACCGCTTCCATGCCGAACCGATCGTAGAAGCGACAGAGTTGCTTCTGCAGGAGCGCGTGCCACGCGAGGTCATGGCGACTCCGCCGTTGGTCTCAGACGCGAAGTCAGCGGCCAGGATCCGCGAGATTGAAGGACCCGGCAATTGGCGAAAGGCAAGCCCGTACAGCGCTACCCCAGCCACGCAGCTGTTGTCGAACGGCCGCTACTCCGTGATGCTCACGGCGGCCGGATCTGGCTACAGCGCCTGGCGCGACTTGGCCGTGACGCGCTGGCGAGAGGACGCCACCTGCGACGATTGGGGCCCGTACATCTTCTTGAGGGACATCGCGAGCGGCGAGGTCTGGTCGGCGACCTACCAGCCGACTGATGCAGAGCCTGAGGCGTGCGACGTCATCTTCAACGAGGATCGCGCCGAGTTCACGCGTCGAGACGGAGCGCTGGCGACAAACATGGAGGTGCTGGTTTCCGCCGAAGACGATGCGGAAGTGCGCCGCGTGACGATCTCGAACTTCGGCGACCAGCCGCGCGAGGTTGAGGTGACTTCCTATGTCGAACTGGCTTTGGCATCACAGGCCGCAGACGTGGCACACCCCGCCTTCTCGAAACTGTTCATAGAGACCGAGCATCTCGCCGGCCTCGGCGCCATACTGGCGACGAGGCGGCGGCGGGCACCCAACGAGCCGGAGGTCTGGGCTGCGCACCTGGCAGTTGTCCACGGTGTAGCGGTAGGCAAGCGCGAGTTCGAGACCGAGCGCGTGCGGTTCCTGGGTCGCGGCGGCAGTGTTCGCGCACCGGGCGCAGTCGTGGGCGGTCGGCCTCTCTCCAGCTCGACCGGTGCGGTGCTCGATCCAATATTTGCCCTTCGCCGCCGGGTGCGGATCGCGCCCGGCGCGACGACACGGATCGACTTCTGGACGATGGTCGCCTCCACTCGTCAGGAGATCCTCGACCTTGCTGACAAGCACCACGATGTCGGCGCCTTCGAACGCGCCGCCGCGCTCGCCTGGACGCAAGCCCAAGTGCAATTGCACCACCTCGGCATTACGCGCGGCGAGGCGGGACAATACCAGCGTCTAGCCGGTCACCTCGTCTACGCCGCGCCCGTGCTCCGTTCGCCGTCGCAAACCATCGAAAGCGGGATTGGTGGGCAGCCGGGTTTGTGGGGCATGGGCATATCTGGCGATCTGCCGATCATCCTGGTCCGCATTTCTGACATCGACCAACTCAATGTGGCGCGCGAGGTGCTCCAGGCGGTGGAATATTGGCGGATGAAGCGGCTTGCGGTGGACTTGGTTATCATCAACGAGCTTGCCTCCTCCTACGTTCAGGATCTCCAGATCGCGCTGGAGACCTTGGTCAGGGCCAAACAATCCCGGCCCCGGATTGGAGAAGATGGGCCACCCGGGCACACCTTCATGCTGCGCTCCGACTTGACCTCGCCGGAGGCCCTCGGCCTTCTTGCGTCCGTCGCGCGTATTGTCTTGGTCGGCGCGCGGGGACGGCTCGCGGATCAGCTTGAACGCGCGCCCGAAGCCAGGCCTTTGCCCCGGGTCACAGCAAAGCGTGGTTTGCCCGCTTCCGAGCTCCAGATCTCGAGACGGCCGCCTGGCGTGGAGTTCTTCAATAGCCTCGGTGGCTTCGCCGAGGGCGGCCGCGAATACGTGACGATCCTCGGCCCGGGCCAATCGACGCCGGTGCCGTGGATCAACGTGATCGCCAATCCTAGCTTCGGTTTCCTGGTGTCCGCGGAAGGCGGCGGTTACGCCTGGTCCGTGAACAGCCGAGAGCATCAGCTGACGCCTTGGTCCAACGATCCAGTCACTGATCAACCGGGCCAGGCTTTCTATCTTCGGGATGAGGAGACTGGACATCTCTGGAGCCCCACGGCGCTGCCGATCCGGGACGAAGCGGCCACCTATTCGGCGCACCATGGATGGGGTTATAGCCGTTTCGAGCACACCTCGCAGGGCATCGCCGCCGAGCTCCTGGAATATGTACCGGTCGCTGATCCGGTGAAGATCTCGCGCTTGAGAATGCGCAATCTTTCGAGCCGCACCAGACGGCTGTCGGTGACGGCATATGTGGAATGGGTTCTCGGCGCGTCCCGCGGCGCGGCGGCGCCATCGATCACCACACGCATCGATCCGAAAAGCGGGGCGATCATTGCAAACAACCTGTGGAATCCGGCCTTCGCGAAGCGCTCTGCCTTCGCGGACCTGGCCGGGCGCCAAGCGAGTTGGACGGGTGATCGCCGGGAGTTTATCGGCCGCAACGGCGCGCTCGCCTGGCCGGCGGCCCTGATCAACGGGACTTCGCTTTCGGGGCGGGTCGGCGCCGGACTAGATCCCTGCGCCGCTCTCCAGACCGTGGTCGATATCGAGCCGAATGGGGTTGCCGAGATCGTCTTCTTCCTCGGCGACGCCTCGGACGACGCGGAGGCGCAGTCGCTGATCGCGCGATACCGCCAGGCGGACCTGGATGCCGTGCTCACCGAAGTCCGTGGATTTTGGGATGAGATCGTCGGCGCAGTTCAGGTGAAGACACCGGACCGGTCGATGGATATCATGCTTAACGGCTGGCTCGTCTACCAAACGCTCGCCTGCCGCGTCTGGGCGCGATCGGGCTTCTACCAAGCCAGCGGCGCCTATGGCTTCCGGGACCAGTTGCAGGACTGTATGGCGCTCGCCACGATCCGTCCATCGATAACCCGCGAACATCTCCTGAGAACCGTAAGCCGCCAGTTCGTCGAGGGCGACGTCCAGCACTGGTGGCTGTCGCACTCAGGCCAAGGCGTGCGCACGCACATATCGGATGACCGTGTGTGGCTCGCCTACGCGGTCGCACACTATGTGCGAGTCACCGCCGACCCCCTCGTGCTCGATGAAGTCGTCCCCTTCCTGACGGGCCAGACGCTGCAGCCGGGCGAGAGCGACAGCTTCTTCCAGCCGACCGTCTCGGACGAGAGCGCCAGCCTCTACGAGCATTGTGCCCGTGCGCTGGACGCGAGCCTAGCGGTCGGCAGCCATGGCCTACCGCTGATCGGCGGCGGCGATTGGAACGACGGCATGAACCGCGTCGGCGAAGGTGGTCGGGGCGAGAGCGTCTGGCTTGGCTGGCTGTTGCACGCCACTCTCGACGTCTTCGCCACCATCGCCGATGGGCGCGGCGACGCAGCGCGGGCAGCGAACTGGCGCAAGCACATGCAGGCGCTGACGACTGGCCTGGAAAGCCAAGCCTGGGACGGCGACTGGTATCGGCGCGGCTGGTTCGACGACGGCACTCCGCTGGGCTCGGCAACAAACGATGAGTGCCGGATCGACTCAATTTCCCAATCCTGGGCAGTGATCTCCGGTGCGGCGCGGCCCGATCGCGCGGCCCAAGGTATGAGGGCCGTCGACCGCGAGCTGATACTGCATCACGATGGCTTGGCGTTGCTGTTCACGCCGCCCTTCGATCGCTCGGCGCTCGACCCTGGTTACATCAAGGGCTATCCGCCGGGCGTGCGCGAGAATGGCGGCCAGTACACCCATGCCGCTCTCTGGTCCGTGATGGCCTTTGCAGGCCTCGGAGATGGCGACAAGGCGGCGGCGCTCTTCTGGATACTCAATCCGATCAACCACGCCCGCACGCGCATCGACATGCACCGCTACAAGGTGGAGCCCTATGTCGTCGCCGCCGACGTGTACGCCGCACCCGGCCATGTCGGGCGCGGCGGCTGGACCTGGTACACGGGCTCGGCCGGCTGGATGCAGCGCGCCGGCATCGAGTCCATCCTCGGACTTCGCATCGAAGGCAACGTTCTGCGTCTTGACCCCTGCATTCCCAAGTCATGGCCCCGTTTCGAGATCACACTCCGCCACGGCGCGTCACGGTACGAGATCGTGGTCGAGAACCCGCAAAGTGTGCCGCGCGGCATTGCGGCGGCGGAGCTCGATGGTGCGAAGATCGCCGCGCGGCCGCTTTCCATTCCACTCAAAGACGACGGCGCGATCCATCGGCTGCAAGTCCGGCTGGGCTAGTGCGGTGGGCCTCAACAAGGTCTATAATTGTCGAAACTGGGACTGCCTGAGAGGAGTAATATCGTGAGAACGTACGTCGCGAGCATTGGCGGGAAGGTGACATTAGCATTTCGCGCTGAGGATGATGATGAAGCGCGCTCGATGATTAACGACCAGGAAGGTGGCATACGATCTGACCTGAGGGCGCTCGTTGACGGGGACGGAAAGCCGCTATGGGACGAAAGTCTATCATTCAAGCGCAAGAGGCGACGGCGGCACAACATGCCGAATGGGAGCAGTCTCGCGATCAGGCAATCAGCGACGAGGAAATCGACTTGGATGCTGGCGACGATCCCGATGAGTGGAGCGTCTATTTAACGAGCGCCCCTCAAATTGAGTAATTTCCACGAAGCGACAGGCGTTGGGCGATTACGAGCTTGCCATATCACCGAACAAAGGCACATCCTCGCCGCCGCTGTCCGGCTCGTGCCCATGCGCTGCGGCAGCGCCGCGCTCAGGCGCGAAATATCCCCAATTGCAGACCGCGGTGGGGTGTCACGGCCGTCGGTAATCACATGCAAGACTGCAGACACACCGGCCTCAGTGAGTATCTTCGCGAGCGCTACCGCGTGATCCTGATGCGAGTGCACGCCCCCTGGTGAGACCAAACCCAAGAGGTGGCAGGTACCGCCGGTCAGCCGCAGCCGGTCGATCAGGCCGATGAGGGCAGCCGTATGCTTGATCTCGCCGTCGGCAATCGCCGCGCTGATACGCGGCAGGTCCTGCATCACGACGCGACCGGCGCCAATGTTGAGATGCCCGACCTCAGAATTACCCATTTGCCCTTGCGGCAGCCCGACATCCTGGCCCGACGTTCGCAGGAGGGCATGCGGGCAGCTGCCCCATAGAAGGTCGAAATTGGGAGTTCGCGCCTGACGAACGGCATTGTCAGCGATCTCTTCTCGCCAACCCCAGCCGTCCAAAACGACCAGCATCACGGATCGGCGCTTGTGCATCTCTTGAGCCCTCCCGCCTATCCGACGGGGCCGATCGAAAGGTGATGAGATACTATCTGTCGGCGTGTCGCTAACCTGCGACACCGTCTCGATCCCCTGTGAGCATGCCCCGATCTCATTTCTCGACCGCGAGAGCGTAAAGGTAGGCTAGGATCGCGCGGACGTCTTCATCGGAGAATTCGATCTGTGGCATTTCCCTGTGCTTGGAAACCATGCCCTCCGAGAGCTCTGCTTGCAGCTCGCGTGGATTGAACCGGGCGTAGATATCGCGCATCGGCGGGGCTTCCTTGAGCGGGCTTTTCCCAAAAGCTTCGATCGCGTGGCAGCGGCCGCATCTTTCTTCAAGGACCATCTTGCCTTGCTTCGCTACCTTCCTGAGGTCGGCGGCCTCGATGTGTGCCGGCAAGCACAGAAGCAATCCGATGCTGAGGCTGAGAGCCTGCCCCACGAAACGCGCTGCCATTCGTCTGCACTTCCCTGAGACCGGGTTCGCGGACCGCGCGGACAGGACACCGACAGGGCGATCAAATAGCCGTGGCTTCATCGGCATCACCTTGCGTGCCCTTTCCGGTCGCCCCGGTGAACAAGACCTCCGTATGGCCTCCCGAACCTCATCGTCTTTTAGTGCACCCTGAATCCAGCGCGCCGACTTGCACTCATTGATCTCCATCGGGGGATAGCCTTCTCAAAGCGCAAGCGACTTGACAGCGCGCTCTCGCGCTTTGAACTTCAACTCTTCGCGATGGGCAGAGTCCGTTTCATGAGCGTTTTCACGCTCGTCGAACGAAGTCATTGTTCGTCTCATTCCGTCGCGCTCGCAAGCAAAGCTAGTCGGGACACACAGTCAGCTATTGATTCATGTCAACGCCGGTCAGCGAAAATCCACTTCTGTTGCGTAGCCTAACGCGAATGCTGACCTCTGCTCGATACGATCAATTGATAGCGACGCTCAATCGTTGGCTGGCGAAGGGTCCCTGGCTGAAGCATGATCAGCAGCTCCGGTCCGAGCCCATCGATGTCTACAGCCAAGCGATTTTAGGTGATTGGAGGACCGAAATTTGGCAAAAAGGCCAACGTCTTCGAACTCTCCGGCGCAAACAACTACATCGGCTGCGAATCCGGTGCAAACGCTACCGCTATATGTTGGCGGCACTGCAGTCTCTGCAAGTCAGCATTCCTCCGCATGATTTGGCATTCGGTGAAATCGCCACACGAGCGCATCGCGCGTTAGGCGACCTCCGAGACCTCGACCGCCTGCGGAAGACGGCACAACGTCTGCCTCCCCATTATCGCAAGAGCAAGCGAAAACTACTTGGACAGGCTGATCAAGCGTTTCAACGGGCGCCGGAGGCTTTGCGGCGGACCGCCCCGGTTGAGCCTTCACGGCGGCACCGCTAAGCTCTTGATTCCACATCAACACCCGCAACTCATAGTGGCTGCAAGCAAAGATCGGTCACGATGAACGATGAAGCAAACCTTCTCCAGGGAAACGGTGAGCGTCGCTTCGTACGCTTCCATCCTCGTTGATTCATTCATCCTGTACGCTTCCATGGCGCTTTCAGTACGACAGCTGTCGATTCAAATCGAAAACGTGCGATCGGTTTCTAGTCTTTCAACACCGTCGTGCCGAGGCAAGAGAGGCGAAGCGCGGCATCGAAGCGTCTACGGGCGTGGATTTGCCTCCAGTAAGCTGTCCTCGTCTGCCGGCATCGGAGGCAGTCCAGAGATTCGGCAACGACGGCCGGTCCGAGGCCTTTCGTAACGACGAAAAGTGAAGAAGCAGCCGCGTTCTGTCACGCAAAGCCGTCACCGAATTATTGCGGCGGCCTCAACTCGCCTGCCAGCCACCCGACAGCATCTGTTTTCATTGGATCCACGGCGAAAGACACAACTTCCGTGCGTTCGCAGGTCGAGCATTCAAATGTACGCTCCTCGAAACCACGCTTGCCAGGCGAGACGCGTGCCAATGCCATCCGGTGCTTACACACCGGACACATCGGCCGCGTGCTTAGAGATGCAGGCATTCGCTGATCATCCAGGTCAGATAATACGCTCTTCGGAGCAGCGCTCTCTGCAACGGATTCGGATAGCCTGTTGAGCGTGAACCGAACCGTGAAACGCGCGCCTCGCCCGGAAGGATTTGCGCCGAAGATTGCCTGGCCGCCGATTTGATTGACCAAAGATGAAACGATCTTCATCCCGAGACCTTTCGACCTCGTTGGATCAAATCCCTTTGGAAAGCCGGGGCCGTCGTCAGAGACCGAGAGTTCGTAGCCTTCCGCGCTCATGCCCACTCTTATTGTGATTTTGCCGTCGGCATGTTTGGCGGAGTTCATAACAAGCTCACTGACAATGTATCCCAGCGGTACTCCGATCGTGGTCGGCACTTCCACCGCAATACCCTCAACTGCAAGATCGCGATGTTCGCCCGGAAGAATCCCCCTTAGGTCGTGGCAGAGGTTCTCAAGATAATGCTTGAGCTCGACACTTCCGACGTGATCAAGAGCGTGAAGACGTTTATGCACGCTCCCTATGGTGGCGACCCGATTTGCAGCGATCTTCAGTTGATCTGCTGCCTTGGCGTTCGGCACTTCCCGGCTTTGCAGTGAAAGCAAGCTTGCAACCATCTGAAGGCCGTTCATCAGTCTATGGTCAGACTCGCGGTTCATCAGATCTTTGTGCCGAATTAATTCGTCTTTCTGATCGAGCAGCACTTGTTCACGCGCGAGAGCGTCTCGCAATTGGGCTTCCGTGTGCTTCAGCCTTTCGACTTCCTTTTGCCCCGCCTCGATCGCAACGCAAAATGCGCGGGGGCAATCCTCGGGCTGTCGAAATGGCTCCGGTCGAACGGGCTCTTGTCCTGGAGGCGTGAACGCATTGCTCATAGCTTACTCCAATACCAACGATACCAAGTTTGGTATTCCAGCAGCCACCGTTCGTGGTGGCGGAGAACTACTCCGGCGGCTGAAGACCCGGTGAGCGCAGCCAACTACTGATCTGCAAGCCAATTTCAGCCTGCCGGGCCTTGCGTATCAGTCTCTCGCGCCCAGGGCCTACAGGAAGCAATTTTGCTTGCTGACGCAATCGCACGGCCTCTTCCGCCAGGCGCTGTTCCAGAGCTTTCGTCTGCTTGACACGACGCCGCATCCGATGTCCCCGCTTGGGCGTTTGAATTCTGCTTCAGACCTGAAAAGAACGCTTGATGCAGATCAAAAGCCCATAGACGCCTGAAGCAGCCTATGCAGCCACAACATTGACCAAGGCCGATACAAAGATCTCGCTCAGCAAGCGGCGCCTGCTCGCGATTGCTAAGCCTTGAGCTCATCGGTCCACACCTTGAAGCTGACCAAGGTATTGGGCCCGAACGTATGGGTAATCGGGACGTCAGCAGCGTCACGTACTTGCGCAATCAATATGCGTCCGATACGCGGGACGTTGTTGCGCGGATCGAACGTGTACCAACGCCCGCCAATATAAGCTTCGAACCATCCGGCGAAATCGCCTGGGGCATATGGCGGAGGCATACCGATGTCGCCCAGATAGCCCGTGCAGTATCTTGCCGGAATGTTCATGCAACGGCAGAAGGTGATGGCCAGATGCGCGTAGTCGCGACAAACGCCCTTACCCTCATTGAAGACTTGCCATGACGTCTTTGTTGCGCGCGCATGCTCATAGCCAAATTGAATGTGATTGTGAACGAAATCGCAGATCGCCTGAACGCGCGCCCATCCAGGTGGCTCCTTCTCAAAAAGCTTCCACGCGACATCGGACAGTAGGTCGGTTTCGCAATAGCGACTGCCGAGAAGATAGACGATTGTATCTGCCGGCAAGTCTTCGATCGCGTGTTGTTGTGCCGTGGGCACAACGACATCCGGCAAGCCTGTGTCGCGAATGATACCGTCAGTCGCCAGGCGCATCCGGCCGCGTGGGGCAACGATGCGGCTGCACCAATTGCCGAAGCCATCACGGTATGGGACGATCGTAACGGAGGGATCCGTCGTCAGATAGTCGGGCACAATCACATCTGAAGCCCGCGTGAAATGAGCGCCCAGCACCATGATCATGGGTGTAGGCTGAGGAAAGTCGTAAATCATCTCGTAGCCGACCCGAATCTTCACCTCAGAATCCTCCAGGTTGGTCGGTTTGACTGATTCCGCCTATGGGGTCACGCTATGGTATAGTGTAAAGTTGCATGCAACACGCCTACGGGCGCTTGCCCCGATGATGCAGTCCAAGTGTTTCTCTCACCTCGTCGTCCTCGAGGGCATCTTTGATAGACCGATCGGCCTGCTTCCTCTCCAGGATGCCCGCGCCCGGATCCGGTGCGGGCACCTCCGACTGATGCTTGGCTATCGACAGTCGGCGGCTCGCTACGCGATGTCCAGATGTTGGCTGGGCATTCCACGCTATCAACGACCCAACGATACATAGAAGCCGATAGCCACGCTCAGCGGAAGATTGTCGATCTCGTATAGGGATATTTTTGTCACTTTTGGTGGTGGCTTCCCGCAAATATCACCATTTGACATGGTGCACTCGTGAGCGCAGTTTTCCGACACAACTGCTTACGGTGATCACGATGCGTTGGATGATGTTTCCCTACGTCGTTGCTGCACTGGTATCAGGGGCACACTTTTCCGCTCTCGCTCAGCCCCTTGAGGGCAATCCATTGCGCGGGCGTGAAATCGCGACAAAGCTATGCAGCTCATGTCACCACGTTCTGCCGATGACTATCCCCGACAAGGCTGATCCCCCGAGCTTCCAGAGCATCGCTAACCTCCCGTCGACCACAGGGATCGCTTTGAATGCGTTTCTTCATTCAAGCCACAAGAATATGCCCAATCTCATCCTTGCTCCAGCCGACTCAAATGACGTGATCGCATATATCCTGAGCCTGAAGCAGCAATAAAAGGCGAGCGCTACTCCCCTTCATGCAAGACGGCGCCGATACCACGCGCAAAAGAAGATCGTTGAACTGGTCTAACGCGGCAGCGGTCTATTGGAGTGTGGATTCGCCAAGAAAGTCGTCTAAGTCGAATTCTTGTACGGTAGCGCGCTTTTGGTATCGCGGTGACAGCTCAACCGTGATCCGCTTACCCTGCTTGTCTGCATAAACCCATCCCGCGAGATTGGCGGTCAGGCTGCCGCTTTCCTTGTAATGGTCCACGAGCGTCTTGAGGGTGTGTTCCTCGATTTTGATCGTGCCAATCAAGTCAGGTGATCTTGGTTTTGTTTTCTCGGCTTTTTTCAAGATGCCGAGGGAGCGACTGAGATTTGTTGCTGCTAGGTCATGCATTTTGTTGTTCTCCTTTTTGGCAATGACGCTGTATGACCTATTTATGCTTGTATGACGTTCAGAGGTCGGCACTGGCGGCGTTGGACATGTCCGCCTAGTGGCAGACAGTCCGCCTGCGGCGGACCGTTCGGGGGCATAAGTATCGGCATCCACTCAACGCGTGGCAGCTTCCTTTCCCTACTATTTTACCTCTCTTATCCATACGATTTTACCTCCCGTGAGGTGATAACACCCCGATTTATATACAACCATCAAAATACCCTCCCTGTTATCACCACTTCTCGCGGTACCAGGGCACATCGGTCCCGTGGTCGAATCCGTGCCTCCGTGGCACGATGACCGCGCATGTCCGTCCTTACGCGAAAACTCAAGCTTTCCATCAATCGGAAACTCATCAACAAGAACGAGGGCAACGATAAATCCTTGTTTGCTGAGGGCTGGATCAACAGGTCGTTGACCCCGAAGCAGCTCGCGGACTCGATCAACAAGGGGATCGCGTACTGCTGCCAACTCGATGGGCTCCGAAAATCGGCGAATTTCCTCTGCTCGGACATCATCTCCGTTGATATCGACGGAACGCGCCGCATCGATGAGATGATGTGCGATCCGATCGTCGAGCGCTTCCTGACGATCTTCTACACCACTCCAAGCCACACTAACGAGCAGCACCGCTTTCGTCTCATCTTCGCGCTGCCGCGAACAATCGATTCTAGGGATGAAATGGTCGCGGCATCCCGAAGCCTGACTTTGCGGCTCAATGGTGATCGAGGCGCAACAGATGCGGCTCGCATCTTCTACGGCTCACGCGGCTCCAATCCGCAAATCTTTGACCGTGGCATCGACGCAGCCCTTCTGGACGAACTCATCAAGCAAGGGCTGGATACCGATCACAGCGACACGAAGGGTTCGGCTGTAACCGCCAGCTCAGTTTCCAAACTCACCGTTGCCGCAGAACTCCCCATAAAAACAGGATATGGCAAGACGTTACCGTTCTCACAGATCGATTTCGGTACAGCGGTATGTTGCCCCTTTCATCATGATGAGCACGCAAGCGCGTTCGTCCTCAAATCGCGCACAGGCACAAGGGGATTGCATTGCTCGACCTGCGCACAGACGTTCTGGCTCGAAGGTACAACAATTCCGTCTTACGATTTCTTCGACTTCGACAAACGCGTCCGCGAAGTGAAAGCGTACTTCGACAAGCACCACGATCTCGGACCGTTGAAGGACCTTTTTGTCAACGAAGACCCGATCCACGAGGGATTGACCGACGCAAACATCGCGATCACCTCGAGCAAGTACCTGACGCTGAATCGCATCAATGACGGTCTCACTCTCATCAAGAGCCCGAAAGGAACAGGAAAGACCGAGCGCCTCAGCGCCGTTCTTGACGCCGATCCTGGCAGCGTTCTGCTCATCGGACATCGCGTAGCCCTCATTCGCCAAAGCTGCGCGCGTCTCAAACTGGAATGCTATCTTGATTTTGATGGTCCCATTGATCGGCTACGCGTCGGCATCTGCCTCGATAGCCTACAACGACTGCGATCACGCACGGGAACCGCGAACATCTTCAAGACTATCATAATTGATGAATCCGAGCAGGTTCTCTCGCATTTTCTTTCACAAACCATGGACTCGGAGGGTCGAGATCGCGAAGCGATATTCATCCTATTCAAGATGCTCATACAGCGTGCAAAGCGCGTGATCGCTCTCGACGCCGATTTAAGCTGGCTGACGTTCGAAACGCTAACAAAAATGAGGAATGAACGACCAGCTCATTCCCCTCCTCCCGCTGCACCGCGCTTAACCCACATCATCCTCAATGACCATCCTGTCGACAAAACAATCGCGATATTCCAATCGGAAAGTCATCTCCTTGCTGATCTCAAGCAAGCCATCGACAACAAGAAACGCGTCTTTGTTACCTCCAACTCTAAGCGGCGCATCGACAACCTGAACGCCGCCATCGCTGCTGACTTTGAGGGAACAGTACGCGGTCTCTTGATTACAAGCGCTACAAAAGACGACCCGCCCGTTAAAGCATTCATCGAAACCCCCAGCAAACAGGCTCTTCGGTACAGCGTGATTCTCACGTCACCTTCGCTGGGTACTGGCGTGGACATTGCATTCCCAGATGACGCGCAGGAGATTGATGTCGTGTACGGCTTTTTCGACGCGTTGATCACGACGCATTTTGATTGCGATCAACAGCTAGCCCGTGTTCGCCATCCAGGCGCTGTCAAAGTCTGGATCAGTCCGCGGAGGTTCAATTTCGACACCGCCGTAGATGTCATCAGGAAGGATATTCAGGTCAGCAATTCGTACAAAAACTTGCTGGTGGGATACGACGCCCTCGGACGACCCACCTATCTCGACGACGATCCGCTTCTCGATATGGCGATCGCTGATCGTGTCGCAGCAACGAGCTTCGAAGAACAATCTAAAAAAGCATTTTCTCGATCTTAAACGGCATCAGGGATACACCGTCGAATTGATCGATCCAGACGAAACGTTGAACCAAACAGGACGCGATCTGGCGAAGTTGGGCGAACGTCTCATCAAATCTAAGCGTATGAACGCCCTGCTCCATGCGCGACCGCTTACCTTTCAGGAATTCCAAGAAATCGACGGTCGGCTGTCGGAAAACGAAAAAGTCACAGTCGCGGAGGAGTGGTCGCGAGAACGAATGTGGTTTGAACTTTTCTACCGCCGACCGCTAACCAGATCGCTGATGAAACTAGACAACAATGGCAAGTACCGCCAATCAGTGCTTCGGTTTGAGAACCTTCAAGCATTCGCAAAGAGGACCCACGAAATCGCTGGAATGACTGGCGATTTGCGTTCCAAGCTGGATATTAGCGGTGCTGCAAAACTCGATAAGCGATTCCGTTTCCTAAAGACCTCGCAGGAAGTTACCCGCGCTATCTTCAATCTGTTGCACCAGACGCCACTGATGAAAGACGGCAACTGGACGCCGACAACCCTGACCAGTGACGACCTGAAGCCGTTCTCAGCCGCGATATTGAAGCAGAAAGCCATCGTCGAAAACCTCCTCGACTTCGAGGTCCGCGCCGACGTGCGCTCGAAGCCGATGACCCAGTTAAATCAGCTGCTCAAGCTGGTCGGTTTGAATTGCAAGCCGCTTAAAAAGCAGAAAATTCAGGGCAAGATCGTCTACCGCTACCAGTTCGATAGCGCAGCTTACAAACGAATGACCGCACTCGTGGAAAAGCGGGCGACGACCAATGCTTGGCGGTCGGTCTACGAAATGCACGGCTGGGATCAACAGGAATTGCCGGAAGAGCTGCAAGACAACACCTCCCACAAAAGCTGACATCCATTCCAGCGGCTCGCCTTCGCGAGCCGCCTCACGCAGTGAGGCGACCATCAGACAATGGCATATGATTCTGGTTGGATTTGATCCAACGTATTGCAAACTCCCTTAAGCTGCAAAGCTGCCATAGCCACGATCGGGGATCTGTCGCGTCCGCATCGGTCCACAGCAACTCAGCGCAATTCTGCAGCAAATATCGTCGGCTGTATTGCAGCGATTCATAAATAGACCGACTGGATGGCATCGCTATCCGTCGTATTTCAAAACCAAACGGATTATAAACATGGCTGTAACAGACGACGAGTTCCTATTCGATATTCAGTTTGCGGCACTGTTTCATGGCGACGAAAAGGTTCGTAGATCAGCCATGGAACTGCATTGGCACTTGCTCGACTTCAAGCGGGCTAGGGAGAAAAAGAGGATTGAAGATGCACAAAACAAAAGTCTTGAGCTTCAGAATTGATCCAGAGCGCCTGAGCGATCTGCTACGACACGTCCCATCCCGATATCGAACGGTCTCGAACCTGATCCGCCATGGTATCGACCGCGTCATCGCACGCCCAGAGCCGTGGCAGCCATGAATATCGATCACAGCCGCATTGTCCGCCTTCTGTCGAATGCCAGAAAAGTCAACGCGATTACCGTCAACCCTTCGGACAACGATCAGGTTCGTCAAGCAGCTATTCGAAAGCTAACAGACGAGGTCCTACGAAAATCACACGATCATGCGATTCTTGTCGCTTGGACCCCTCTCTGAACGGAACGCGGTCGTCAGCGGCTGTTCTCCGCACAATGACGGCAGTCCTGCGCTCAATGAGCAACACACCAATGGAGATGCCACTCTTGTCGAGTGGAAGGTGCAGCGGATTATGATCCGCTGCACTTCGATGACGCTGCACTAGGCACTACTTTCGGTCATAGAGTCTCCGGATTGCACGGCGACGGAGCCGACGGTAACGCTGCTTAGATACACCGAGCGCGCGTGCTTCTTCTTCGTAGAGTTCTCCGCGAATGAGACGGCGCATCATTGATTCGAACCCCCAATTTTCCTTGACCCAGTTTGGCAAGCGGGCTTGCCGTCTGGCGGCTTGGTGACCAGGTAAGTTCAAAGTGCGGGGGTGGAAACGAGTTGCGGTCATTATCGGGCACTCCTCTTCTTCGTCGCAAGCGGACTATTGTCGTTGTTTGCCAGTCTTGGTGATCGCCTGATCGGATTTACGTGCTGTGGTGGAGTGTTATTGAACACGACAAACGCGTTTCGGCACGAATAGCGGTCGAATATCATTCGAATTTCAGCACTGAGGTTTGGTTCTTTAGGCAAGTAACTCATTCTATTCCTCTTATAATCAAAACCGGCACGAAGGGATTTCGGGGCGCGTTTGATTTCCAGATGATGCCACGGGCAGCGTTTTTATCCCATTTCGCGGTTTTCGTGCATTTTCCAATGATAAGACAGTTGGCACTCAGACAACTCTGGACTATCTTTCGTAATCACGCGCTTGAACGATTTCGAATGATAAGATCAGACGATGCCTGCTTTTCTCAGACACTTCATGTTCAAGCATCCGCTGTTCCGTAAACGGGAGAGCGACACGGGCGTTCATTGGGAAAGCAGCATCTATTATCTTTGGTGGGAATTCCTCCGTCGCCATGAGGGGTACCGCAAGACCTGCGAGCGCGACGGCAATGGGCAGTACAGCCGAGCTGTACGAGGATTTCGGCGACGTGCATGCGGTGGACTTCAAGACTTGGTGGACGACGGGAGATCGTGGCGCTCGATTGTTTGCCGAACCCGCGGTCACAAGCAGCGTGATCCCGCTCCTGCCATCCGACATATCGGCAATTCAGGACAGTTGGGAAAACGGATCACAACTTGTCATTGCAATCCCGCTAACATTCTCAAAGCGAGCAATATTGAGCCACGTAAAGACAATCCTGCAAAAGCGGCACAAGAGGGGACGCGGGCAACGAGTGATGAAGGATTCGAAAGCAGAATATCCCGTCTCAGCCCAATTCCGCGTCTCATCACTCAAGACGGACCTTGAAGCATACGACTTGCGGCTGCGTGAACCTGATCTGAAGCTGTGGCAGATTGCGCAGCGGCTTCGATTTTCAGCCAAGCTGAGCGAAAACGATATCAACGTTGCTGAGAAGAAAGCCGCGATGTCAGTCGCCGCTTTCCGTAAGCTTGCCCATGCGAAGCGTGTGATTGACGCGGTTGCAAAAGGTCGCTTTCCAGTACCATAGCTGAATACGGAGGCTGCGTTCCTTGACGCTCTCAGAATTCGAGATCAAACGCTGCGAGAAGATGGTTGCCGAATTCGTCCAGAGGCGACGACCACGACCGCACGTCCGCCACCAAGTCGACCTGACATTCCGTATCGATGACCAGAGTGTCGAGATTTACGAGGTCCGCCCCCATTGGAAGGATGCAAGCAGGAAGATCGAGAATCCCATCGCCAAAGCGACGTACAACAAGAGCGCTCGCAATTGGAAGGTCTTCTGGCAACGAGCGGACCTCAAGTGGCACGGCTACGAGCCAAATCTGACGGTGCCGTCAATTGAAGCCTTCTTGGATGTTGTAGAGAAGGACGAACATGCCTGCTTCTTCGGCTAGAACTGCTGGCGTCTCAATGAACGAAGCGACGTTCGTAGTCGTACAATCGGAAGCCGTACTTCGCGGCATTGGCTCGCGACTTGTCGTCCAAGTGACTCATAGAGTCGGGATTACACATCGATGCCGCGCGCTCAAATTCCTCTGGCTGACAGTCCTCGACTATAGAACGGCCCGGTTAGCAAGGTATTTTTCAGCGTGTATCACCGTCGGACGGTGCAGTCATATGTCCGGCCTATCCGCACGGTCATTGACCGCTGGCCACGATGAGATCCGCGATGCCGGTCGCCTAATCAATTTTACGCGCTCAGTCGCGCACTGCGTCAGACGGTCTGATCGGCATCGGGGTATCGCCCCTCGGGTTCATCACGCTTTGGCACCTTGCCGCTTTATCCCAACGCCAAGGCGCTGGGAATTGTGGATTAAGCCGTCACCGGCGTCGTCGGTGATTGATAGGTTCCGCCCTTGACGAGAAGCGCCCATATGATGCGCGCCATCTTGTTCGCAAGTGCCACTGCGGCCACCTTATAGGGACGGCGCGCAATTATGGATACGACCCAGGCAGGTAGCTTCACGCCTCTGCGGGCCTGCTTGAGGATCGACGTCGCACCAACAATCAGTAAAGTTCGCAACTGCTTGTTGCCCTGCTTCGAGATCTTGCCGAGCCGCTCTTTCCCTCCGCTGGAGTTCGCCCTTGGGGTGATGCCGATCCAGGCGGCCAAATCCCGCCCTGTTCGGAAGGCTGCCGGATCCTGGACGACGGCGCGAACAGTCGCGGCGATAATAGGGCCTACGCCAGGAATGGTCGTCAGACGACGGGCGGCATCATCGGCCTTCACGGCCGCGACAATTTTGGTGTCGAGCATATCGATCCGTGTTGTCAGGCTTTCGATTTGCTCGGCCATCTCCAGAAGCGCGGCTCGAGCCGAAGCAGGGAGGCGTCTGTCTTGATCGTCGCGCAGTACGGCAACGAGCTTGGCAATGCTGGTCATGCCGGTCGCGGCAATGATCCCGAGCTCCGCCATGTGGGCACGCATAGCATTCGCAGTCTGGCTTCGCTGACGAACAAGTAACTCTCGGGTCTTCAAAACCATCCCGGCAGCTTGCTCCTCAGGTGATTTGACGGGCACGAAGCGCATTGTCGGGCGCGACACGGCTTCGCAGATCGCCTCTGCATCGGCTGCGTCGGTCTTGTTTCGCTTGACGTAAGCTTTCACATAGGCAGGCGGCATCAAGCGGACGGTGTGGCCGAATTCGCTGATCGCGTTCGCCCAGTAATGGGCCGTCCCGCAGGCCTCCATCCCTACCAAGCAAGCTGGAAGGCTCCGAAAGAAGGGCAGAACCTGCGATCGCCGCAATGTGCGACGGACCAGGACTTTCCCGTTTTCGGCGATGCCGTGAACTTGAAAGATCGATTTGGCCAAATCCAAACCCACCGTGATAATCGTCTCCATGGAATGGTCCTTCCTTTGTGGCGCCCTCTCTACGCGACCACGTTAGGCACTTTTAAAGCCGGTTCGAAGGGCCGTTCCACACCCAATTCTCGTCCGTCGCCTTCTCTGCCAACGGCACAACGAACGCGAAAACGAAGTGAGACCCCAGGGTTCTCTTGGTATTCGATCGTTTTTCGAACCCGTATTGTAGGTAGGATTTTACCACCTCCCTCGCGTTCTCAGAACAGAATTTCGAGGATGGCAACGCATGCTTTGTTCGTACCCATTCCTCCACGATATCCATGTCAAAGGCTTTCGCCTTCTCGATTGAAGCGGTCACAAACGATCCAATATCGATTGGATGATCGTCGCTGGAAAGCGGAACGCTTTCGGCGCATGCAGCCGCCATCGCGTCAACTGCTCGATCAATGTCCGTGCGGTTGAATTTAAACACTTCCTCAACGTCGCCAATTCGATAGACACCGAAATAGCGCGGATACGTCCAAAGCTCATCCCAACTCGACGCTACGTTTGGCGAGGAGTGAAAAAGATGGGATTTGACGCAATCAGCGAGAAGCCTAGGCAGGTCAGTATTATCGATTGAGAATCCGATAGCAGACGTCATGACGTGACCCTTTTGAACATTTGACAAAGGCAGCCCTCATCAAATGCTCTGGGAATGCCGTGTATGACTATTTATCCTGCGAGGCACCGAACCTCGTATTTGTCGCCGATGCCTTCCAAACCATCTGGCATGGTCGCTGGCTGTACTTTCCGCGTCCTCAAGGCATTCCGACCCGCCAAAAGGCAACCATACCAGCGACCATTCAGTTGCCTGCCTGCCCCGGTCCTTTGACCAATCCCCGCCTGCGTGTATTGTTTCGATGTTTGTCACTTGAAGTGGCTTTCGACATTTCGTATGCGCGTTTCGCGGGATCGTGAGCGCGGATTTCAGGGGATCGTGAGCAGAGATTTCAGACGATCGTGAGCAACGATTTCGCGGGATCGTGAGCAAGGCTTTCGGAGCCTTGCAGCGCTTCGGCCGACAACTCAACCGGCTTAGGGATGACCTCGTGGTTAACGAGGAAGTCCAATGCCTACCCAGAGATTGTCGATGCGCCGGATCAAGGAAGTCCTTCGGTTAAAACATTTTCAAGGCCTGCCAGAGCGGGCCATCGCGCGGAGCGTGGGCGTCAGCAACGGCGTTGTGCACAGCTACCTGAGCCGCGCCCGCTCTGCTGGGTTGAGCTGGCCGCTTCCGGAGGGAATGACCGATGAAGACCTGGAGCTTTTGCTTTTCCCGGCCCCACGACCAGCGTCTCAGAGCCCGCAGCGGCCGGTGCCCGACTGGAGCTACATCGATAAAGAGCTCCGCCGGCGCAACGTAACCCGTCGCCTGCTCTGGGAGGAGTATCGCGCCGTTAATCCCGACGGTTTCGGGTACACGTGGTTCTGCACTACCTACGAGGCCTGGAAGGGGCGGGTCCGACCTTCGATGCGGCAGATTCATCTGGGCGGCGAGAAGGTGTTCGTGGATTTCGCCGGCGACACCATCGACATCGTCGATCCGCTGACCGGGGAAGTGCAGCCGATGAAGCTGTTCGTCGCGGCGATGGGCGCTTCGAACTACACCTACGCCGAGGCCTGCCCCAGCGAGAGCTTGGCCGACTGGATCCGGGCCCACGTCAACTTGTTCACGTTTTTGAGCGGAACGCCGACGTTCGTGGTCTGCGACAACCTCAAAGCCGCCGTCAGCAACCCCGACCGCTACGATCCCGGCCTCAATCGCACTTATGCCGAGATGGCGAGCCATTACGGCACGGCCATTCTCGCCGCACGGCCGCGGCGCCCAAAAGACAAGGCGAAGGTCGAGGTCGCGGTGCAAATCGCCCAGCGCTGGATTCTGGCCCGGCTGCGCAATCAGCGCTTCTTTTCCCGGGCCGAGCTCAACGCCGCCATCAAGACACTCGTCGACGAACTCAATGCTCGTCAAATGCGTGGCTTCGGCTCAAGCCGCGCCGAACTGTTTGCCGAACTCGACAAACCCAAGCTAACCCCGCTGCCAGATCAGCCTTATGCCTTCGCACGCTGGAAGCGCTGCCGCCTCGCTCCCGATTATCATGTCGAGGTCGACGGCCATTGGTACTCCGCGCCGTATCGTCTGATTGGCGAGCTGGTCGATGCCCGTATCGACGATCGGACGGTCGAGATCTTCCACAAGGGCCAGCGGATCGCCAGCCATGCCCGCGCGCCCAACCGACGCGGACACACCACCATCGCCGACCACATGCCCAGCGCCCATCGCCGCTACGGCAAATGGACCCCCGCCGCGGTGATCGCCGCCGGCGAGCGGATCGGTCCTTCGACAGCAGCGTTTTTCCAGGCCGTGATCGACGCCCGGCCCCATCCAGAACAAGGCTTTCGAACCTGCCTTGGCATTCTGGCGCTCGTCAAAAGCTACGGCGCCGAACGCCTCGACGCAGCCTGCCGGAGGGGCATCCTCATCAAGGCGCGCTCCGTCGCCTCGATTAGATCGATCCTCCAGAACGGCCTCGATCGCACGTTCTTCGACGAATCTTTCGAGCACCAGCCCCTGCGCCACGGCAATATCCGCGGACGCGACTACTTCCACTGAAGCAAGGAGAGACCCGGCATGCTTAACCACCCAACCCACGAACGGCTGATCGAGCTTGGCCTGACCGGAATGGCCAAGGCCTTCGAGGAGCAGCGCCGATCGCCCGATCTCGAAGCCCTGCCGTTCGAAGATCGCATCGGCCTGTTGGTCGACCGCGAAGCCGCCGAACGCGACACCAGGCGGCTCACCACGCGCCTCAAGATCGCCGCACTGCGCCAGACTGCTTGCGTCGAGGACGTCGATCTGCGCACCCCGCGGGGCATCGACCGCGCCGTTTTCGCCAAACTGGTCGAAGGTCGCTGGATCGATCGCCACGAGAATTTGCTCGTCACCGGGGCAACCGGCCTGGGCAAAAGTTGGTTAGCCTGCGCGCTCGGCCACAAGGCCTGCCGCGACAACCGATCAGTCCTCTATCATCGCGTTCCAAGGCTGTTCGAGGCGCTCGCGCTCGCGCGCGGAGACGGACGCTACGCCCGGCTCCTCAAAAGCCTCGGCCGCGCTCAGCTTCTGATTTTGGATGATTGGGGACTATCGGTGCTCACCGCCGCGGAACGCCGCGATCTGCTCGAAATCCTCGAGGACCGACATGGCCGCGCATCCACCATCGTCACAAGTCAGCTCCCCGTGGACACCTGGCATGGAGCCATTGGGGACCCCACGGTCGCCGACGCCATTCTCGATCGCCTCGTCCACAACGCCCACCGCCTCCAGCTCACCGGAGAAAGCATGCGAAAACGCAGCGCCAAAACCATCACCCTTGACGGCCAACCAGAACACTGACTCTATCTCCCATCGGCCGTAGCGGGCTGCTCACGATCGTCTGAATTCAGTGCTCACGATCGCGCGAAATCGATGCTCACGATCCGTGAAATCCGCATCGTAGGCGCACAATGCCAAGTGTTATTGTTTGGGACTTAGAAACGGTGCCCGATTTGTCTGGCTTCGCTAAAGCGAACGGACTCAGCGATAAGACCGCTCAGGAAGTCGGGATGCCATAGGCGACAAATTTCCGAAGCACATCTATCATTCAATCGTCTGCATCGGGGCAGTTGTTGCTCACCTCGAAGGTGATCATTGGACGGTTGATGCCATCGGCGCTCCGCACGTTGGCGACCGCACTGAACCCGAATTGATTGCTGCGTTCGTAGACAGGATTGCTCAACTACGACCTCAGCTTGTTACCTTCAATGGCAGTAGCTTCGATCTTCCTGTCTTACGATATCGCGCCATGGTGCATGGTATCGCCGCGCCAGGCTTATCCAGCCGCGCCTATTTTAAGCGATACAGCACCGATGCTCTTGACTTATGCGACGAGAGCTGGCCCCGGTTGTTTGGACAGCGCCCCGCTGGATTTAAGTGGATTCCTGCCGGGTTATGCTGAACGCGGGGCTTTACGGTTTTGTCGTTGCGTCGGGAGGGCGTAGCCCGACCAGAGCGACGACAAAACCGTCGGCGACGGTCATGCGGCCATCACCATAGCTTGCGTGCCGAAGTAAGCCTCGTCGGGCGTGCGCCCGTCAAGGCTCGAGTGAGGGCGTCCCTGATTGTAGAAGGCCAGATACTTGGCAATTGACGCTCGCGCCTCGGACACGCTGTCGTAGGCGCGGAGATATACTTCTTCGTATTTGACCGTGCGCCAGAGCCGCTCGACAAACACGTTGTCGCGCCAGGCGCCCTTGCCGTCCATGCTGATGGCGATCTTCGCGTCCAGCAGCACATCGGTGAACTCGAGGCTGGTGAACTGGCTGCCCTGATCCGTGTTGAAAATCTCGGGCCTGCCGTGCTTCGCCAACGCCTCCTGGACCGCTTCGACGCAGAAGGCCGCCTCCATTGTGATCGAGACGCGATGGGCCAGGACCCGTCGGCTGAACACATCGACGACCGCCGCGAGATAGACGAAGCCACGCCGCATCGGAATGTAGGTGATGTCCATTGCCCACGCATGGTCGGGCCGCTCGATCTTCAATCCGCGCAACAGGTACGGGTAGATCTTGTGACCCGGAGCCGGCTTGCTCGTGTTCGGGCGACGATAGACCGCCTCGATCCCCATGCGCTTCATCAGCGTCGCGATGTGGCGGCGACCGGCGTATACGCCCTCCCGCCGCAGCAACGATCGCAGCATACGCGCTCCCGCGAAGGGATAATCGAGATGCAGCTCATCGAGCCGACGCATCAAGGCAAGGTCCTCGGCCGAAACTGGCCGAGGTTCATAGTAGACCGTGCTGCGAGCCAGCTTCAGGACCTTCGCCTGGCGCACGATAGAAAGATCATGATCGCGGTCGATCATCGCTTTGCGCTCAGCAGGCCCGCCTTGGTGAGCGCGCCGGACAAAAAATCGTTTTCCAACGCCAGCTCGCCGATCTTGGCATGTAACGCCTTCAAATCGACCGGCGTCTCGGCCGATGTCTTGTCATGCCCAAACACGCCGGCGGCGCCTTCCAGGAGCTGGTTTTTCCAGATCGTGATCTGGTTCGGATGAACATCAAACAGTTGCGCCAGCTCCGCCAGTGTCTTGTCGCCTTTGACCGCAGCCAAAGCAACCTTCGCCTTGAATGCCGGAGAATGCGTCCGGCGGCTCTTCTTCGTCATCTTCGCTCCTGATTCGCAGCAAGAATCCTCGCCGCTGTCAGGCAGAAAATCCACTCAAGCTACTGTCCGAATTTGCGGGGCCAGCTCTACGAACTGTCCTCGTTCAGTTCCGGAGCGAAAGTGAAGCTTGACGAACTGAGCAAAATACTCGGCTTTCCCGGAAAGCCAGATGAAATTCATGGCGGCGAAGTTGAGCAGTATTTTCGAGCAGGACGAATCAAGGAAATCGCTGACTATTGCGAAACTGACGTCGTCAATACCTACCGCGTCTGGCTGAGATACGAGTTGTTTTGCGGAAGGCTCTCTAGGTCCTCGTATGAGGCAAGCGAAATCTCGCTTGCAACCTTTTTGGCGGCTCGCCCGAGGCTTGAGTCCACTGCGGAAAGCAACGAGCTGCCGAAAGCCGTTTGATCGATAGCGGTACGACGACCCCACCTCGTTTAGGTGGACGGGATGAGCGAGACTCGCGCGTGGATTTGACAACGCGAGGGACGCTCGTTCCATGCATCAAGACAGACATCAAGACGGGCATGATGCCGCCTCCTATCAGCGGATCGAGGTGATCACAGGGGAGAGGCGACGGCGCAGTTGGAGCGATGCGGAGAAGGCGCGGATCGTGGCCGAGAGTGCCGATCCGGAGACGAGCATTTCCGAGGTGGCTCGACGCAACGGGGTGAACCGGGGACTGCTCAGTGTGTGGCGGCGCCAGGCGCGGCTCGCGTCGAGCGAAGCGCCGCAGTTCGTGCAAGTCAGGCTCGAGGCCGCCGTCGAGGCGCAGCCGAACGCGATCGATAAGGCGCATGTTCTGACGGATCCGGCCGAGCGGATCGAGGTGATGATCGCGGGCGCGACGGTGCGCGTGCCCGTCGGCGTCGACGCCGCGACGCTGGAGCGCGTGCTGGCGGCGGTGAGATCGACGCGATGATCTCTTTCGGTCCAATGGTCCGTGTGTTCGTCGCGACGCAGCCGATTGACTTTCGTAAAGGCGTTCATGGCCTTGTCGCGCTGGTAGCGGAGGGATTAGGCGGCAAGCCCTACAGCGGTGACGTTTATGTCTTCCGATCGAAGCGATCGGATCGTTTGAAGCTACTGGTTTTTGACGGCTCGGGAATGGTTCTAGCGACGAAGTGGCTGGAGAATGGGGGCTTTGCCTGGCCACCTGTTCGCGAGGGTACGATGCCGGTGACGGGGGCGCAACTGGCGATGCTGATTGAAGGTCTTGCGGAGTGGTCGCGTGTGGTCCCGAAGGTGACGAAGCGGCCGACGAAGGTTGCCTGAAGCGTCTTGTTTTGCTGGCGATTGCGAGTGCGTTCGTGTAGCTCTGCGATATGGCGCTTCGCCCCGAAGATCTCCCCTCTGACCCTGCGGCTCTTGCCGAGATGGTGCTGGCTTTCGAAGGCGAGAACGATGATCTGCGCGCAGAGATCGCCACGTTGAAGAGCCTGATCTTCGGCGCACGATCGGAGCGCGCGGCGATCGTCTGCGCCGAACAGATCGCGTTTGATCTGGAACGGACCGCCGGCTCACAGCTCCCGGCCAATGACGACAAACCGGACGCGCCGCGGCCGGAGCGGCGCAAAGCGAAGCGCAACATCGGCGCGCTGCCGGCGCATCTGCCTCGGGTCGAGCGGGTGATCGAGCCGGCGTCCACGCTGTGCCCGTGCTGCACGGGTCAGATGCATCGGATCGGCGAGGAGAGCAGCGAAGCGCTCGATCGGGTTCCCGCGTGGCTGCGTGTGCTCCGCACGATCCGTCCAAAATACGCCTGCCGCTCCTGTGAGGGCCCGATTGTCCAGGCCCCGGCACCGGCGCGGCTCGTCGAGGGCGGCATGGCAACGACGGCGCTGATCGCGCATATCGCCGCGGCCAAATATGCCTGGCAATCGACGCTCTATCGCCAGACGCAGATCCTGGCGGGTCAGGGTGTCGTCGTCGACCGTCAGACGCTGGCGCGCTGGATGGGGAGCGCGGCGTGGCTGGTCAGGGGCCTCTACGATCTGCAACTGAAGACTATGCACGGCTTCGAGCGGCTGTTCTGCGACGAGACGCCGATGCCAGTGCTCGATCCGGGACGCGGCCGCACGAGGATCTGCCAGTTCTGGGCGCACGCGACGGACGATCGGGCGTGGAAGGGGCCGGCGCCGCCGGCGGTCGCCTACGTGTTCGCAGGTGGTCGCGGCAAAAAGGAGATCGTGGCGCAGTTAGCCGGCTTCGAAGGCGTGCTGCAAGTCGACGGCTATGCCGCCTACGCCTCGCTGGCGGGCGATGCGATGATGTCGGGCCAGATCCAGCTGGCGTATTGTCTCGTTCACGCGCGCCGCAACTTCGTGAGGGTGCACAAGACGACGAACTCACCCTTCGCCGCGGAGGTCATCGAGCGCATTGCGGCCGTCTACGCGATCGAGGAGAGGATCCGCGGTCTCGATGCTGGGGAACGCCGCGCGACGCGACAGGCCGAGACGAAGCCGCTGATGGAGGCGTTGAGGGCCCGTCTGATCGCGGTGAAGGACGGGATCTCCCGCCGCTCGACGCTCATCAAGGCGATCGACTACATGCTCGAACGCTGGCAGGGCCTGACGACGTTCCTGGATGACGGGCGGCTCGAGCCGGACACCAACACGGTCGAACGATCGATCAGGCCAATTGCGATCGGAAAAAAGAACTCGTTGTTCAGTGGTGACGAAGGCGGGGGCGAGACCTGGGCGATACTCGCTTCGCTTCTTAACACAGCGAAATTGAATGGCCTCGACCCCGAGGCGTATCTCGTCGACGTTCTCGATCGCATGGTGAGCGGCGCCACGAAGACCAACCAGCTTCACGAACTTCTGGCCTGGAACTGGAAGGCCGCACGCGAAGCCGAAAAGCGGGCCGTGGCATGACGAAGCCGAAGCAAGGGCGGGGAACGCGAAAAGCACGCAAGACGACGATGGCGGACTATGCCATGTCGTTCGAACGGCTCGGGCAATGGATCAGCAAGCGCGCCAGGTCGCCGACGCTTCGGCATCCGCGGGCGACGTCGCTCTCCATGCTCGATGGCGCGGTGGCCGCGGTCGTCGCCGGGCCGGTCTCGATGGCGTCCGAGGAATGGGTGTGCCCGCTCCTCGGCGTAGATCCCGACGCCTTCAATCACGACACCGAGGAGTTCTCGGCAATCGCCGCCACGCTGATGCGCCACAACGCTATCAGCGAGACGCTGTCGACGAGACCGGAGAGCTTCGAGCCGCTGTTCGTGCGATCACCGGACGGCGAAGTCGACCCGCAGCCCTGGTGCATGGGCTTCTACGCCGTCATGAAGCTTCGGCTTCTCGTCTGGTCGCGGCTTCTCCCCCCGAATGGAACCGAACACCTTATGCTGCGGCCGATCTTGGTCCATTGCATCGACGACGCCGGTCGACCCTTGCTACCCCCGGCCCGGCGCACGCTGGGAACGCAGCCCATCATCCAAAACGCCTGGCGCAACATTCCAGCAACCGTCGAGGCCCTCCGGCAGTTCTGGATGCCTATACGCTTCAAGCGCGGTGCGTAGGCCGTCCGCACCAAGTCCGTGGCTCCGTGGGCCTCTCGTACCGTTTACGTTTGATCGTATTGCACAGCCGAGCAACATTCGATGAAACTTCACTGGCAAGTGACCGACGCGGATATTCAGCGTGTGAGGCGACTTATCGAACAGCAAAAGGGCAACGCTTTTGTTAAAGCTCGTCTCGAACGGAACTGTGCAGCCGTCAAGGAACCGATTGGACGAGCACGATTCTGGCAGCAAATGGTGTGTATGCGGCTAACCTCGCAGCAAAACTCCAGCCCAAATGGTCCGGTTGCTCGGTTCTCCCGTCAGCAGCCATTTCTTTTGGGATACGACATCATTAGCAAGAGCAATGACAGGGAAGGTCTTATCACTAGAGTACTCAACGAGTGGCGGGGCATACGACATGTGCCTACGATCGCCGATCAACTTTCGCACAACTTTGCAATGCTCGAACAAGGAGAATGGGACCGATCATTGAATGAATGCAATCGTCTTACAACAAACGTATCCCGGGTAACGGAAATCGACGTGGCACGCTACATTCAAGATACTTTTTCCGGTTTTGGACCCAAGCAATCTCGCAATCTGCTTCAGTCTTTGTGGCTGACCCGGTACGAAATTCCAATAGATAGCCGAGTGATCGATTGGCTCAATGAGGAATTTCAATTTCCTGTTCGTCTTAGCTCAGAAGCTCTAAGCGATATCAATTACTATATTTTCGTTTCCGATGGCATTCAGGAGCTGTGCGAGAAAAGTGGCGTGATTCCCTGTGTATTCGACGCGGCAATCTTTGCGCTTAAGGACGGTGATAATTGGACAGCTGAAAACGCATTTTAGTCCAATCCTCAATTTCGAGCTGTCAAACTGCTTGTGCGGTTTCAATACCGTTTTCGACTAGAAACGCTTTGAGCGCTTGGTACTTGGACTTGTAGTTCTCAATCCGGATTTCTTTGGGTCGGTAGCAAAAGCCTATCTCCGCCACAGCCCCCTTTCCTTCCTCACGGAAGAACAAAGGTTTGATTAAGCCGAGAAGCTTCTTTGCTGTTGGAAGATTATTAGTTTCGTTCCGGGTGAAAGCATTGATAGAAAACCGCAAGGAACCGATCACAATGTCCAAGACGCTCGAAAAGTGAGATTGTCCAACAGCGGAATAGTGAACGCCCACTATATTGTCCAACTTCATTTCCGACGAGAACGGCATACCTTTCAAACCTACCGCCATCTTCTCAACCACGTGTGCATCGACATTCGGGTCAGAAAACCTGTCGATCAGCACCAACCCCGCATCTTTCTTCCGATTGAGCAACCAGTCAAAGTGTGCGCAGATTGTGTTGATACCATTGAGGCGCGCCGTATTTGGATGAGCTATGGCGGAATCTGGGTGATGACGGTGTGAGGAAGGCGGCGTATCGAGGCGGGTGACGAGCCTGCCAGAACCTCTCGAGGAGAGCGATACGCCATGACCGAGACTACCAATGTTCTTGCTTTCCGTCAGCCGTCCGCGGTTGATGATCCACTGACCGATATCGTTCGTGCCGGCGCGCGGGACCTGCTTGCCAGGGCGATCGAGATCGAGGTTGGCGCGTTTCTGGCCAGCACGGCCAATCTGACGCTGCCCGACGGTCGAGCGCGCCTGGTCCGACATGGGCACGGTCCGGTGCGCGAGATTGCGACCGGCATCGGTCCGGTGGAGGTCGCTCGTCCCAAGGTCCGCGACCGCGGAGCGAGCGGGCCAGGCGACCGCCTCCGCTTCAGTTCGGCAATCCTGCCGCTATGGGCGCGGCGGACGAAGAGCCTGGATGCCTTGATCCCGGTCCTCTATTTGCGCGGCATCTCGACCGGCGACTTCCAGGAGGCGCTCTCGGCGCTGCTCGGCAAGGATGCGCCGAACCTGTCGCCTTCGGTGATCGCCGGCCTGAAGGCCGATTGGCAGGTCGAGTACGAACGCTGGCAGAGACGCGATCTGTCGGCGCGTCGCTATGTCTACATCTGGGCCGATGGCGTGTACCTGCAGGCCCGCATGGAAGATCACAGCGAATGCATGCTGGTGCTGATTGGCACCACGCCGGAAGGCAAGAAGGAGCTGATCGGCTTCCAGGTCGGCGTGCGCGAGAGCGCGCAGAGCTGGCGCGAACTCCTGATCGACCTGCGGCAACGCGGGTTACGGATTGCCCCGCAACTCGCCATCGGCGACGGCGCCCTCGGCTTCTGGAAGGCACTGGACGAGGCCTTTCCCGGCACGCGGCACCAACGATGCTGGTGCCATAAAGTGAGCAACGTACTCGACAAGGTCGCCAAATCCGTGCAGGGCCCCATGAAGAACGACCTGCGGAACATCTATCTGGCCCCACACCGGGCCGAAGCTGAAACCGCGATCGACGTCTTCGTCGAGAAATACCACGTCAAATACGGACGTGCGGTGGAGTGCCTGATCAAGGATCGCCATGCGCTGCTCGCCTTCTTCGACTTCCCTGCTGAGCACTGGATCCACCTACGCAGCTCGAACCCGATCGAGAGCGTCTTCGCCACGGTGCGCCACCGAACGGTGCGGACTAGGGATCGCTGTCGCAACAAACTGCGAAGCTGATGGTGTTCAAGCTCATCGACGCCGCATCGAAGACCTGGCGGCGATTGAAGAGCACGAACCAGTTGCCGAAAGTCATCGCCGGTGTAAAGTTCATCGACGGAATCGAAGTCATTCCGAACACTGAAAGCCACGCCGCCTGATCAGGCCGCGTCACCCAAAATCAGCCATAGCTCTTTTTATACTGAACGCATCTTGATCCCGCGCGAGATCATTCTTGCGATGGCTGTGTATAAATGCGTTGAGATTTGCGCCGGAGAGTACGACGTCTGGCTCGGAAAGCTCTGCGACGGGCCCGTACCCTTTTGATTGTCTCGCTTGTTGCGCGGGCGTTGAAATACCCCGCGCAGCCGCACCATCCTGGGACGAACGGAAATCCTCTACCTGAATCGCTTTTTGACCCATGGCGATCGTACCTCGGCCCAGATCCAGAACAAAGATATCGTTACACGATGCCTGGTAGATCCTCTCGCCATCGAGAATGGGTAATAACGTCCCATCTTACTTCATCGGTTGTGTATTTTTTTCATACCATCGTTCAGGTGCCAAATTTTTACGTCTCCGTGGCTCGACAAAGTAGCCACTTTTTGCCCAAGCAGACTGCGAAACTTCACCAGATAGAATTGCGGCTTTCTGACCTCACCAACCTGACACCCCTGAAAGCGGTTCAAGGTCTGCCGTCTGACATGCGCCAGTAGCCTAGGTTGCGATCCATCCAGACGACGTCCGTTTTTCACCCAGAACTGACATGGACTTGGGCAATCGCAAATCCTCATATAGGGACTCGCGCCGGACCTAGCCTATGACCGAAGTCATCGCGGCTAAGCTGTCATTGGCAAACCAACATACTACAGTTATTGAACCCCCAACGCTTGATGAACTCTCTGTTAATCATTCCGATAGTGGCACAACGCAGCTGCACGTAGAATAATCAGAACTCTGACCTTGCATAACGGATCGGTTCTCAAGAAAGTGGTTCGGCTTATCTTCCCGCAAGTGACTGAGGCATCTAGTGGACAATTTGAAGCGCGCCCAAGAAACGCTGCTGGCCGACCAATTCAACTATGGAGAATGGGGCAAGTGTGAATCGCCGACCGCTGCGCGCGACCTTGAAATTTCCAGATTAAAGCCGAATTGCTTCTCGAGTAGCGAAGCAGCGTTCAGTTTAGTTGCTACGGGAGCTGCTGGTAACGAAGCGATCGCGACCTATTTGGATTGGGTCCAAAAAACGAGGTCTCCGGACGGCTGGTGGCACAGTGCAGCGGGTTCCAAAGCGCCCAGCCAAAATGCTCCTGCTTGGGTACGTAATGTGCGCCACACGGCCATAGGAATCGACGTCCGCATTCTGGCAAAGCAATTCGACGGCGACGATTTGCGCAATATTGGGCCGTTGATCGCGTTGCAACTCTCGAACGGTGCCTTCCCGCAGTTTTCCGGCGGAGCCGCAGATTTGTGGTCTACCCTCTATGTTCTGAATCTTCTCATTACGGTGACCCACAACGATGAGGCTTGTCGAATTTCTCGTCCATCTAATGTCGTTCCGCGTTCATGGGAAGCGGAGCTACGTACCAAGATCGAGAAGAGCAGAGCTTGGCTCACAGACCAAGTTAAGGACGGCAATCATTGGGAGCTTCCCGACACTGATGCGGGCTGGGTAACGCAAGCTATTGCCGTCGAAATCGGAGCCCACCTTGCCCGAACTCGACCTGACGTATGCCCTGCGATCGGCCAGTTCTTGCTCGATTTGACTGATCAAAACAATCCGAAGACGCTCTGGGCTCTTCTATGCGTGTGGATCGGCCTGAGTGCGAGCCAGCAATTGGAGCTGAAATCTCGCTTGGCGAAGTTCGTCTACAGTGATCAAAGCGACACGCTGAGCATGGCGTGCTCCTGTCGTGTCGTTGCTTGTGATTGTGACCCTCTGTTTGTTCAGTACTACTTTGACGCGGCGCATGGGCATTCAGCAGCGCTTCCGCGATGGGGCGGGTGGGACCGGACAGAATATGGCAAATGGAATGTGCTACGTGCGAACGCATCGCCAGCCGGCAATGCTATGGCTCACGGCGCCGTCAGCACAAAAGCTGATTTATGGCTCACTGTCTCGGGATTGCTGAACGTTTATAAGGAAGGCATCGAAAAATCAGGCGATTGGCGCATACTTTGGACGGATTCGCATAGTCATACCGACGAAGCCGGTATCCAACGTCACTTTATGAGTGTTGCACGGGCCTTGGCTAAAAGCTGGGGCATTGCAGCGATACGAGAACCGGATACCGGTACTGGGCCAGTCGATTCTGAGTTTTCAAATGGATATGTCGCGCGCATTCATGTTGAGTTCAAGCGTATGGATCATACGAGAATCCAACACGGGCTAATGAGCCAACTGCCGTCGTATATGCAATCGGACGGCGTCGACTCCGGTATTTTTGTTTGCGTTGGTTTCGACGACGATAGCGAGGATCGTTATAGTCGGCTTGTGCTGCCCGCGCGTGATGCGGCCCGCTCGGCGAACTCCAATATCTGGCTCGAAACTATATATATCGATGCGCGTCGCCGTTCGAGCGCGTCGAACTGAAGGGCGAAAAGCTGACGAGCCAGGCGCGCAATGTCGCGTTCTCGATTGGAAATCCTGCACCATGAAGCCGACGTCGAGCCTCGACTACTAGATGCCGCTTTTTGCGCGTCTAGCCGCCGAGTGACTACCCCGAGATATGTCGAGGACCTTCGATCAAGGTCATGCCGGAAGCAGCCGGGTGCACTCTTCAACGACATATTCGGGAACAATTTCAAATCTGTGTGGATTGAGCTGCATCACATACTCGTTCTCAATATGATAGGACTCATTGATGAATTTCCTGATCACGTCGTGATCATGCTCGCTACCCAGGATACGGAAAAGCTGAATCTTCTCGTAACCGACCGTGGTGGCATGGAACTTGGCTTTTATTGTCGCTACGCTCTTTGTGTCGGCGATCAGAATGTCATAATCGAACCCCGGCAAATGAACACAAATCTTGCTTTCGGCCTCGGCCTTTTCAGAAGCCGTCATAGGCCGGTTATCGGTTGCGCTTTGTATCGTGGGAACATCTCGCCGCTTGAAGAGGCTTGCGAGAAGATTGTATTCCAGCCCCATATCGTCTTGTAGCTCGAACTGGCGTCGAAGATAGATGGCCTGGAGCAGAGGATCGCTCAGCAACGCTATGTTGTCCTTACAAATCTTTGCAAAGGTCTGGATATCGTCTCGCTGTATTGGCACTTCGCTGATCACGCCAGCGCGAGATGAAAGAAACGCGGCGGACGGTCGGGCTGCCTGAAAGACGCTGCTCGTGCTCTTGATGACATCAATCGCCGGTTCGATGTCATGCGTCAGCATCAGCGTCGTCTTGTCTCTTAAGCTGGCTTTGATGTGACCGACCGCGCTCGCATCGTACTCTTTCTCAACGGCAAGTGCTGTATCCTTTTTCCCGGCTTCGGCCAGGGTGCTCGAGCAATAGGGGCAATTATCGCCCAGCGAGAGGAACTCGTTACCCTTGATCTGCCAGGAGATCCACTTAGCAGGCTCTTTGCTCTTGATGAATGTTTCGAACGGCTTCAGCACATTCGGGATGTTCGCAATCTTGTTTCCGGAACCGAAGGCCTTGTGGATCTTGCTGTTCTTCGCCAACGCACCGCTCTTAGACGGCTTACCGAAGGCCTCCCGCAACTCCATCAAGTCTTTGACGACTTGCCCGATATCAGCATTGTCCGCAAATGCTTGTCGAATGCCAGACAGCAGGTCATCGATCTCGGCCAGCTCAGTCAGGTATTCCGGCGTTCTGATGAAGATGTCAAAACTGTTTTTTACGACCTCGTCTTTCTGAAAGACGAATTGGTCGACATAGTCTTCATCGAACACCAGGGCAGATCTGAAGCTATCCGCACCTTCAACAGTTGGAGTTCCGGCGCCCGGAGTGCCACGATGCTTAAAGGGGATGAGGTCTTTGATGGAACCGTCGGCCTTGATATGGCTCACAATGGCTCGCGCCAGCGAGCTCTTGCCAAGCCCGTTAGGTCCGTACTTGATGTTGAGGGCCTGCTCCGTGATGCTGATCGCGGCCAGGTCTACGCTGTTACAGTTGGAAATCTTGATATTCAGAACAGCCAAGCTCACGTCTCCTGTTGATAGGTGACCTTGCGGACGCTTTCTCGGCTTGGATCGGGCGCGTACTTGCCACTGTCCAAACCAAAGCTCTTGCCGCGGTTTACGTCGACTAACCGAACGCTGCACTGCGGCCCTTTAGGTGGCGTCTCCGCCGTTGTCATACCACCCGTGACGGCAAAAGGAAGCGGAGTGGCAGCGTTATCCAAGGTCGGGCAGACGGCCGGCGCCAAGTCAGACGACCGAGCGCGAAGTCCGCAGCACGCGCTTGCGTGCGGGGCCACTTGTCACGCGTCAGAGATTCGCAAACCATATCGATCTCACTCGACGATCGCATCTCAATGCGCGGCCCTGATATCTCGCTTCAGCAAGTTGTTAGCGAGCTCGCAGAAGATGACAAAATCGCCGCCGCCCCGCCCGTCGGTAAACAGAACAGATCAGGAAAACGACAAGCGGACCACGCGAGCGCAATAAGAGCAATCGATCAGATTTTGTTAGCGCCCACGATACAAGCAAAGCATTGCGGCGATGGGTCCTTCTGACAGCCTCCCCCTACACGGCCCAAGCGCGCCCCAAAATTCCGCCAGCCAGTTCAGGAAATTCTTGGGTTGACACGGTTGACAGGTTGACAGGCAGGCCTCTTCCCCCAGTTACTCATTGAAGTAGTCTTGCCGAAGCTGGCAGCACGCGCACGAGTTTTGCATTCCTCTCCCCGGAGGGAGAGAACCTGGGATCGAACCTTCTCCAGCGGCCACATCGATCCAAGTTCACCCCGATGAAAATCCTATTAGAAACAATCAATTAGCCTACCAGCGAGCACCCTAAGCCGAGCAGCCCGCGAACTTCCCCATTGTCGTTGAGACAGGGCGGATCTCGGGCGGTGTCACGGAACATTGCGCGCCGGCATCCGTTCGCCCAAGTTATCGGCGCACTTCAAGCCCAATCGAGCGCTGTTCTAGAGAGCCCCTAATGTCATCGTCCGATCAGGTCAGGAGCGCTCGCGAACGACGCCAACGAAGGCTTCTGATCGTCCTAGCTTTGGGGTTTGTTGTTTTTGGCGCCGCTGCGGCTGCCCTCTTCTACGTCTTGCGGCCCGAGGCTCTCCGGATTGCCGTCGGCCCGGCAGGCAGTGACGACCATCAGGTGGTCCAAGCAATGGCAGAGGCCTTCAACGAGGAAAGCAGGACTGTCAGACTAGCGCTCATCACGACCGCAGGAGCAGCCGAATCCCTTACTCTCTTGGGCACCGGCAAAACCGATCTGGCCATCGGTCGCGGCGACCTCCCATGCCGGCGGATGCGCAGACGCTGGCCGTTCTGCGCAAGGACTACGTCGTCATATGGGCGCCGTCCGCACGAGGCAAGGACTCCAAGAGGAAGGCCGCCGCGGAGATCGGAGAGGTTGCCGATCTTGTGGGCCACAAAGTCGGCATCATCGGAAGGACCGGGGCCAACGTCGCACTCCTGCGTGCCATTCTCGCCGGCTCAGGCGTGGAGCCGGACAAGGTTGCGACCGCCCAATTCGGGACCGACGAGATTGAAAAGCTCGCGCAAGACGCCACTCTCGACGCGTATCTCGCCGTCGGTCCGCTAGACAGCAAGATTACTGCTGCCGCGATCGTCGCGACGTCGCGGTCGCGCGGAGCTCCAAAGTTTCTTCCCCTCGCAGCATCCGAGGCCATCGCCCTGAAGCACGCACGCTACGAAGCCGAGGAAATTCCGGGCGGTGTCTTCAACGCGAAACCGGCCTGGCCAGAGGACAAGGTTGACACCCTCAGCGTCAACCATCTTATTTTGACGAGAAAGGGACTCTCCGAAGCCAAGGCGGCGTCCTTCTATCGGCAACTTTTCGCGGTCCGAGATACGATCACGCAGCGTGTTGCCGGCGCCGCGCACATCACAAAGCCTGAGACGGAGAAAGAGGCAGAGCCTTCCGTGCACAGGGGGGCGGCAGCTGTCATCAACGGGACCGAGCGGACTTTTCTTGACAAGTACAGCGACTACTTCTGGTTCGCCTTGCTTCTTCTTTCAGGGATCGGTTCGGCGGCCGCTTGGCTGCGCCGCTATCTGAACCGGGACGAGCGAGATGACACCACAAGTCACCGCAACCGCATTCTGGCTGTGGTTTCGGAGGTTCGCGATGCAGCGTCCGAACAGGACCTGCTGAGATCGCAACGGGAAGTCGACGCGATCATTGGTGAAACCCTCAAGTGCTACGACGAAGGGGCGATCGAACAAGAGGACATGGCCGCGTTCGGCCTCGTACTTGAGCTGTTCAATCATGCCGTCGCGGAAAGGCGGGCGGCTCTTCAGGGCGGTCACCTCGAAGCAAGGGCTCCGGGCCCAACCATAGCCTCTCGCCGTTAGGTCCGGGAGGCGCTACCGCTCCTGTAAAACGTAATGAGCGCGCGGGAGCCAAAACTGGAGGGCCTGCCCTTGCGCCGCGCCCAGGGCGGAGCTCCATGTCCTTTTGCAAGTAAAAAGACGTGCGAGATCCTCACCGTGCCGGAGGCGCGGCGATTAAGACGATTTGTTTCCTGTTGGGTCGGGGGCGAAGCGCCGATGGCGACGGTCGATCAATCTTCCATTCGCGGATTGGCTACCGCATGAACGCTTTTCGTCGCGGCCTACCTCTGACTTAGTATGGGCGTCGGATTGAACCGGCCCATAGGGCTCTCGAGGATTGCCTGACCTTGCGCTCCGCCCCCGGCCGAACAGGTCGGCGGATTTACACCTATGGCATCCCGGGCCTCACCGTCTGACCGATGGCCCAGACGAAACCGCTGAGTTCGCGGGCGATCGCGGTCACAACCACGGTGGGTTTCTTGCCACCAGCAGCAAGCTTGCGATAGCGGCCGCAAAGCCGGACCTGCGCCTTCCAGGCAATATCCCTCACTGGTTTTGGCTGGCGCTCGATAACGTCTGTCTTGCCCGATGAGACGCGCGGTTGATACCGATAGCTCCAGGCTGCCTCCACGAGCATACGGCGAGCTTCGCTGTTCCCGGCCCTGGTGATTCCGCCCCGCCGAATGCGGCTCCCGCTTGATTGCTCGGATGGCACCAGGCCGAGATAGGCCATGAGCTGGCGAGGGGTATCGAAACGGCCGAGATCGCCCACCGCGGCCACGAAGATCACTGATGAGATCAGATCGATGCCGCGGATCGTTCGCAGCGCTTCGACCAACAGGGCCATCGACCAATCCGGCAGCATCGTCGTCATCTGGACTTCGAGCTGGTTGCGCCGGTCCTGGGAGGCCCATACCGCTTCAACATAATCCTGAAAGACGATCTGGTGTGTGGTGTGCTCGAACGTCTGCGTTGCAAGCCAGCGCCGATGACGCAGCGTCCAATTCTTCTTCCCTGGGCCATAGTTGCGACCGTGACGAAGCAGGAAAGCAAGACATTGCTGGCGAGCTCGCATCAGCTGCATTACGGCGTCCATCCGGGCACGAACGAGATCGCGGATCGCCTCATGGACTGGATCAGGAACCCAAACCGCGGTCAGGTCGCCAAAGCGATGTTGTAAGGCGAGCTTCTCGGAATCTCTTCGGTCCGTCTTGATGCGTTCGCCGGGCTTGCGGGCGATCAACGAGGGGGCTGCAACCATGCACTCATGGCCAAGTTCGACGAGCAGTCGATAGATGCCGTAACCACATGCGCCCGCCTCGTAGCAGAACGCCAAGCGATGGCCTTCCTTAGCCAGTCGCTTCGCCAGCTTGGTGACGTCGGCCGTGGTATTTGGAATCGTACCAATGAACCGGACCGTGCCGTCTCGCCCCTCCTCTGCCGTTGTAACCGAGATTCCCGACTTGTGAACATCGAGCCCAATGTAAACCATCTTCTGCATGCCCATTCTCCGATGTCGAGCCGCCGCGCCTTCATGAGCGGCGGCGGCTCGACTGTGACCGAGACCGATGGCGCCGCTATGCTGGCGCTGAGGACATACGGACTAAGGAACGGGCGCGGAAGCGGCCTTATAAGATAGGACGACGAGAGCCCACTTATAGGCCAGAAGCTCTCGTACATCCTTATGGGCGGGAGAACATGAATTGGAAGCGCTCGCCCCCCCGTGAGACCGCGGCGCGTCGGCTATTGCAATTGCCCCAATCTTGCCTGCACTGCCGACCTCAACTCTCTTGCGACTCTTGGGTCAGCGAAGCTTTCAGGCGCTGAACCATTTTTCCTGACATGATACCCAAAGACGCGCTCACGATATCGGCCATCAACCATACTGCGGACATGTTCTTCAAAATCACGCCATTTTGCCCCGGCCGTAAACGAGCACTTGAGTTGCCGGCGCGTTTCTCAGCAAGTAGTTGAGAAAGTTTTTGAGGTCGTTCGTGTTACGGTTTGTGTCCGAGCCGAGCGACGAATGATGAATGATGAATGATCACGAAATCCGGCTTATGGTCGACGATGCGTTGATACTCGCTCCAATTGTCATGTACAGGCTCGATCGCAAAACTGACATCGAGGCCCGACAAATCCTGCCGAATGACATGGGAATTCAATTCGCCGGGCCTGGCATGGGCTCGATCATAAAGATGAGCTGGAGATCCTGATGAATTACTTCGCTGGACTCGACGTGTCTCTCAAGCGCACCGCGATCTGCATCGTTGACCGAGATGGAAATATCGTCCGGGATGGAGTGACGGATACCGAACCCGAGGCGCAAATTTCCTGGCTGAGAAATACCCGCCTCGCTTTGCAGCGCATTGGGCTAGAAGCCGGGCAATGTTCCTCCTGGCTGCACAAGGGGCTTTCGGAAGGCGGATTACCAGTCATTTGTGTTGAGACCCGGCATGCAAAGAGCGTGATGCAAGCTCAAACTGTCAAGACGGATCGCAATGATGCTCGAGCGCTTGCGCAAATGATGCGAACAGGGTGGTTCAAGGCGGTTCACATGGTGCTCGTTAAAGGCATGGGGCATCCGTATCGCCAAGCGCAGTTCCATGAAAAATGCGCTGGTAGCGGTGACTCGCAAAATATCCGTCATCCTGCACCGTATGTGGTGCGACGGCAGCGACTTCCGGTGGGAGAGATCGGAGGCTAGAGCAGCCTGACACCCGAATGCATTGATCAGCAGAACTCGGCCGAAAGGCTGTCAAGGAGTCCGGCAGGACGAGGAATGGCGAGGGTGATAACCGGTCTGCAGCGCGAGCCGATCGCTCCGCGACTGCGCTCACGAGATGGTCCCGCCACTTCTTCACGAACATCATCATGAGGCGGGGATCCCGACCTCGAAGAGAAGCGCGATCGCCGGATCGCTTTGACGCCATGTCGGTTCGGAAGGGACAGCCACAATGCGGTAATTAGATCAGATTTGGTACTTGACGCTCCAACCCCGGTTAGAGAAGAGCGGTTAAAAGCGGCACCCGGGAATGCTGCAGTGATAACGTTCGCTGCCATACTTCATGGCGGCGAGCCGCTTTTCCGAGTGTCCCCGGCGAGGAGCACCTAATGTCTTGCGCGAGGTATCGTTACTCGGAGGGCCGAGACAGCATGGCTCGGTGAGCCTGCTCATAGAGCCCGGCCCGCAACAGCGGACGCGCCCTTCAGAAGACTCTCCTCGTTACCTATGCAAATCACCCCCATGGGAGGCCGACGAGTCCCGGGGCCGCACGGATCTCTCGACGGTCGCTAATCGCCGGCGCGCTCTCTAAGCCTCGCTCACGACATCGAGGACAACGCCGCGGTCATTCACTCACGATGGGGCCCCCGATGTGGTTAACCCCGCGGTGACGTGATCCAGCCCAAACTGAACACCCCGGCCCGGCGGGCGAGTAGCGATACGGCATTCCACCGAAGGCCATTGACGATATTCCCCTCGTAGGAAGCGGCTAACTCCCCGAATGGGGTTGACCTCGCTACCCGGGGCCAGGATAGTAACCCTCGGTTGCAGACACTTCCCTGCCGCCCCATGTGACGCACAGCCGCACGTTTGCATCTACATCCGATAGCGGTGGACGGGCACGCGTTAACGCCCCGGTTTGGCGTAGTTAACCGGATCGGGCTTTCGGAGGAGATGCGATGACCGATGAGCATTTGATCAAGAAAGAATCCGTGCCCCATCGCGCTGATGGCCGCACCGGACTGTCTGGAGCCGCACTTGTAGCCGCCCTGGTTGTACTCGCGGCGTGGCTGCTGCTGCTCGCTTGGCTTGCGTTCCATACCGCCGTTGAGGAAATGGCCTGGTCAAGGTTGCTCGTGGTCCTTGGCTCGCTAGAAGCAGTCACCTTTGGTGCAGCGGGCGCCTTGTTCGGGACTCACATCCAGCGGCAACGCGTCGAAGACGCAAAGCAGCGCGCTGCGCACGCCGAGGCAAACGCAAGCAAGGCCGAAGAACAAGCCGCCTCCAACAGTGACGCCGCCATCAAGGGAAAAACCCTCGCGACTGTCATCAAAGCAAAGGCGCGTGCGCGGAGCGGCACGGCGGGAAGTGAGCGTCTCAGTGCGTCAGGAGGCGGAGACGACCGCGATGAAGTGCTGGATCTCGCGCACAAACTTTTTCCGGACTGATTAAGGCCAGCGACCGCGCGCCCCGACTGAAAAAGCGTCCATCAACTCAGAAGCAATGGAGGGACCGAAACGCGCGATCAGAATGGGTGCGAACCCAAGCTTAATACATCCTGGCGGCTTTTGCTGGCGCAGCGGTGCAACGTTTTCGTCCACATGTCGACAACATCGTCATCCGAGAACGCTTCGAATTCTGGTGCATTGATCTTGAGAATTCTCACCCTGCTGCTGACAATAGCATCAGGTAGGTTCTCGATCACTTCCCTGAAAAGGGACATTCGCTCGCCGGTCGGCGCGATCTCCAGTAATGATGCCAACATGGAGGCTCGCTCGCCCGACCATATCTGTCGGGAACGCGCGAGCAAGACTGAATAAGACGAAGGCGAAGCACGGCGATACACCTCCTCAATGGGCCGGTCAGAACTTGACGAGTTATTCCCTTTGATATCGAGAAAGGTGAGCGCAAGGTCATCACGAATAAGTCCGACCGCGCGGAAGGCAAGTTCGACTAGGGTCCCACTCGCCAGCCCTCCCATAAAGCCGTCGTCTCGTGCGGAAAACGCGATCATTTCGAGAACCTCGACGGGCAGAAGATCGGCCACCTCAGTGATAACCCCGGACCTGGTGTATCGATCTTCGATCCGGTTGAGTCCGTTGAGCGCAAGTCGACCGTCCTCGAGGTGGAGCGACCGATTGACAAGTTCGGCAATCGTTGGCGTCAGGTCTTTGCCCTCAAGCATGTCAAGGGTTTCGTACGCCGACCTGATCTGCTCGGCGGTCAGCCACGGCGCCATCCGGCTAATTGCAACGATCTGCTCGTCCGGCTCCAGCGACGTTATCGCCGCGAAGGCGGGATCAAAGTATTCGCGATAGCCAGCCGTGATATCAGCAATCCAGCAGGCCGTGGCGATCTTTTCTCGCACCGGCATCGCCTGGAATCGTCGTGCACGCGCAATCTCGCGCCCGGCAATATCCTCCAAGGTAGGAGACGAAAGCATGGTCATGAGCCAGACGAATAACTGGTCGTCTTCAAGCCATTCCGGCTTGGCTCGCTCTCTCACAGCGACGAAGCGCTGCTCTTCCTCGTCGAGATAGCGCCACAACGAGCGAAGGGCCTGAAGACGTGGCCAAGGCTCCGCAATCGCCGCGACCCGTTCCAATGCGCGTTGTCGCGTCGGAGCGTCAAGTGTGGCGCTTGATAACGCAAGGAACGGCGCCAACGCCTCGGGATCGTCGATCTCCTCCAAAATGCCGTTAAGGCAAGCGGGATGCGCCGCGGCGACGCGCATACCAATATTAAGATAGGCCGTAAGATCGGCATCCGCTTTGGCAAGCGCCAGTGCTCCTTGCAGAGCAACGCGAACGTAAGCCGCATCGTCACACGATTCGGCCAGCCCGAGCAGCAGATCAAGCTTCAATGCAGGCTCGAACTGCTTGGAAGAAAGTTCAACTACCGCCTTCTGAATAACCGGTGCGCACGGCAGTCGCTTCAAGGCACGCGAAAGGAGTGCGACCGTTCGGGGCAGCTCGCGCTCTATGCTGCCCGTGTCCGTCATGTTCTTGCGCATCTCCTCAAGGATGAGCGGATAGACATGAACGAGTTCCGCCGATGACACCTGGTCGACGAGCGCAGCAAGCACAGAAAACTCGTGATGCAGTTTGCCGAACGTTTGGCGGGCCTCGGAATCAGGAAGCGATGGAAGCAATGCAATCTTGGCAAGGTCCAGTCGCTCGCTGATATCGTTAGGACGAATGGAGGTCGCGATAGCCCCGATTGCGTCTTCGGAAACGTTGGCCGCGAGGACTTCAAATAACTCCTTCTGATAGTAGGATGAGGTGGCAGCTCCGGCCCGGTTAATTGCTTCCTGCTGATGACCCAGATCGGCCAGACGCACTAACAGGGCTATATATCCATCCCGAGAAGCGGCTGCATTTGCTGCATCCAAACCAAACCGCACCATCTCAATTGGGAGGTGTGGCGCGAGATCAGCAAACGGACGTGAAGACCAACGCTTGTCGCTGGCCAGCACATGCACGAGCGCCTCACGTTCTTCTGGCGCAAGGAACCGCGCCATGGCAACCCGCACCTCATTCTCATTGTGCTCGGTCAGACTCGCATCTGCGACCTGCCGCACAAGATTCTTGGAAACGGAGGGTGCGCGCGCCAGTTCGCGCAAGCAAGCGACCCGATCTTCGGGTCTAACATCCTTCAAGAGACCGATGGCTTCGTCTTGCAGATGCGGGGGACAAACAGGCAGAAAGCGCCCAATCGCTCGTGCCTTCTGCTCTACCACGAGGTTGGCGCTCGACTTCAAGCAAAACAGTGCATCGTCGAACCGTTGTGCACCCGCCAACGCTGAGCTATGGCTGATTTTGGGTGACGCGGCCTGATCAGGCGGCGTGGCTTTCAGTGTTCGGAATGACTTCGATTCCGTCGATGAACTTTACACCGGCGATGACTTTCGGCAACTGGTTCGTGCTCTTCAATCGCCGCCAGGTCTTCGATGCGGCGTCGATGAGCTTGAACACCATCAGCTTCGCAGTTTGTTGCGACAGCGATCCCTTGGTCCGCACCGTTCGGCGGCGCACCGTGGCGAAGACGCTCTCGATCGGGTTCGAGCTGCGTAGGTGGATCCAGTGCTCAGCAGGGAAGTCGAAGAAGGCGAGCAGCGCATGGCGATCCTTGATCAGGCACTCCACCGCACGTCCGTATTTGACGTGGTATTTCTCGACGAAGACGTCGATCGCGGTTTCAGCTTCGGCCCGGTGTGGGGCCAGATAGATGTTCCGCAGGTCGTTCTTCATGGGGCCCTGCACGGATTTGGCGACCTTGTCGAGTACGTTGCTCACTTTATGGCACCAGCATCGTTGGTGCCGCGTGCCGGGAAAGGCCTCGTCCAGTGCCTTCCAGAAGCCGAGGGCGCCGTCGCCGATGGCGAGTTGCGGGGCAATCCGTAACCCGCGTTGCCGCAGGTCGATCAGGAGTTCGCGCCAGCTCTGCGCGCTCTCGCGCACGCCGACCTGGAAGCCGATCAGCTCCTTCTTGCCTTCCGGCGTGGTGCCAATCAGCACCAGCATGCATTCGCTGTGATCTTCCATGCGGGCCTGCAGGTACACGCCATCGGCCCAGATGTAGACATAGCGACGCGCCGACAGATCGCGTCTCTGCCAGCGTTCGTACTCGACCTGCCAATCGGCCTTCAGGCCGGCGATCACCGAAGGCGACAGGTTCGGCGCATCCTTGCCGAGCAGCGCCGAGAGCGCCTCCTGGAAGTCGCCGGTCGAGATGCCGCGCAAATAGAGGACCGGGATCAAGGCATCCAGGCTCTTCGTCCGCCGCGCCCATAGCGGCAGGATTGCCGAACTGAAGCGGAGGCGGTCGCCTGGCCCGCTCGCTCCGCGGTCGCGGACCTTGGGACGAGCGACCTCCACCGGACCGATGCCGGTCGCAATCTCGCGCACCGGACCGTGCCCATGTCGGACCAGGCGCGCTCGACCGTCGGGCAGCGTCAGATTGGCCGTGCTGGCCAGAAACGCGCCAACCTCGATCTCGATCGCCCTGGCAAGCAGGTCCCGCGCGCCGGCACGAACGATATCGGTCAGTGGATCATCAACCGCGGACGGCTGACGGAAAGCAAGAACATTGGTAGTCTCGGTCATGGCGTATCGCTCTCCTCGAGAGGTTCTGGCAGGCTCGTCACCCGCCTCGATACGCCGCCTTCCTCACACCGTCATCACCCAGATTCCGCCATAGCTCGCCAACGCTTCCGCGAGGCGTTCCAGCAAATCATCCGGTATGTAAGAGCCGGCATCCTTAAGACGAGCAAATGCTTCAAGAGGATCCGACTTCGTCTTGCGCTCGACATATTCGAGGGTCGACGAATCGCGGACCTGCTCGAACCGCGGATCGGCAATGAGGTCGGAAATCATGGACAAGGGCAGCCAGCGAATAAAGCGAGGCTGCCTCCATAGGTCTTGCCAGACTGGTTTTTGCAAGCCCTGGTGAAGCAAATCGATCGCGGACTGGAAAGCGCGGGTCTGCTCGGGCTCATTCAGCACGCTCCCTATGGCAGCCAACGCTTCACTGCGAAGATCGTCCCGCTCGAAATTTCGGGCAACTTCCAACGCTTCCTCGAGAATGCGAGGGGAGATGCCGGGCTTACCTATGAAGGCAGCAAGTCCGCCTCTCCGGCTTCCTTCGTGTTTCTCGGCCTTGATCAATTCAAGTGCCCGCATCTGAAGATAGGGTGGCAAGTCGCCTGCGAATGCCGCGATCCCCAGGACCTTATTATCGGCGTCGCCGATTGAACCGCCGAGCTCAAGGGCTTCTGCCCATAGCTCCGGTCTGGCATCGGCGGTGGACATTCGCAGCATGGCCACAGCCGTCTCAACAGCCTGCTGCGGATTCCCGTTCAGGCGGGCCCATGTCAGCGCTTGTTCGCCGGTCCAGACTTTTGCTCGCAGATAGCGGGCCACAAGGTTGGGACTGTGGTTGTAGGCTAGTTCACGCAAGGTCGTCGAGATCAGAGCGTAGCGCACCTGCAGGCCGATCGCTGTTGCCCTGTCACCTGGGTTGTGCAAAGCCGCAGCATCCGCAAGGCCGGATGCGATCGCCAAATCGGAGACATAACCCGCTACCTCATGCCGCCTTTGGCGAATATCAAACCACTTGTTGCATTCATCCTTCCCGAAAAAGCCAAACAGCCGGTGAATCTTTGCCGGCTCGCCGCTTTCGGCCTGCACGGCAACCCAGAACTGAAAGTCATAATCGCGGAAGCGGTCGAAAATGGGCCTCACTCCCAGTCAATTTTATCACCCATGGCAGCTGCCATCATCGCGCCGTAACGATTGAGCGGAACCTTCTTTTCGAGGAATTCCAAAAAACTGCGGTGATAGAGCCGGTAGCTATCAGGCGTTCCCGGCTCCTTATGGACAAATTGCGCCCATTCATCGTCGAGAAGATCTTCAACGTCCCGCGTGTCGACCCGTTCAAAATGGTGGCTATCGTTCATCCACTCCGAAATGACCTCCGCGGGAACGGCTTTCTTCGCTAGCGCCAGGAAGCAAATGACGGGTTCTTGCAACCCGCGGCGCTTGGCACGATCGGGACTGTGCATCAGCTGCCAGTGTCTTTCGTAGTAGCCCATCAATCCGGAGGGCAGGATATCCGGATTGGCGACATCAGAGAGACCGATTTGCTTTTTGAGAACGGCGTCGAGCACGACATGAAGGTACATGAAATTACCTTCGCTCTTTGCCCAGAGGGTGTCCGTAAAGGCCGTCTTATCAAGCTTGTCGTACCCCGGCAATTTCGATATGTCGGCGCGGTTTCGATCCAGAAACGCCGCAATATACGCCCGGATATCGGCCTCGTTTTGAGCAGAGGTTTCTGAGATCTCGATAGAGGCCAGACGCTGATCAAGGATGAGATGCTCCTTGACGTTCGACCTGATTGTCGCAACGACGAAACAGCGATCGGGAAGACGTCGCGGAAGATACAGGCGGTTGACGCCCGGGTCCGGTTCTTTGGCCTCATCCAGAGCGTCGACGAGGAGTACGATTTTGGACTGCAGATTTTCCGGCCGCTGCGATGCCTACTCCAGGAGCGCGAACAGCATGTTTGAGTTCTTGGTGGCACTCGCCGGCACGGTCCCGTAGGGTAGTTCATACTTAGAAATGACCTGTGCACATGCGTTAGCCAGGAACGCATCCGGCGACCGAATATTGTCACTGAACACGTTGAAGTGGTGAAGGTAGCCCCGCCGGTCCGCGAGCGAAGCCATAATGGCGGATTTTCCAATGCCAGGCTCGCCTTTGATCATGACGTATCCAGCCGCAGCCCTTTCAAGTTCATTGTCGATCGCGTCGAACACAAATTGGCGACCGACAAAATCACGTGTTCGATCACGGATCAAACTGCGCGCGCTGGTGATGATTTCGGCGCGCAGGGAACGCGGCGCCGTGTCTACCCATGCAAGCGGCGACTGATCGAGGATGTTTCGAACGACGGAGTTCGATCGTGATATGACATTCATGGGCACGGCATAACTGGCGCGTCCATTCACCGTATTCCGCGTCACGACGACGCCGACAGCCCCTTCCAACTCTTCCACGAATACGGGTGCGCCGCTGAATCCTGGCTGCAGCAAGGCCTCGGAGGCCGCCTCCACCCGCAACCACTCAAGGCCAACCATAAGGCTGATCTGGCCGTGTGCGGCATCCCCTTCCGGGTACTGCTTGGTGAAGCCATAGCTGGAAAATGCCAGGCCTGCGTAAGACTTGCGAAGCCTCAGCGGAAGCGGCGCGAGATCGGGCAAACCGTCGTCGATCTTGAGGAGTGCGAGATCGCCGGCCGACTGTGCATCATCTTTGGCCGGCGTTGGACACCATCCGTCGGCAAGGACCGTACACCAGATGCCCGTCTTGTTTGTGAGTGGAAAGTCAAGATAAACCCTGCCGCCCGGAATCGTGGCGCCTGCTTCATGGACAACGTGATGGCAGGTCAACAGGTGGCGCTTGTCGATCGCGAAAGCGGTGCCGACCAAGCTGGCGCGCTTTTCATTGCTCCATATCCTGGCAAGCCACGCCCGTTGTTCAAAGACATTCGCCACGCCAGCCATCGACGCGTTTCCTGGAGCAACCCCGGGTATACAATAAGGACGTTTCCTGGATTGTAAATTTAAAACAATGCACGTCGCGCGCACCGCAGGCAGATTCGCTCGCTTGATCAGCCGCAACAGCGGCACAAGATGCGAGACAGGCGTGCGCGCAGCGCATCGCCCTACTGAAACGTCACCCGGACCGCGTGAGCATAGCGACGGCGCAGCCGGCACGCGGGACGAGTGTAGCGACGAGACCGGCCTTCGAGTGGCACCCGGGAACGGGGCAGTGCTGGCGGTCGTCGCAGGCGAGCCCCTTTTCCGAGTGCCCCGGCGAGGAGCACATTAAGTCTTTGCGCGAGGACATTACCCGAAGGGCCGAGACAGCATGGCTCGGTGAGCCCGCTCATAGAGCCCGGTCGCATGTGCGGACGCACCCGGGCTGCAGCATCACACCGGAAGAGATTCACGCCGTTCGTTCACAAGTTGCGAGTGACATTTTCTACGCCTCGTTCGCAAATGAGGTCAATAACAACAAATCTCATATTTCGACTTTATGCCGGGGCTGTTTTTGGGGGTGGGATATGTTGGGCGCGGCTTCACGCGGCGCGATTGTTTGTGCTGCGTTGTGTTTGGGCTCCTGTACGAGCCTCAATGTCATCCATGATCCACATCCTTTTCTCGACCGCCAGCACGTGCCAAACCTGCTGAAGTCGATGCGATGCGAGCTCATCACCTATATCGAAGCCAATCGTCAGCGCCGCAATCTCTTCTATATGCTGCGCAACTTCGACCGGACCTACGCCTTCGCAAACTTTCCGCACTATGAGCTGTCGGAGAAACAGTTCGGCCTGATTGTGCTTGACCTCAAGGTCCAGGACACGGTTGGCGTCGGCGCCACCATTGATCCTCTGAACACGGTGGACGCTGCCACGACCCGGACTTGGCATTTTGGACCTACCGCAGGCAATCAGAACACCTACGAGCTGAACTGAAGCTTCCTGGTGCCTCAGGACGCCCGTCTCACGCCGCCGCCGGACAAGGTCGATCCGCTGCAGTGCTACAAAGCGCTTCCGCGCCTCGTCAAGTTTCAGGGCGTGGAGGATCGGCTCAGGAAAGCGGGTTATGTCACCCGCGATTTCGACGGGCTCGCGCGCGGTAACTATCCCGATCAGGCGACCTTTACCCGCGTAACCGTCAACGGGACGCTGCCTCTGGCCGCATGGCTGCAGGATAACAGCACCGAAACCTGGGCCAATTTCGCAGCGCTCGACAGGAAGCTCGAAGCCAACGAGCAATTCATACCCGCCCAGATGATCTACACCTTCGCCGTGCAGGCCACGGTCGGGCTTGAGGTCAAGTTCACTCTAGTACCCGGAATCAGAGCTGAGTGATACGGCGGCCTTTGAAACGGCGTTGACGGACCTTTTTCTTGGTCCAGACGAAGGGCTCGGCTCTGTCGTTGTATGCGTTGACGTAGGCATCGATGTGTTCCTGAAGCTGCTTGAGGCTCGTGAAGGAGGTGCCGCTGAGCGACTGCCCCTGCAAGATGGAAAACCATACTTCGACCTGATTGAGCCATGACGCACTTGTCGGCGTGAAATGAAATTGCACGTTGGGGTGGGCCTTGAGCCAGTCCTCGTTCTTTTTATGGGTGTTGAGGTTGTCGAGGATGACGTGAAGCTTGCGGTTCGGAAAAGCCGCGGTGACGCTGTTCATGAAATCGAGAAACTCGACGCGGCGCCGGCGTTTTGAATGGGTCGCGATGATCTTTCCGGTGGCGACTTCGAGCGCCGCAAACAATGTTGTGGTGCCATGCCGCTTGTAATCGTGGCTTTGGCCGGTCAAGGCGCGGCCATTGGGCAACTTCAGATAACCCTGCGCTCGCTCCAAAGCCTGGATCGAGGGCTTCTCGTCCACGCACAGCACAATGGCCTTCGCCGGCGGCGCGACATAGAGGCCGACAACATCGGCGGCTTTGGCCGTAAAGTTCGGGTCGTTGCTCTCGCACCAGGACTTGCGAGCCACCAGGTCAATCTTGTGGCTGCGCAGGAACCGCCAGACATATTGGACATCGACATCGCCCAGCGCCTCGGCCAGCAGGGGGCCGGTCCAGCGCGCAAACCCTTGCGGTGGCGGCTTATCCAGCAGCTTCAGAATCCGCTTGTCGGTCGTCTTCGTATAGATCGGCTGCTTGCCAGGCCGCGGCTTGTCTTGCAGCCCTTCAAGGCCATGGTCGGCATAGCGATGCCGCCAAAGGCTGACAATCCGCGGCTGGACCCCAACTTCCTTGGCGATCGACCGGGTGCTGCGCCCATCCGCCGCCAACAGAACTATCCGCGCCCGCTTCAAATCGCGCTGCAACGTCACCGGTGAGCGACAGCACGCCTCAAGCACCTTGCGATCTTTCCTCGAAAGGTGGACTTCTCTTGCTTCGGGTATCATCCCGACCTTGAATCACGACTCACGTTCCAAGAAAAGTGGGTACTAGTCTCACCGGTCTGGAGCGCGCTTGCGCCGAACGCAAACGGCTCAACCCAGCACACAAGTCAGGTTCAGATCTGGCTCAATGGCGAGCCCGCCAGGCTGGCCGCCGCCGCCCAGACAGGCACGGCGGAGATTGTCACAACACCTGCCGAGCCGCACGGGGCCGGGCCGTTGCCTGGAGCCCCGACAGTTCAGAAGAAGCGGGGGACGATAACCAATCAACTGCCTCTCTTTCCGGTGCGTCCGACAATTCGCTAACTCTCCAGGGAGAGACATATGTGGCGGGTAATGTGGCAATACGGGCCGTCGCGCATGGGTACGATGACGGCTGCAGCTGCGCCTAATCTCCAATCGGTGCTCGACGCAAAGAACCTGCTCTGGAAGGACCTGAACGCCTACGGCGATCCTGAGCCGGTGTTCGCCGAGCATCCGGCGTCGCTACGAACAAGCATACTTGCGCGGCCTCATCTGCCGGCGGACGCGGCGATGGATCTGGCGGGTTACGCGCATGTCTTTGTGCCGACGCAGCAGCAGGCGCTGACGTTGGTCAACCGGCTGCGGGCCGAACGCGACATCGCCTATGCGGACATGCAGGGTGAGTGGCAATATCCGGTAAAGTTTGGTCAGTCGCGACGGGTTCAAACGACCGACATTTTGCTAACAGTACCGGTGCCAGGCACACCGGATTTGTCCGGCGAGCAGGGATATCTTGGACCTGCGCCGGCCGGGATCGATGCACTCTATGCCTGGACCATCCCGGGCGGGCGCGGGACCAACGTCAAAGTCGTTGACATCGAGAATGGCTGGAATTTCGGCCATGAGGATCTGAAGGGCAACGACAATGGTGTGATCTATGGTCCGCATTCCGACAACGATCATGGCACGGCTGTCCTCGGAATATTTCATGGTGACAGCAATCCTTTCGGCGTAACCGGCATTGCGAGCCAGTCATCGCTCTCCGCGGCGGCAGTGATGTACGATACTAAGCTGCGCAAATGGAACTCTGCAGCAGCGATCAAGTTCGCTGCCGACCGTATGACACCGGGAGACGTGATCCTCCTTGAGATGCACGCGCCGGGCCCGAATGCCCACGATAGCGACCCGAATTCCCAGCAGGGCTTTATCGCGATCGAATATTGGCAGCCCGAATTCGCCGCGATCAAATATGCGATTGGCATGGGAATTCACGTGGTGGAAGCCGGTGGCAACGGCGGCGAAGATCTGGATGCCCCGATCTACAACAGTGCATTCTCGCGGGCGGCTCGTGACTCGGGTGCAATCCTCGTCGGCGGCGGCAATTCCGCGCACGACGCGCATCCGCGATCGCGCATCTGGTGGTCGAACTACGGCAGTCGCGTAGACGTCCAGGGATGGGGTTTCGATATCGTAACGACGGGAGGACGATCACTACCCTCCTATCACGACCGCATCAGCAGCATCGACAAATCGAAGTGCTACACGCAATCGTTCGGCGGAACATCGGGAGCATCGCCCATCATCACCGGAACCGTCGCTTCGATTAGCGGGGCATTGAAGGCTGCGGGACAGGCAGCCTTACCTCCCTCTGATATGAGGCAACTGCTCGTAGACACCGGAACGGCGCAAACGGACGCGCCTACCTTTCCGGCCACACAACATATCGGCCCTCTCCCGAACCTGAGAGCGGAATTTTCACGACTTACACTTGGGGGTGCAGCATGACCGGTCTGTTTGTGAGGGCTCGATCAACGGCAGCAATTCTCTTGCTCCTCACCGGGATGGCCGGACTACCATCGCCGGCTTCAGCGCAGCCCATCCATCTTCCGCCCGCCTTGCGGGCCTGTTTCAATCTGGATCACGGCAAGCCAATCCAGCTCGTACCCTAAGCCCATATTGAGGCGTGCTATCCGCTCGCGTTCCAGTTCGTGATGTCGCGGGGCTGGCTCATGCGGGGCAGCTACTGGGAGTATGCGGGCAATCATGGTTCAATGCAGTGGCTGGAGTATGTGTCGTCCTGGCGGCTGCCGGGCAACGCCATTGAATGCAAGATGGTTTCCGACGGCTTCGGGTTCACTTTCCGCGGCGACATCGAGCGAGTCCGGCGATGGCTGTTTACCCCGGCAGGCCTCGCGCGCATATCAGATCCGCTGGATCGCGCGAAGCATCTGACCGACGCCTATCAACGGACGACGACACCTTGCGCAATCGGAATGCCAAAGACGACGCAGACGGATGTCGAGAAGATGCTGCAACGCATAGCGGCGGGCCCTGCGGTAGTGCGTCCCCTGGGGGCGCGGCGGATGCGACGACAGGAAACCAAGAACGGGTACATTCTCAAACGTGCCAAATCCGCTTCCGTTCGAACTCAGCGGCGCCCGCGCCCAATCTTATGAGCTCGTCCTGAAGATGCTTGAGTAACCGTCATTCTTCGCGTTGCCATGTCAAAGCTTCGCCCCGATACTCGGACCTGTCCAAGCTGCGGTCTACCGGTGCCGAGGGCGGCAAAAGTTTGTACGAATTGCAAGGCTGCGCTGGATCGGAGGAAGTATTTTGCTTCTGTCGAATCTAACGCAAAGGTCGTTGCGGCTGTATGCGGTGCCGTGATCGCTCTGGTTGGGGGCGTTCGCCGCCGGTTGAGCGTGGTTGCAACCGCTGGAGCCTGTCGTCATTCTGACATTTGGCGGCCTCGACAACGGTATGGATCGTTCTTGGCCAGGAACGAAGGAAAATCTAGCGGCCTGCTGGGATTCAACGTTCTCTCAATTACATTGAAGCACCCGGATCAGGTGCCCCGCGACCGCTTAGAACTCTGGCCAACCGACGAGGCTTTTCTTATTGAGGCGGGTAAAGACGCTCACATAAAGATGGCTTTCCGAGAGCGCTTACCCGGACGCGCCGCTTCCGATGCGAAGGAGTCAATCTGCTCGTTTTTCAAACAATCGCTTTTTGTTTCAGAGATCAGACAGACGTTTGATCAGAGGAGCCGCAAGAATCTGGACGTCGCGATAATGGGACAGGAAATTGAAATTATCAAGCACTCGTCTTGTGAGGTTAGCTGGCACATCGTCGGCCAGAGAACACAGCTTGTCAACACCACCGCTGTCGCGTGCGAAACGATCAGACCTTTCTTGGGCTGCGTTGCTAGCGCAGCGCCTACTCTGTGGATTTAAGATGATGTTCGTTATCTCTGTCTACCCTCGCCCCGAGGGAGCATTGCCGCCCCTGCGAATTCTTTCAATGGACCGAGGCTATTCCAGCGAAGATCCTCTCTAGAGAAGACCTCGCGGTTGCTGGCACGACGTACGAATCGATAGCGGCCGATGCATCGCACTTCAGTGCGCAGCCCGAGAAATGGTCAATCGATCCAGTCCGTGAGTGCTTGGAGTAGTCTATGACGAGGACGTTTGAGGTGTTCCGACCGTACGAAATTGACCGGGACAAAGTATTTCGGAGCGCCTGGCAAAAGGAACGGTGGGAATACGTTGATCAGATAGAGGGAGGCAAGCTCTCGGATGCTATCGGGATCTATGTTTTTTCCCTGCGCACGGGCGGAACTATAAGCCGATCTACGTTGGCCTCACGACCAAGTAGAAATTTTGCAAGGAGGTATTTAGCGAACGCAATTTGCGCATGATTTCGCAGCTCAATAGCCGCAACGGCTGGATGAAGGGCACAATCTGTCTGCATTTGCTCGGAAAGCGGAAGGAGAAGCAGTCGGGGTTTGCACGACCTCGTAGAGATTGGCTTCAGGCACTTGAAGCGCTGATGATATTCATCTGCCGGAGAAAGAATCCGAAATTGCTGAACCGAAAGCACACGGCGTGGCTGGACGATGTGGGGATCGGCGGAATCACCTCAAATACAGCGACGAAAGGCAAGCCGTCGCATGCGACCAGTACGCTACGCAATGTGATGGACTGGTGACTAAGCCACCCAGCCCCTCCACCGAAGAGCCGGTGAAACTGAAAACGCAGAACCCCGGCTAGATAGCCAGTATTAAAGACGGTGGAGGCGGCAGGGCATCTATTTAGTAAGCAAACGCCGAAGTCCCGGACGCCCGCATGGTCAGGACCGAGGGCGTCGGAAACGGTCGGCTGCATCACACCCTGATTACGCAATCTGTGATACACATCGGCATCTGGCGCACTTTGGGGGAATGGCGTGCGATGCCGAAGAATATTCTGATCTTCTCCGACGGCAAGGGTCAGGCCGGTGGCATCAATTTCGATGAAGCGCGTACGAATGTGTACAAGCTCTACCGCGCCTGCCGTGTGGGGCCAGACACGAAGATCGAGCCGTCCGAGCAGGTGGCGTTCTACGATCCAGGCCTCGGCTCAGCATCGGATGGCGGGCATTTCAAAATCGGCTGGATGCGCTGGCTCTACAATCTGGCCAGCATGGCAACCGGCCTCGGCATCACCCGCAACATCGTCGATTGCTACGCCGCAATCATCGGCTTTACGAGGAAGGTGATCGTATCTTCCTGCTCGGCTTCAGCCGAGGCGCGTATACGGTCCGATCGGTCGCGGGCGTCCTCTCCCAATGCGGCATCCCGCGGAATATGCCGGATGGTTCCGCGCTTCGCCGCGATCCGAAGAGCATCCATGAACTCGCCGAGCACGCCGTCAAGGACGTGTATCAGTTCTGCCCGTCCTATAGCCGGAAGGATGCCCATGGCTACTGGAAGTTTCTGATGGACACCCGCGCCGCGATTGCCGCCGACTTTCGACGGCAACACGGCAGCTCGAAGACCGTCAACAATATCGAGCAGGCGAATGTCGTTCCCTACTTCATCGGTGTCTTCGACACCGTCGCTGCGCTTGGACACAAATATCTCGGCCGCGCGCTGTTCGGCCTGTGCGCCGCAATCCTGATCGGCGTTCATTTCCTCGGCGTCTGGCTTGAGCCTACCTATCCCTGGGCTGGTCATCTGACGCGTGACCTCAGCTACTTCGGCGTTGCGGCCGCCATTCTCCTTGTATTGAAGAACTATCTGAAGGTAGCACCGCCGCTGCCCAGCTATAGCTTTCTTAAACGACTCGCGACGTTGCATTTCGCTCCGTCCAAGCACAAATTCTACGACACGACGCTCAATCCAAACGTTCCCTACGCCAAGCATGCGATCTCGATCGATGAGAACCGCGAAGATTTCGCGCGTGTGAAGTGGAATCCACTCGATAGCTCGCGAACCTACACGCGCGATGCGTTTGGCAACATCTTCTTTGAGCAGGTTGGGTTTCCCGGCGTGCATGCCGACGTTGGCGGCGGCTATTTGGAGAACGAAGCGCGGCTGTCGGACAATGCGCTCAACTGGATGATCGCGGGTGCCTCGCTCATTCCCGACGGCCTAAAGCATGACGGCAGCGTCCTGCGTCTTTCGCCAGATCCCGCCGGCCCGCAGCACAATGAGCAGGCGGGCGGCTTTCTCAAACTTGGCTTGCGTGAAATTCCTGTCGACGAGAAAACAGGGCTGTCGAAATCACCAATGCACAAGTCTGTCTATCGCCGCTTTGAGGCCGGCCCGGTTCTGCTGTACGACCGCATGTCCCTCTATCGGCCTGACAACATGCAGGTGCATGTCGATTTCAGGCATTATTTCGATCAGAGCGCCCCGCAGGCCCCGCAGTGCGTCGCTGACGATATCGAACTGAAATGGAAGAACGGCGGCTTCGTAGGCCGTCTTTGATCAATTTTTCCCGACGAGCGCTTGGAGGACGTGATGATCCGGACGGCGACTGAGACGGAAATTGTAAATGTGGCATGTGAGCTGTGGGTTCTTCCAAATGGACTCGCGCCGCTTGCCGTAGCACTGAGGATATCAAGTGACAAAACCCGCAAAAACTGGGAAGTTCATCAGCCAAACACGTTGCATATATACCGGCAAAGTGATCGATCCATCGGACGCAAACTTCAAGCCAAGTCCCGAGCATATCACCCCGCTCGCGTTGGGCGGATCGAACCAGTTTACGACGTGCGACGTATCGTTAGTGGCAAACAATAGAGCCGGTGACGAAATTGACGATGCGGTCGCTAGCACCATCCCATTCTTGATGCTTCGACATCGCTACAAGCTTCAGGGCAACCGCAAGGTTATCCCGTCTTTGAAAATGAAGGGTGAGTTCATCGATATCAGTGCCGCCGCCGAGTTGGGCATTAGTTCGCAAGGCGCCCTGGAGAGTTCAAGTTCGAGGATGAACAAAAGACATCAGGAGAGATAATCTCACTCGGTTCAACCGAGGACCGGGTGCGGTTCTTTCTTCGAGGTAGGCTTGAGCAAGCCAAGCAGCGGAAGCTTCATCTCTATACCCAATTCGGCGAAATCACCGATGATGAGGACATCGAGATCGCTCTTCTGGTCGCCAATCGGAATGAGGGCCGCGAATTCAAGGCCAGCGTAACGGTCGATGTTGCCGCATTCAATGAAGCCCGCGCCCGCCTCATGGTCAAAATTGCGCTCGGATTGGGCCACCGGGTTCTCGGTCCCGAATGGACGCTCGGACCGGGCGGCATGATGCTCAGGAGCCACCTCTTTCCGGGAGAAAAGGATCTCAATTTCGGTTCGCTGAAAGGCACGATCGATGCCAACGTTCCTCCGGTAGTCGCAGAGATTGTCGGCCTTGCCAACAACAGACACGTCATGGCCGTTCTCCCCATTGGCAAATCGACATGCGCCTTTATCTCACTTTTTGGAGGCCAGGTAGGCACAGCCGTCGTCGATCTTGGCTACGACTCTCGTCGTAAATTCAACCGAGCCGTGAACAAAGGCGAGCGTCTCGATTGTGCATTCTCGATCCCCCTGGACGTCTCGGGGGCGCGGCCGCTGGAGACGCGCTCGATCCACGAGTTGGCCAATAACGCGAACCTGAAGGGTATCTTGCCAGAATCGCGCGCGGCGGCCGAACGGCTGTTGCGTTGACCGATCCGCCACCTGTCGGTGAAAAGGAAGACAGCCCGTCCGGTATTGGCAGGAGGCGACTATGAAGTTTGCAGAAATTCACGGGGAGCGCACGGAAGCGCTGCCGGGCATGTCCGCAGCGTGCCCCGTCTGCGCAGCTTCGGTTATCCGACAATTCAGCGTCGCCCATCGCGTCCACCGCGGCGGCAGAGTAGCTTTCATTAATTCCCTTCTTTAAAAAGAGGCGCTGCGGCTTCCTGCCGTCGAAGTGTTGAACGCTACTGCGCTTCAGCCAAATGCGCACCCCCGCAAGAACACAGTGGCTCGTTGGAAATTTTTCGAGCTGGCTCTGCGAAGTTTCGTCGGCGTCGGGCACCAATGCCGCGATGTAGACGAGCGCGGCCACCCGAGGGTGCTCGCCGGCATGCATGATCAGCGTGCCGTCGTAGGAGTGGCCGACGAGGACGATCGGACCGGGCACGCGAGCGAAACAAGCCTTCTCGGCTGCGGCAAGGTGAAACTCGTCGCGGGCGCGGGAGAGCCCTCGGATTCCGACGACGGCTCGTTGCTGATCCTCTGACGTGGCCTCCGGCGACTGGACGACACCGTTGAGCCGGGCTAATGTGAGGCCGATTAATCATCCCCAATCAACGCAATCCGGCACGTTGCCCGCTCATTGGGGAAGCGGGACTTATTCGAAAATTGCTCGGTGTAGGTGAATGTCAGCCAATTCCTTTGAACGAATGCAGTCTTCAGCAAAGCTGCAAATTCCTGCCCTAGCGTCGGCGACTATGGCCCTCTTGGCTATTGTCTTCTATGCGATTGTTTTTCCATTTTATGAAGGCCACGCCACCACACTTTTTATATTTGTGGCCAGCGGGACGCTGCTCCTCGGCTGTGCGATCGTACTGCATCCCTCTTTTTTTGTTGTCGTGCTTGCGTTGTTCCTGACGCTTGGTTTCCTAATCAAGGCCGTTGCGCATCTTACCTTCGGAGCCCAGCTGATCGAGCCGGTAGGTGATTTTTCAGGCTCGCCAGCCCAATGGGACATGGCGTTAAGATTTGCTACGGCTGGTCAGTTCGGCGGCGTCGCCTCAATCATCCTAGCGTCCTTCGTCCCGTCCCACGGTCGCATCACTCCCAGCGACGCAAGCGGTCAGCGAAGACTAGGAAATATCCTATTCGGCGCCTTGGCCCTACTCCTCGTTGTTGCGACCTGCATTTACGCGCTCAATTTTCGGTTCGCCATCCTGCGGATCGGCTATCCACTTGGGATTGACATTCATCCGCGAGTCTATGCCATGTTGGCCTTTATTCTCACATGGGGCGCGCTTCTCGGCGGCCTTGCGCTTACGCAATGGCTGATAGAACTTGAACGACTGCGCTACGGGTCTCTGATCCTCGTCGCCAGTTTCCTCGGCTTTCTCTCGTCTCTCACGATGGGCAGTCGGATCCAGTTTCTCCTCTACATTCTGGCATCCGTCTGCATAGTGCTTTGGCGGTGGAGGAATGTTCAGCGCTGGGCGGAGATCGCGTTCGCGCTCTGCATTGCCGGCTTCCTTTTCGTTCTGTCGATTGCGGTCGTCAGCATCGAGCGTAACTATGCCTTCCAGAGCGGTCACCAGATTGTTGTGCAGACCCCGTCTTCGTCGATCGTCGGTCCGCCACCCGCGGTCGGCGGAACAGATGCTCCCCAACAGCCTGCTCCATTCCCACCTTCGCTCCCTACGAGGAACTCGCTGCCCCCGTCCCCGGACAAACCCGCCTTGTCCTCTCCGACCCAAGCTCCCATTCCTCCTTCCAAACCCCGCCAACCTCCGTCTCCTCTTGGAGATACGGCAACGCTTGCCACGAAGTTCGACGTGGTGACCAGCGAGAGCAGGCTCAGCAGTGTCCTCCAGGAATTGCGCAGCCTTGTCCTGATGCGGTGGATCGGCTTGGAAGGTGTTCTAACGACGGAGGGTGCGGAGCGCGAACTCGGTCGCGACCTTCTTCTGCGAGGGCTGACCGAAGATCCCGCGGCTGGGAAAAACGGCATCTATCAAAGGATGGCGGGAGACCCGTATGGCAAAGTCGAGGTCTTCACCTTCCTGACGCTTCCAGGGATCATTGGCTTTGCGAGCTATTCTGGGAGTATTCCACTGATCTTCGGCTTTGTATTCGGCACGATCCTCGCCGGACACTTAGTGGAATGGTTCGCCTGCACGATCACCGGAAATGTGGCAGTTGGAGCGGTTTCAGGGGTTTCCCTAGCCTATCTGACTGTGCAGATGGGCTTTCCCTGGACGCTTGTCATCTATGCGGTAGAGCTTTGTCTAGCTTGCGCCGGGCTCAGTGTATTTTGGTTCGCAAGCCGCTGGATGGCGATGTCGAGGATCTGACACGCGGCGTGCGCTCTGTGGCCGCGCTCGTCGAGTTAGTTCCGGCGTCTCAACACGCCGCGGGTAATCGTGATGGCGTGTCCCAGAGTCTTGCGGGAAATAGCAGCCTGAGGATAGGCAAAAGACGCCAGAAGACGCCGGATAGCGACGCCGGCGCGACCGGACTGACCGTGGATCGCCGCAGACAGAAGGTCGGCATTGGCCCGGGCCGAGCGCTCCCACCGCCGAATGTCCGCGGGAAGATCTGGGCGCGCGAAGAGGCTATCGATTACCATCAGTGGCTCCTCCCCGCGCTCAAATGGAACGGCCCGATAGGTCGTCGACTGCGCGTGCATACGGAACTCGGCGAGCACCTCCGAGAGATGATAGAAGTCGCCTTCGAGCGCCATACGCAAGAAGAAGTCGAGGTCAGGAATCTGCCGCAGATCCGTCCGCCACGGTCCGGCCTTCTCGTAGGCCGCACGCCGGAAGAGCGCGCCAGGTCCCGGCAGGCAGTGAAGCTCTCCAAAAAGCGCGCGGCGCGAAAAGTCCGGCGGCTCGACCGTGAGAAGCAACCGCGAGCACTCGTCTATCAGGTCGAAATCCGGATAAACGAGAATCGCGTCGGGCCGCGCCTCGAGCTCCTCAACACAGCGTCGCACGGCGGCGGGCTTCAACCGATCGTCCGCGCTTAGGTAGCCGATAAAGGTGCCATTTGTCATACCCCAGCCCGTCGCCATGGCCGCGCTCTGGCCGGCATTGGCTTGGCGATACAGCCTGATATGGCCCTCGTAGCGCGCGAGGATCACGCCCGTCGCGTCGGTCGAGCCGTCGTCGACTGCGACGATCTCAAGATTGGGATAGTCCTGGGCCAAGAGGCTATCGATTGTTTCGACGATGTAGTCGGCGGCGTTGAAGGCCGGCACGACGATTGAGACTTTCGACCGCATTCTAGTTCGTGTCCTTCGCAGTCGAGTCGTCATCCCCCGTGGGCGGCGATGGCGCAAATGTCGTCGTTCCTTCTCCGGAGGCCCCTTCGACAAGGAATTTGAGATGGCATGCAAGCTGGGCCACGATGCTGGTCCAAATATAGCTCCGCTCTACATGGAGGCGCAGCCTTTCGCCGACCTGCGGAAGGGTGGACCGTCGACTCAGCATCGCGCTTAGGCCGTCGCGCAGCCCCTCGACCGTCGCCGGCACCACCTGTCCCCCGCCAAGCGTCTCGACCTCGTCGAAGCCGCAGCGGTCCGTGAGAAGCACCGGGGTCCCAGCCGCGCCCGCTTCCACCGCGACGAGCGACATGGCTTCCGCTCGGGAAGGCACCACGAGAAACAGCGCGCGCCGGTAAGCGGCGGTCCGGTCGGCCTCCCCCAAATGGCCGGTGAAGAGAACGCGCCTCTCAAGGCCCCGTCTAGCGGCCTCCTGCCGGAGTTGCGCACCCATACCAAAGTCGGGGCCCGCCATCACGAGCGCGACGTCTGGATGAGCCGCAGCGACAGCGGCGAAGGCCTTCAGGAGAAGATCCGGCCCCTTCACCTCGGCGAGGCGGCCGACAAAAAGGATAAATGGTTCGTCCGGCAGAGCGACCGCAGCTCCTGATGACGGCGATGGAGAAGGCTCGACGCCGTTCGGAACGACCACGACCCGATTAGGAGCCAGTCCGAGACGCTGGATGATTTGCATCCGCTCCAAGGGCGTAATCGCCACAATTAGACCAGCGTTGCGCAGCATGAATCTCCCAAGCAGCACATGGAACGCGCGCGCGATGGGCCGCGGCCGTTCCAGGCCAACGAACTCGCCCGCTGCGCTGAACGCATAGGGCTTGCGGAATCGGGTCGCCGTAAAGGCCGTCGCGACCGACAAAAGATTCCAGTAGCCCAGGATGTGAATCGCGTCCGCGGAGCGCACGGCTTCAGCCAGCCTGTCTGGGCGGATTAGTGGCACGCGGAAGCGCAACTTGATTGCGGGCGAAGCATAGACCGGCATCCCCGCGCTGCGCAGTTCGTCGGCAAGATCGCCATCCTCCATCGTTGCCAGCATGCAGCGATGTCCCTGAGCCGCAAGGTGGCGCGCAAGCCGACGGGTCCGTTCCGCGGTGCCGCCGCCCGTTTTCGAACTCAAGGAAATGGTAGTAAGGAGGATCCTCATATGTGGCGCTCTTCAGCGTCTACGGCGAGCATGCGCGCATAGTTCCGCAGTGCCTCGCCGAATCCGTCCGCTCTCAAGCCAAAGCCCTTAGCCTTTTGGGCCGAGAAGCGCCGCCTCGCGGCTTGGCTCGGCAGGCCCCGCAAACGGAGCGCGAGGCTCAGCGCGGCAGGAGGCAGAGCCGGCACGTTGCGTAGCGGTTGGCGACCAAAGCTTTCAGCAAGGGTATCCTGGACAAACGCGAAGTTGTTGTCGGAATCGTCGTCTTGCGTCAACAGAACCACTGTCGGTGCGTCAACACATACGTCGACTGCAAAATGTATAAGGGCGCGCGCAACGAGCCCGACACTGACCAGATGCATGCGCCGCTCGCCGTAGAGCGCGCGGCGCAGGGCCAGCTTTGGGAATGACGCATCCGCCATCTCCTGCGCAAAGCTTACGACGTTGCGTCCGCCCGGACCGAACACCGCTCCAAGCCGCAAGATTGCTGCTTCGGGGAAGCCTCCCGCGATATTGCGCTCAGCTTCGCAGTGCTCCTCCTCGTAACGCGACAGCGGCCGGACAGGGGTTTCCTCGTCAATTAGGCCCTGAGCGGAGCCCGCATAGACATCGATACTGCTCGCATGGACGCAGCGGCGCAGGCCTACGTCCCCGAAGCTCGGACCTAGCCGCCGCAGCAGGTTCGGATACCAGCCCCGACCGTCAGGGCGCAGAAGGTTGATGAGCACATTGCCGCCTGCCAGCGCCGCCCGTACCTCGGAAGGATCGTCGAGATCGACCCGCTGCACCCTGATGCCGGAATCGGACAGCCATCGGGGAAACGAGCGATGCACGAGATAACGCGGACGCCGGTGAACGGCCGGCCATGTCTCGGCGAGAGCGCGTCCCACGAAGCCGGTGCCGCCGAGGACGACCACCTCGGGAACGCCTTGCGAAAAAGGCGCACTTGTCATCGTCTCAGCCTTCCCTCCGAAGAGGCGGCCACCGGTGGATTGCATCTCCCCCGCGAGGCAAAACTGGCCCGCCATTGACCTGGAAGCGAAGGATCTACATCGAACCGGGCACGCGCCCGCAAGACAAAGCAGGTAACCTGCGACACATTCCCAAAAGCGGCAGCAACGGCTAGTCCAAACACGCCCCCAAAACGATAGCCGAGGAGGCACAGAATAATCGTCACCGCGCTGGTGCCGACCACGATCATGAAAGCGCGACTCTGATCACCCCAGATCATCAATAGGACGCCAGCCGCCCCGCCGCAGGCGTGAAGCACGTTACCCAGTCCGAGCAGGAGAGTTAGCCAGTAGGCGTCCTGGTAATTCGCATTCCAGAGCGCGATGAAGCCGTAGCCGACAGCCGCAAAGCCGATATAAAGCACCGCCGCTACGCCGGCACCTCCAAATACGACGCGCGCCAGGATGCTGTAGAGGGTTGCGATGTCATCTGTCGATCGAGCATGTACTGCAAGCGGCGCAGCGGCGGCATTCGCAATTGCGAGAGGCATCACCATCAGGGCGGAAAAGCGCAGCGCCAGGCCATACTGGGCGACCTCATTCATGCTGCCAAGGCTGCCGAGAATGAGCATGTCAAGATTTGCAAGACCGAATAGGACAAGCGTCGTGAATAGATTGGGAAGCGTCTCACGCAGTACCGCAGTGGCTTGCGCAGGCTTGTGCGCGGATCTCGGCCAGTTGGCAGACCGCAGCCAGAAGAGCGCGAGACCAAGCGTGACACTTCCTACCGATCCAAGGAGGATAGCAAACAGGGCGCCGCTCAGCGTCGCCCGCTCCCCGATCGCCAGTACGAGGCCGGCATAGGCGGCGGCGAAAATGCTGGCCAGCGCGGCCAAGTTGGCGGCGGCCCGGACGGCATGCACCGCCCGCAGAAGCTCGACTATGACGGCCGTCAGACTGGCCAAGGACCCGATCGCTGCGATGATCGGCAGCGCGGCGATCCAGGTGGCCCGATCAGCCGGGTCGAGGAACTCTACGATCCATGGAGACGCTGCGACTACCACGACGACGACGATCACTCCGAGCCCAGTCGAGAAACACAAGATCGTTGCCGCCAGACCTCGCGCCCGTCCTAGATCCTTCCGGGCCACCGCGTCCGTCACCTGGCTCGGAATGGAAAAGGTAAAGCCCAGTTGGCAGAAGGTCGCAAGCCCAGCGATAATCAACTGCGCTAGAAAGTATTGTCCGATGCCTCGTTGATTCAGCACGAGTGGAAGAAGGAGCGAATTGCCAAATCCCGCGATAATGACGACGCCGCGGCTGAAAAGCGCTGACGCTCCGGCGCTGCGGAAGGTTGGAACTGCTGGCGGCGTCTCCGCGCCTGCCGTGAGCGGCGCCAAATCCGTCATCCCTGGCGCAATGGTTGCGTGAGCGCCAGTGTATCGGAGACGCTGGAGGCGCTTTCATGATCGAGGGTCATGCCACTTCGATTCCGCTCCTGCCTGACAACTTCCTGCTGCTTTTCGTCTTCAGTTGGCACGAAGCAACCTGCGATGATGCTATGTACCGGCACTTTGCGCGACAAGAGAGATAACGAGAACGCCGATCGGCGCTGCGTAATCCGGCGTCCGAAGAGGCGCAACGGCTCTTCTAGGAACCGATACGAAATCTCTGCCAGCGCGAGCGCGGCCACAATCGCGACCAGAAGAGTGATCATGCGTCCATTTTCGCGTTCAAGCATAGTTGATGCCAGCGACAGAGTCGCGTCCCTCGTCAGGGCGAGAGTGGGAAGGTGCACTAGATAAAGCGAGTACGATCGCGATCCTGCGTAGCGCGCAATCCACTCCATCCACCGCGCCTTCGTGAGGTATGAACTATCCGATGCGACGATGAAGACGATTGCGCCGGCCGACAGCGAGACCAGTCCCATATAATGGGTTGAGATCTGTGCCCGTGCTGTGACGATCAGCGTCGTCATGAAAAATCCGAGAAGAGCCTGCGCCACGAGCCGGTGCCCGCGCATGTATTGGCGAATGCGGGCATCAATCTGGTGATGCATCGAAAGCGCTGTCACGCAACCGAACAAGAGTGCGTCGCTGCGAATGAACCAGAGCAAGCCACCCCAAGGCCGTTGGATCCATGCCTGCGTAAGCGCGCCGGCGAGGAAAAGGATGATCAACGATTTTGGACGGCGGACAAAAAATAAGTTTAACGAGATGAACAGATAGAACTGTTCTTCAAGCGACAGGCTCCAGTAATGCCATAGGGCATTACCAGAGCATCGATCGGAGAGATACGTGTAACAATAATAGATATGTAAATTAACAACATTGAAGAAGCTTGCGGTCCAAGTATCAATCAGAGAGCTTGTTAGCCCCAGCGCCGGCAAGTCACCCATGGCGAGCGAGAGAAAGAAAACTACCGTCGACCAAAAGACGGCCGCGGGGAAAAGCCGAAAGATCCGGCGCACCCAGAAGGTTGTCGCATACCAGCCGAAAGCGGGGGACGTCTGTAGCGATGCTAGAAGTGAGCGCGTGATTAGGAATCCGGACAGACAAAAGAACAGGTCCACGCCCCCGCCTAGCCAAAAATAACCAGTCCAATCGCCCCATTCGGGCACCAATGTTCCGAGATGGGCAATGATTGTAATCGAGATTGCATAGCCACGCAGAGCCTCAATATCGGCATTTCGCGGCTCGGTGCGGACCCAAGCTGGATATGGAATGAGATGAACGTGCGGCCCGTCTGCAATAGAATCCGCCGGCATCAGATTCTCCGCCCCTTGCCTTTCCATAATGGCATACTTGAAGCTCGCATTTGCACATCACCATCGAGACGTCTTGGAACTCTAGAACCTTTCATCGCGACGCGGAAGCGCTCTGCCGAGCGGAATTCAATAAAGGTCGACGGCTTCGACGCTGCCCGTGCCTAGCGCAACTGCTTACGGATCACCATACCCTGCTCTGGCTTGTCAGTCCGTCTTCTTCCAGACGCGCTGATTTACAAACTCTGTATAGCTCTGGACTATGCGTAACACCTTATCGGAAACATTGCAGGGCTCGTAATCCGCCGGCATCCGCAGCAGCCGGTCGCGGCCTCGCGGTTGCCCCTCGAGGATCGCGAGCGCGCCGAGAACGCGCTCGACATTCAGACCCGTCATCATCACGGAAGCTTCCTCGACACCTTCGGGGCGCTCATGCACATCCCGCAAGGTCAGCGCCGGAAAGTTAAGGATCGCGCTTTCCTCGGTTATCGTGCCGCTGTCCGACAGAACGGCGCGCGCCTCGCATTGCAGCTTCACATAGTCCAGGAACCCAAAGGGCTTCTCGAAATGGACGTTGACAGGGCAGGATACGCCGAGGGCGTCTATGCACTTGCGCGTGCGCGGGTGGGTGGAGACGATAACCGGCTCGTGGTACCTCGTGGCAAGGACCGTTAGGATGTCAATGAGCATGCCGAGCCGCTCAGGCGAGTCGACATTTTCTTCCCGATGCGCGCTGACGATGAAATAGTGCCCAGGGGACAGCCCGAGCCTGTTCAACACGTCGGAATTCTCGATCCCCGCCCGGTAATGTGTCAGAACCTCGCGCATCGGGCTGCCGGTGACGATCACCTGATCGGGCGGAAAGCCCTCGCGCAGGAGATAGGTGCGGGCGATCTGACTATAGGTTAGATTGATGTCCGCCGTGTGATCGACGATGCGACGGTTGATCTCTTCCGGAACGCGAAAGTCGAAGCAACGGTTGCCTGCCTCCATGTGGAAGATCGGAATTTTCCGGCGCTTGGCGGCGATCGCGGCGAGACAACTGTTGGTGTCTCCAAGCACGAGAAGCGCATCCGGCCGATGTGCCTCCATCGCCTCGTCGGCCGCAATGATAACCTTGCCGATCGTCGTGGCAGCGGATTCGCCTGCGGCCTCGAGGAATTGGTCGGGTGTGCGGATGCCAAGCTCGGTAAAGAAGATCTGGTTGAGTTCGTAGTCGTAATTCTGCCCAGTATGGACCAGGACATGCGCGAAATGCGCATCGAACGTCTCGATGATGCGGGACAGGCGGATGATCTCCGGCCGCGTTCCAACAACGGTCATGACCTTAAGCATGCACGGCTTCCTGAATGAGGTCGAGCCGCAATAGGACTTCCTTGATCTCTTCAACGTCCAGACGACGGGTGTTATGCGAAGTATAGTCTGTCCCGTCTGAGACCTCGCGAATGCCGTCAGTAAAATACTTATCGTAGTTGAGGTCCCGCGAGTCCGCTGGGATACGGTAGTAGGTGCCGAGATCCTCCGCGCGCACCATCTCCTCCCGTGATACGAGCGACTCGTATAGCTTTTCCCCGTGCCGGGTTCCGATGACACGGATCGGGTTGTCAGAGTTCAGAACTTCACGGATCGCCCGGGCGAGGTCACCGATCGTAGAGGCCGGCGCCTTCTGGACGAAGATATCACCGGGCCCTGCATGCGCGAAGGCATAGAGCACCAGATCGACCGATTCGTCGAGCGACATAAGAAAGCGCGTCATCTTCGGGTCGGTCACGGTCAGAGGACGGCCCTGCCGGATCTGCTCCAGGAACAGCGGGATGACTGAGCCGCGCGATGCCATGACGTTGCCGTAGCGCGTGGCGCAGACGACCGTCTTGCTGCTGTCCGTGAGGCGTGACTTGGCGATCATCACTTTTTCCATCATCGCCTTGGAAAGGCCCATGGCGTTCACGGGATAGACAGCCTTGTCCGTGCTCAGGACCACGCAACGCCGGACGTCGTTCTCAATCGCGGCCCGCAGTACGTTCTCGGCGCCTAGGACGTTCGTCTTGATGGCCTCCAGCGGATAGAATTCGCAGGACGGCACCTGCTTTAGTGCCGCCGCATGGAAGATGTAGTCGGTGCCACGAACGGCATCGTTGATCGCAGCGCTGTCCCGAACGTCGCCGATATAGAATTTCAGACGGTGGTCCTTTAGCGACTGCCGCATGTCTTCCTGCTTCTTCTCATCCCGGCTGAAGATGCGGATCTCAGCAAAATCGGTATTGATGAAACGTGCGACAACGGCATTGCCGAAGGAGCCCGTTCCGCCCGTGACGAGCAGCGTCTTGCCAGCGAACATAGACATTCCAATCCTCGCGAAAGCCTGAATCAGCCGAAATCACGCATGATGCGCACGAGAGCCGGCCATTCCGGCGGTTGATAGCCGGTCCTGCGGCGGAAGCGGCTGGAGTCGAGCGAGCGGTCGATGACGAGCGTCTCGTCCGGCACGATGTCGATCGCCCGACCATAATTATCAGCGACGATCCTGAGCAGCTCGTATTTGCTGATCGGCGCGGCCGATACATGATAGAGGCCGCGAAGCGAACGATCGGGCAGGACAAAATCGCGGACGAGACCCATAAGCTCGGCGGTCGGCAGCCCCGAGAAGATCGCTTTGGTGAAGCCCTTGACGCTACTCGACTGCGACAGGAACCAGCCGATCAAGCCGTGAGCACTATTCAGTTCATGCCCGATGATTGAAGTCCGCAGCGTGACTGCGTTCTCGTAATCGACCTCGCCAAGAAGCTTGCTGCGACCGTAGAGATCGTCCGCGTTCGGCCGATCCTCCTCCGAATAGTTGCCTCTGACGCCGTCGAAAACGCAATCGGTGCTGATGTGGACGAGGCGGGCGCCGGCCAGCCGGCAAAGCCTTGCCAACCGGTGCGGGAGAAGCGCGTTGATCGGAAGCGCGGCAAGTGGGTCCTTGGCTTCCGACAACTGCTTAATGAGGCCGACACAGTTGATCACCACGTCCGGCCTGACGTCGGTCAGAATCCTGCTGAGCGCATCGACGTTCTCGACATCAATATCGCTGATGAGATTGGACCTCAGCGCCTCTGGGAACAAGGCCTGCAGTCCTTTCGATCGCGTCGAGCCGAAGGCACGGTAGCCGGCGCTTTCGGCAAAGCCTCGAAACATCGCATTGCCGAGCATTCCGGTCGCGCCAAGCACGAGCACCGTTGTGTTCGAGTTCTCCGTTATCATGTTCTGCCTTGTCTCGAACGGCCGAGGGCCTCATGAAAATGCCGCACCAAATCTTGGGCCAAGGCCCCCGGAGCGAGATGCTGGTCGAAATAGGCTCTCCCCGCAGCACCCATCGCTTCGCGCCGCGCGGCAGGGAGGTTTCGCATTTCGAGTATGGCCGAGGCAAGCGCCGCAGAGTCTTCAGCCGGAACAGCGAGTCCCGCCTCGGCGTCGCGGATGAGGTCCGCCCCCTCCCCGTCGAGAGCGCCGATGATCGGGCGGGCGGCGGCCAGATAACTGGGAATCTTGCTTGGGATGGTCAAGGCGAGACTATCGGCTCGCCGGAGCGTTACGAGCAGTGCGGAGGCCTGAGCGAAAATCGCAGGCATCGCCTCGGCCGGATACTGGCCGGCCAGTTCGATATTGCGAAGGCCCCGCCGAGCGGTTTCCTCGCGCAGCCAGGTCGCGCGACTTCCCGCACCCACGAAAATAATCCGAATCAACGGATCCGCTATAGTTTCAGCGCAAGCGACGACCGTCTCAAGGGCCTGCGCTGAACCGAGATTGCCGGCAAAAACAACATTGAAGCAGTCTGGCTCCATCGCCAGCGAAGACGGAGCGGCGGGGCTCCTCTCCACCAGGGCGATGTCGCCCGGATTAGGGTGATAGGCGATCGGCACACGGCGCCCCGCCGACTCCCGGATCTTCTGGACGAACCCACGCGATTGGGCAAGCAGGAGATCGGCGCGCCGGTAGATGAAGCCTGTCAGGGCGGCGACAGCGGCAAGCGCGGCCTTGTTGCGGACATACCCGGTCGATTCCAGGCTGTCGGGCCAAAGATCCTGTACCCATATGACGAGCGCCGCTCGCTTCAGAAGCTTCAGGAATGCTGCCGGTAGTCCCTGAAGAATCGGTGAGATCGCATAAACGAAGATCACGTCGTATGGTCTGCCGCGGGTAAGCCGCGGCGCGAAGAGGAGTGCGCTAAGGACGAACGAACCATAGTTCGCCATGCGGCGCAAAGCGCCGCCCCCACCACGCGGCACGACTGGAACCCTGTGGATCATATAGCCCAACGGATGTCGCTTCGATCCAACACCGGTGGCGCTATAGCCGTCGTAGATTTCACCTTTGGGATAGTTGGGTTGGCCGGTCAGCACCTCAACATCCACGCCGCAGGCACGAAGCGAGAGAACGACTTCGTTAATTCGCAAGTTCTCTGGCCAGAAATGCTGACTGACAACCAAGACCCGCAGACCATTCGACTTCAGGCTTACCATTCGACTTCAGGCTTAAAGCGGACTTGCCGACAGCGGTCGTCGCGCTGATCAGGGTGACCTGTTTGCTGCTGCTCGTCGAAAACGTCTTCCCCAACGCCCTTGGATCGATCGCCGAGTCAGCGCACGAACGTTTATTCATAGTCCGCCTTCCTCAAGAAGCGTCGAGTGACGCGCACGATCGGACCCGCCGGCATTCATCATTGCCGCAATCTCCGCATTCGGAGTGAAGCCAAGTTCACTCGCCAGCAGCAGCCGAAGGGCACCGGCGACATCGTGATTTTCGACTAGCCGATGGAGGTCGTCGATGATGCGCGTGATGAGCGCGCGCTCTATGTAGCGGGGCGAGGCGGCGAGAATGCCGGGTGCGCCGGTCTGGCTCAGTGTCTCGCCGGGGTCGAAAAGCTCCTCGAACAGCTTTTCGCCCGGCCGCAGTCCCGTGTAGACGATCTTGATATCGACGTCGGGGCGAAAACCGGATAGCTCCCCTGTAAGATTGCGCGGCAAGCGATGGTGGCCAGCCCGTCCGCGAAGACTGGGGCTGGCCACCCTGCTCCTGAGAGGGTCACATTCTTCCAGGCGCCCCAGATAATGGCGCAGACAAGTAACCGGGGCACCTACCAGAATCGGCGGGTCCCTCCTCCTCGACCAGTCTCTAAGCTGGTCCGACAGCTTGCCCAGATGGGAGACACCCGCATGCCCAAACGCGTGCGCATCCGTTGCATAAACAAGACTGACAGGCGAAACGCACACGAGAGAATCAAAAATGTCGGCGGGGTAAATTCAGACGGAACGCGATGGAAGCTATCCGTTAAGAAGACTATCCGAGACCTCGAAAGCCGCGAGTGGGAGTACTACGTCGAAGAATCAGGCGTCACTGTCGAGGTCATCGTCGCCACCGATGGCCGACACAAGTACATCAAGACAACAGTGGACGGAATTCAACCGGACAATCTCCTTTCCCTCCCTGAGTGTCCGTGATGCTTATCGATCCCAGATCGTGGCGGTGCGGGCGCGACTCGGCGTCGGACTGCGTAGCCGACGCTGTCCCTATCGCGCCCGCGCTGCCGGTGAAGCTAGCGGCAACGTGATTCGGCGCCTTGACGTGAACCGAGGAGGCGCTGTCCCTACCACGCGCCGCTAACTTCGGTGGCCAGCCTCAAGGGAGGGAGAAGCTGACCGGGCAACGTATCCTCCGGACGAATGCCCTAGAGCAACTACCAGGATAGGGCGGTGACTTGGCAATCAGTCTCTGATCGCAGGCAGCGCCGTCGCAAGCTGACGTTTTAGCTTGATCGGCAGTTGGCCGAATTGGCGTTGAAAGTCGTCGTTGGGAAATTCGTCTCCAAACGATGGTCGAACGTAGATTTCGTCGCGCAACACAACGAGGCTTGACGATCTGATGATCTCGTGAGGTAAATGAACCTTTCGAGGTCCAAATGATCTGCGAGATTGTTACTGTCGCGCTCGCCGTCTTGGCTGTCAGGCTGCTGATCGCAAACCACCTGGTACGACGACGAGACGTTTTGCGTCGCGTCCGGCGGCGCTAAGTTTCCACCATGCCTCCGCCAAACAGACGCAGCCTGCCGAACCCATTGGACCTCACCCTCGTCAAAAACGAGATGGTGAAAGGGCAGCGGATCATCGTGAACGCAGCGGCGGGTCCCAGAATGGTCGGCCGACATGGCGTTGTTCTCGGATCTGGCGGAACGCGCCACCGCCTTCGTGTTCTGCTTGACGGGTCAAAGCATGAGATAACGCTACACGCGCGTTTTGTGGATGTACTGAACGAGAACGAGCCATCCGCTTGACCTACAGCCTCGCGTCCGCTGCGCGCGGTTACATCGCCGTCGTGCGGTGTCGGATAAGGGCGTAGTTTGCGCACACAGCGCCATGTTGTTAGACCGCGCCGGCATCTGGCCGGCGATCCGTTGCGAGGCGCGACTTAGCCGGAATTGTTGATGGGCCGACGCGGCTGTTCCCGCGACGCGCCGACCACATCAACATCCGCGCCGCTAACTAATTGACCGGCGCGACCTTTGGATTGCACCGAGGTATCCCTGTTTGTACGCGCTGTTTGCTGCGAGCGCGCCAGGCAGCGCCCCGACAAGCAGTGTTGCAGGAACATCCGTAAAGTTGGTGCCGTCGCTGGAGTCCTGCAACTTCGCGCTGAAGCTTGCAGCGCCGACGATCGCGCCAGTGTTGATGACAAGCGCGGCCGATTCAAAGCCGTTTGTATCAACGCTCGTACCGTTGATCGTGGCAGCCTGCACCGCAGGCACAATGGTTGGGGTAAAGCCCAGATTCTGGATAATATCTCTCATCAAATAATTCCCTGCTTTGTATTGATTGGTGGCGAGACGCGACGTTCCCCGATCGCGTCTCGCCTGTCGCGGCCGGTAGAAAGGAACAACCGGCGCGCGGCGTTACTGATCCATTTCCTTGAACACCAAGCGGCGGTCGCGCGGCTTAGCGTCCTTCACCGATGCCTCAGCCTGACGCAATCGCGCGCCACGGCTTGGCTTCTTCTTGGCGGCGTGCTTGCGCACATCGGCTTTACAGATCTCGTCAAGCTTCGCGACCATGCCGCGGATCTCTGCGCGCGTTTCAGTTACCGTCTTTGCTTTCATTGTCAGACCCCCGAATAAATCAGAGCCGGGCTTGCCGAAAGGCGCCAATCCGGCCGCTTGGCCGAGTCGACGTACTTCAGCTCGATCGCGCGTTCGATAATTGAGCGCAGCGGCGAGTATTTCTCAGCCAAGTCGCCGCGTTCGCTGAGAACGCGCTTGGCAGGGCGGCCCGAAGCGTCCGTAAAGCGGTGCACGTCGCGTTGGTTGCGGTAGAGGCGGTAGGCAGCGCGAGTCGCTGCCAGGAAGACGACTAGGAAGGCCCAAGCGATAATGATCGAAGAGCGAGGGATGGCTTCGAGCCGTACGAAAAAGAAATGCGCGGCGATGAAGACCGCCGCCGAAACTGTTGCTGCCTTCATGATCGCGACAAGATCCGGCAGCGAGGCGTAGCGCCACACCCCCCCGGTTTATGCCAAGCGCAAAACCGACAAGGCTGACGGTTAGGCCGAATAGAGCCGCTGCGGCGAAATATTCGAATTCGTTCTGGACGAAGAGCTCCGAATCCAGCCGCAATACCAAGGCGAGAAGGAAAGCCGCCGAGCTTACTACTAGCCCGTCTTATTCGTAAGAGGCGCCCGAGAGGCTGGCGAGCGTGGTGTAAAGCGCTGATACGGCGTAGGATTCGGTTGTGAAGCCAACCCCATCACCTCCAACCGCGAACGCCACGCCCGCCATGACCGACGATACGATTCCGCCCTTCTCGTTTCCAGCCATTCACGCCAAGAAAGTCACAGCTGCCTTCGATGGTGGACGCCTAACCTCGAATGGGGGCGTGATGCTTCTGGCGATGGCCGAGCGGCGTCTCGGTTTGGCCGACAATCTGGCCCGGGTGTTCCCGGATCGGCGCGATCCGACGCGGGTCGTGCACAGCCTGGTCGATATGTTCCGCGCGCGCATGTTCGCGATCTGCTGCGGCTACGAGGACGCCGACGACCTCGATCATCTGCGGTCCGATCCCGCATTCAAGCTGGCCTGCGGTCGCCTACCGGACACGGGCCGGGATTTGTGTTCCCAACCGACGCTGTCACGCCTGGAGAATGCGCCGCGCCTGCGCGACGTGATCCGGCTGACCTACATTTTGGTCGACGCATGGATGGATAGCTACCCGCGCGAGCCGGCATCCGTCACGCTCGACATCGATGATACCTGCGACGTCGTCCACGGCCATCAGCAGCTCTCGCTGTTCAACGCTCATTATGATGAACGCTGCTTTCTGCCGATCCACGTCTACGACACGGAGAAGAGCCGGCCCGTGGCGGTCGTGCTGCGGCCCGGCAAGACGCCGGGCGGCGTCGAGGTGCGTGCCCATCTGCGCCGCCTGGTACGGCATATCCGCACGCGATGGCACAACACGCAAATTACGTTCCGTGGCGACGGGCACTATGCCCGGCCGGAGGCCATGGCGTGGTGCGAGACCAACGGCATCGACTACATCTTCGGTCTGTCCGGCACCAAGCCTCTCGCCAGAAAAGTCGACGAGGTCGCCGACGACATCCGCACCCGACGCGCCATCGAGAACCTGCCGGTTCTGCGTGGCTATACCGAGACGCGCCACAAGGCAAAGTCCTGGGATCGCGAACGGCGCACCGTCGCCCGTATTGAGGCGACCATGCTCGGCCTCGACATCCGTTTCGTCGTCACCAGCCTCGATGTCGGCTCGGCCGAGTGGATCTACGACAGCCTGTATTGCGCGCGCGGCCAAGCAGAGAATCTGATCAAGCTGCATAAGACACAGCTCGCCTCCGACCGCACCAGCTGCCGTTCGGCGCTCGCCAACCAGGTCCGTCTCGTGCTCCATACGGCCGCTTATTGGCTGATGCTGACCGTGCGCGACGCCATTCCCAAAGCCCGGGAATTGGCCACTGCCGAGTTCGCGACGCTGCGTCTTCGTCTCTTGAAACTCGCTGCCCGTGTGGTCGAGACCACGAGCCGCATTCGCCTTGCGTTCGCCGCGGCATGTCCCGAAGCCGACCTGATCCGCGGCTTGCCCGGCGCGCTGCTGCCGCTCAGTCCTTGACCGGCGGGGCGTCCGCCCCCCGTTCGCCCAACCTATCCCTCAAGCGCGTTGCAAAGTACAGGTGGTCAGGCGGTGAAAAGCCGAAGGCAATCCTGTGCGCCTCGTCAGACAAGATGTGCGGCCGCATCAATCGGGCCAAAAAGCCGCACTCTCACGAATAGGACGGGCTAAAGGCGGTTTGGTTGAGGTGACCGTTCCTGAGCGGAGCTTTCGGAACCGGACATCGGTCGATAAGTTTGAGATGGCTGCAAGCATGCCGGGTCTTGTCGTAGCGGCAGTTCTCGTAGGTCCAGTAACTGTCCAGGAGATGGCACGCTGGGTCACATGCCGTCTGACTGATCTCTTGCCAGGTTATTCCGCCGTGAGCCTGAAGGTACGACTTAGCGACTCTGTCTGAAATTCCCTGGAAGGAGAACGTTTCGACCATCCAGCTGAATAGGAGCGGCGTTTCCCGAGCTCGCACGATTTCACGAAGGTCGGGATCTGGCGAGCTGATACTGAGTTGAGGAGCGGACGAGAGTTGGCCACTGCTATTGCGGCATATGGCCTCGATCAGGCCGATTGCGTACCTGACCGCCGCTGCGCCGGTGGACCGAGAGTGCCCCGTCGCTGCCAATGATCGAGACTTTGCTAGATCAAAGATACGAGCCTCCTTTGGGCATCGCTGTCACCATCGATGTATCGCTGGGTTGTTTGGATCGAGCGATGGCCAGCCAAGAGCTGCACGTCTCTTAGGGAGCCGCCTGCCTTGTGAACGAGCCGCGCGGCTCGCGTAATGAAGGTTCTTCGGCCCGAATGTGAGGAACACGGGACTTACTATGCGCAGCGGAAGGTGCCCGAACGCCTTCAAAAAGCGGTCGCGCGCGTGCTCAATTCAGGCCGTGGTCGCCAAGTCTTCCTAAAGAAGTCACTGGGGACCAAAGACCTCAAGGCGGCGAATGTGGCCGCAACGCACGTCCTTGCCGACTTCGACCGGACGATTGCCGATGCAGAAGCGCTGTTGAAGGAGCGTCCCGTAATTCCATCGCTGACTGATGCGCAGATAAAGCGCATGGCGGAAGCATACTACGCAGCCAGATTGGCGAATGATGAGGAGGAGCGCCGCGAGGGCACTGGCTCCGAGCCGTTGTTTCAAAGCATCGCGAAGCAGCTCAGTGCGGCGGGTATCGAGTATCAAACCTCATTTTCCGTTGGTGCAACGCCAGAGGCTGGCTTGTCGGACCGCGAAGTGCTGAAGCGCGTTGCACACTCGAGTACGAGCTGGCCATCGTCCCGCCCGCGTTGGCTCGCGGCGACATCAGCGTCATCCGAGAAGAGCTGGACGAGCTGCTGAGTGATTTCCAACTCAATGTTGACCGCAAGAGCCAGTCGTACCGAAAGCTCGGCATGGCAGTGCTAACAGCCTACGTTCGCGCTCTCAGAGACATCGAGAGACCGAATGCGGGTGAGCCGATTGAGACGCCTCCATCCGCCTACGTGCTCCCTGAGCTTCCTACGGGCCAACAAGGAGGCACGCTACGCGAAGCCTTCGAGGGCTGGAAGAAAGAGCGCCAGAGGCCGGAGGGTATCGCATCAAGTGCACGTCCGAGAACATTGAACGCGTCATTACGGAAAATCAGCTTTCTTATTTTCACTGATCTCCGCATCCCGAAGCGTTCGTCAAACAGTGTCCGGAGCAGCAGGGAGGAAAAAATGTCAGACCGGCGCGAGCTATACCGGAGCCCAAATGGGGACGCATGGTTCATCGCACGCGAGCCCAGTGGACCAGCCCTTCAGCGTTGGAGAACGCTCCGTACTTCCAAGCGTTGGTGACGAGTTCATGCAGAATCAGGCTCATCGGCATAATCTGCCGTGGGTTGAGACGCACTGCCGGTCCGGGGGTTAGGGGCCTGCACTTGAGGCTGGGGCCGTGGCAATTGACCAAACTCGACACCTGCGGTGTCCCAGCCACCACAGAGCTATGCGGGATTTTGGGTGACGAGGCGATCAGGCGGCGTGGTTTTCCGGCACTTGGATGACCTCGATGCCGTTTTCGAATCTGACACCTGCGATGACCTTCGGCAACTGATTTGTGCCTTTCAGCCGCCGCCAGGTCTTTGATGCGGCGCAGAGCAGCTTGAACACCATCAACTTGGCAGTCGTTGACGATAACGAACCTTTCGTGCGCACCGTTCTGTGCCGGACCGTCGCGAACACGCTTTCGATGGGATTCGTCGTCCGCAAGTGGTCCCAATGCTCGGCGGGGAATTCGTAGAACGCAAGCATTGCGTCGCGATCTTTCGTCAGGCACTCGACCGCCTTGTCGTACTTCGCTCCGTATTTCTCGGCAAAGACATCGATCGCCACTTCGGCCGAAGCTCGGTTGGACGCCAAATAGACCTCGCGCAGATCCTTCTTCATGCTGGCCTGTACCGACACTGCGACTTTGTTCAAGATATTCGCGGTTTTGTGCACCCAGCACCGCTGATGTCGCGTGGCGGGAAAGACCTCGTCGAGCGCCTTCCAGAAGCCGAGCGCGCCGTCACCGACGGCGATTTCCGGGGCGATCTTCAGCCCACGGGTTTTCGCCTCGACGAGCAGTTCGTGCCAGCTCTGCGTGCTCTCGCGCACGCCGACCTGGAAGCCGATGAGTTCCTTCTTGCCTTCCGGCGTCGCGCCGATCAGCACCAGCATGCATTCGCTGTGGTCTTCCATGCGAGCCTGCAGGAAGACGCCGTCCGCCCACACGTATACGTACCGGCGCGCCGACAGATCGCGCTTCTGCCAACGCTCGTACTCGAGCTGCCACTCCGTCGTCAGTCTGGAAACCACCGCTGGAGAAAGATTCGGCGCATCCTTGCCCAAGAGCGCCGCCAGCGCCTCCTGGAAGTCGCCCGTCGAGATGCCTCGCAGGTACAGAACCGGCAAAAGTGCATCCAAGCTCTTCGTGCGCCGTGCCCACAACGGCAGGATCGCCGAGGTGAAGCGGATCCGCTCGCCATCGCTGGTCACCGCGCGATCGCGAATCTTTACCCGGGCGACTTCGACGGCGCCGATCCCCGTCTGGATCGTCCGCACTGGACCATGGCCGTGCCGCACGAGGCGGTCGCGGCCATCGGGAAGCTTCAAGCCCTTCATCGCGGCGAGAAACGCCTCGGCTTCCATCTCGACAGCCTGCGCAAGCAGCTGCCGAGCACCAGATCGCAAAATATTCGTCAGTGGATCGTCGATCTCATCGGGCTGACGCAGTGGGACAATGTTGCTATGCTCGTTCATGGCGTATCGCTCTCCTTGAGGTTCTGGCAGGCTCGACACCCGCCTCGATACGCCGCCTATCTCATTCCGTCATCACCCAGTTTCCCGCATAGCTCGCCACCACATGCGCAGCACAGAAGGATAACGATGCGCAATCCAACAGACATGCCAGGCGCGCGCCATCCCCCAGTTTTGTTGTCCAATAGACTACCGGGGAACGCCTTACGAGCGGCTTAGGGAAGACAGTTTGTGCGACGTCTACGAGGTGAGTGATCGATTAGTAGAGGGGCCCCCTGATCACTCCTCTGCACTTGATTGCTCTAATTGGGCGTTCATAAAGGAATTCGCTATGGTGACCAGATGCACAGCGGCGGTCCCTAGCTGCTCCATTTCTTTGTCAGCTATGTAGACTGCAGCAGCACGGCGGTAGGCAATGGCCACGGTTGCATAGGCATCGGTGATCAGTACGGCCGAGTGATCATGCTCATCCTTTGCCTGCCGAACACGCCCTTTGACAACCCTCATAGCCGCATCTGCACTCTGTTCAGCCAACTTCACATCTCGTAAGCTGGGATCGGTCACTCCGGGCTGACATCCTGCAGCTGCGCCAGCGACAACCTGGTAGTATTGGCGCTTTTAATTCTCATTGGATGTTAGGTAGCTCTGCAAAAGGCGGCGAGCCCTTGCCTGTAGGTATTTCCGATCCTCCCGGATCTTTTGGTGATCTGAGCTAAACCAACGAAGCATCGTTCACCTGTATGCCTTCAAGCTGGTGTGCAAATCGCAAAAACGTCCAAAGTTCCACGTGACGTTCAGGTCAATTCACCACGGACAGAAGAACTCCGCACTGCTTTATTCCGCTCCGAAGGTGGGCTGGTGGACTCGCCACATGCAGTGGTCCGTTTCCTTTTTGGTTGAGGGAATACGCAGGGCATCTAGCCGTCGAGGACATCGACGACAAGGTCATGCGTGAGTTCATCCCGGGGCGCCCAAGAGCTATGGCGGAATCTGGGTGATGACGGTGTGAGGAAGGCGGCGTATCGAGGCGGGTGACGAGCCTGCCAGAACCTCTCGAGGAGAGCGATACGCCATGACCGAGACTACCAATGTTCTTGCTTTCCGTCAGCCGTCCGCGGTTGATGATCCACTGACCGATATCGTTCGAGCCGGCGCGCGGGACCTGCTTGCCAGGGCGATCGAGATCGAGGTTGGCGCGTTTCTGGCCAGCACGGCCAATCTGACGCTGCCCGACGGTCGAGCGCGCCTGGTCCGACATGGGCACGGTCCGGTGCGCGAGATTGCGACCGGCATCGGTCCGGTGGAGGTCGCTCGTCCCAAGGTCCGCGACCGCGGAGCGAGCGGGCCAGGCGACCGCCTCCGCTTCAGTTCGGCAATCCTGCCGCTATGGGCGCGGCGGACGAAGAGCCTGGATGCCTTGATCCCGGTCCTCTATTTGCGCGGCATCTCGACCGGCGACTTCCAGGAGGCGCTCTCGGCGCTGCTCGGCAAGGATGCGCCGAACCTGTCGCCTTCGGTGATCGCCGGCCTGAAGGCCGATTGGCAGGTCGAGTACGAACGCTGGCAGAGACGCGATCTGTCGGCGCGTCGCTATGTCTACATCTGGGCCGATGGCGTGTACCTGCAGGCCCGCATGGAAGATCACAGCGAATGCATGCTGGTGCTGATTGGCACCACGCCGGAAGGCAAGAAGGAGCTGATCGGCTTCCAGGTCGGCGTGCGCGAGAGCGCGCAGAGCTGGCGCGAACTCCTGATCGACCTGCGGCAACGCGGGTTACGGATTGCCCCGCAACTCGCCATCGGCGACGGCGCCCTCGGCTTCTGGAAGGCACTGGACGAGGCCTTTCCCGGCACGCGGCACCAACGATGCTGGTGCCATAAAGTGAGCAACGTACTCGACAAGGTCGCCAAATCCGTGCAGGGCCTCATGAAGAACGACCTGCGGAACATCTATCTGGCCCCACACCGGGCCGAAGCTGAAACCGCGATCGACGTCTTCGTCGAGAAATACCACGTCAAATACGGACGTGCGGTGGAGTGCCTGATCAAGGATCGCCATGCGCTGCTCGCCTTCTTCGACTTCCCTGCTGAGCACTGGATCCACCTACGCAGCTCGAACCCGATCGAGAGCGTCTTCGCCACGGTGCGCCACCGAACGGTGCGGACCAAGGGATCGCTGTCGCAACAAACCGCGAAGCTGATGGTGTTCAAGCTCATCGACGCCGCATCGAAGACCTGGCGGCGATTGAAGAGCACGAACCAGTTGCCGAAAGTCATCGCCGGTGTAAAGTTCATCGACGGAATCGAAGTCATTCCGAACACTGAAAGCCACGCCGCCTGATCAGGCCGCGTCACCCAAAATCAGCCATAGCTCGGCGCCCAATCAATTCAGCTTATAAGAAAAGGAATATGAGTACCTCGTTCGATCGCCCAGCTTATCCGAACCGACGCTTAGAAAACTTCCGGATATTATATCATGAGGAATGAAAGCTGAACGCTCTCTTCCTACAGTCGGTTCGAAAAGGATGTTTGTAGACGTTCCACCAGGCCTATCGATAACCTCAAAGGCGAATGGCTTTGAGGCATAAACTCTTTTCACCGGCGGCGGAACGCGCGGCCGCGGCGCCGCGATGAACCTCGCTCATGCTGAAAACTCATGCTGAAATTTTAGCCCGGACTTACCTCTGGCCAGCTGAGGCTAAAGCGCCGAAGCAGATGATCGGGGGCCGTCTTCTGGTACGATTGCCTGCCAAATATCATTCACCACCTTCTGATGACCCTGTTTCGCTACCATCAACAAGATACGATTTCGAACCGTAGGCCGTCGCCCATCTTCTTTTGCTTTTTCGACGGCTTGCCTAGGAAGAAATGTGCATATGCGATCCGGCTTGCGTTCTTGGGACAAATGGATCAAGTGGACTGAGACGCATCGCACGCGCGAAGCGCTCGATCGTCGCATCCGGCTCGCAGAGCCAGACTTTTCCCCAGCCGCCGAAAGACCAAGGCCCAGGGTCCCATGACTTCGATCTTCAATCGTTGGCTTATGCTTTCGCTCTACGTCTCGACCGGATCGATACTGGTTTTCGCTCACGGATTTGCCGGCGCCGGATCTTTATTTACAGCGGCCTTTATGGCCGGATCGACGTTGGCGCTGTTCTTGTCCAGCCGCCGGGCGAACTTCACTATCGATCTCTGCGATCTTCTGTTCGGGATGTTCATCTGCTGCATCGCGATCTCTTTTGCTGTCAACGAGATCCGTAGTGATCCTAAAGAAATTGCTCTCTTGGCACTTTCGTTGGTTGCTTATCCGTCCGCCCGGTTTTTCGCTGGAAGCAAAGCGATCGCGCCAAGCTTTGTGCTCTGCACAGCGGTAGTCGCGATTATCGGCGCTGTTCTGACCATCCCAGCCCTCCCGGAACAGTGGAGCGACAGCTATGGCAGGCCTCATCCTGTTGTATTCGGAGAGTTTGGAGCGGCTACGCTTCAATTCACTTTGAGTCTGGGCTTTCTGATGATTGCATTGGTCTGTATGAAACTTACAACCCGGCAGGCTATCGCAGCACGAATTCTAGTCGTCATGCTGACAATGGTTTTTGCGGCCTCCTTTGTGAGATTTTCGTTCGTGGCGATCGGAGCCGCCCTCACATTTGCTTTATTATCTAGCCCGGCCCATGGCAGGAGATACGCAGCTACAATGATTTGCCTCATGATCGTTGGCGTCATCATAGGGAACGTTGCTCGTATAGAATTGGCCGCTAGATTTTCGAGCTATGTTCCAGCTGCTGTGCCCGCTCAGGTCGTCGCCCTCACGCCGATCGCCATCCGTGCCGATGAAGGCGTAGAAGGCCAGGCGAAATCAGGCGAAAACGGCACCAACAGACGCACATCGTGCCCTATCATAGATCTGCAAGATTCGATCGCTATTCGGAAACAGCTGTATTTAGATGCCTTCGCCATTCTCCCCAGCGCCGGACCGTTCGGCATAGGCATGGATCACTTCATGGGTAAGTCCTGCATAAAGGACAGCCAGATTCATAATACGATCTTGCAGGCAGCGGTTGAGCTAGGCTGGATCGCAGCAGCGATTCTGGTGGCGCTTCTTATTTTCGCAGGCTTTTCGCTATGGCGGTTGGCTCATTGCACCGCTGAAGCGCGGTTCGCACTGTGTGCACTAGTATTCGTGGTCACACTCGCGATGGCACATGGTCGGATTAGCCATGATTCCCTTGTTTTCTTATTCCTGGGCTATGCGGCGGGGGTGAGAGTGCTGTTCGTGCAATCTGGCAAGGCCCCCGGTACATGATCCCATTCGCTAGATAAACTTGTCCAGCAGCTCGCCCTTTGCGCGCCAACCAGACGACCTCCCTCTACGCTCGGCTGCGCAAAAATCCCTGCCAAGTGTTGCAATTTTACACCGGTGTAGCGTGGACAGAATACAAGCGGCGTGACATACACAGTTTCAATTCAGGGTTTCATAATAACGAACCATAATGCACAGGTCACCGAGTCAATTCTTACGGATGCTATCCCGTGGCAGTACTGCGGTGCACGATCTAGCCCGTCCTATTCGTGAGAGTGCGGCTTTTGGGCCCGATTGATGCGGCCGCACATCTTGTCTGACGAGGCGCACAGGATTGCCTTCGGCTTTTCGCCGCCTGACGACCGGTACTTTGCAACGCGCTTGAGGGATGGGTTGGGCGAACGGGGGCGGACGCCCCGCCGGTCAAGGACCGAGCGGCAGCAGCGCGCCGGGCAAGCCGCAGATCAGGTCGGCTTCGGGACATGCCGCGGCAAACGCAAGGCGAATGCGGCTCGTGGTCTCGACGACACGGGCGGCGATTTTCAAGAGCCGAAGACGCAGCGTCGCGAACTCGGCAGCGGCCAATTCCCGGGCTTTGGGAATGGCGTCGCGCACGGTCAGCATCAGCCAATAAGCGGCCGTATGGAGCACGAGACGGACCTGGTTGGCGAGCGCCGAACGGCAGCTGGTGCGATCGGAGGCGAGCTGCGTCTTATGCAGCTTGATCAGATTCTCGGCTTGGCCGCGCGCGCAATACAGGCTGTCGTAGATCCACTCGGCCGAGCCGACATCGAGGCTGGTGACGACGAAGCGGATGTCGAGGCCGAGCATCGTCGCCTCAATACGGGCGACAGTGCGCCGTTCGCGATCCCAGGACTTTGCCTTGTGGCGCGTCTCGGTATAGCCACGCAGAACCGGCAGGTTCTCGATGGCGCGTCGCGTGCGGATGTCGTCGGCGACCTCGTCGACTTTTCTGGCGAGAGGCTTGGTGCCGGACAGACCGAAGATGTAGTCGATGCCGTTGGTCTCGCACCACGCCATGGCCTCCGGCCGGGCATAGTGCCCGTCGCCACGGAACGTAATTTGCGTGTTGTGCCATCGCGTCCGGATATGCCGTACCAGGCGGCGCAGATGGGCACGCACCTCGACGCCGCCCGGCGTCTTGCCGGGCCGCAGCACGACGGCCACGGGCCGGCTCTTCTCCGTGTCGTAGACGTGGATCGGCAGAAAGCAGCGTTCATCATAATGAGCGTTGAACAGCGAGAGCTGCTGATGGCCGTGGACGACGTCGCAGGTATCATCGATGTCGAGCGTGACGGATGCCGGCTCGTGGGGGTAGCTATCCATCCATGCGTCGACCAAAATGTAGGTCAGTCGGATCACGTCGCGCAGGCGCGGAGCATTCTCCAGCCGCGACAGCGTCGGCTGGGAACACAAATCCCGGCCCGTGTCCGGCAGCCGTCCGCAGGCCAGTTTGAATGCCGGATCGGACCTCAGATGATCGAGGTCGTCGGCGTCCTCGTAGCCGCAGCAGATCGCGAACATGCGAGCGCGGAGCATATCGACCAGGCTGTGCACGACCCGCGTCGGATCGCGCCGATCCGGGAACACCCGGGCCAGATTGTTGGCCAAACCGAGACGCCGCTCGGCCATCGCCAGAAGCATCACGCCCCCGTTCGAGGTTAGGCGCCCACCATCGAAGGCAGCTGTGACTTTCTTGGCGTGAACGGCTGGAAACGAGAAGGGCGGAATCGTATCGTCGGTCATGGCGGGCGTGGCGTTCGCGGTTGGAGGTGATGGGGTTGGCTTCGCAACCGAATCCTACGCCGCATCAGCGCTTTACCCCTCAGGCGCACTCTTACGAATAAGACGGGTTAAGTTGAAGAAAGATTGAGTGACTCCCGATCATTTCTGTGCCGAAACGTGGAGTCGCGGTCGTGCCGCGTCCAAAGAAACCGGCGCGAGCGGCCTATTAGACGCGGTAGGTGATCAGCCTCCGAAACGAGACTATCAAGCATGAAGAGATCGAGCGCGAGGCAGAGGTTTTATTTGTGTTGAATTCTTGCTTCTCGATAGTGGTCTGAAATCGTATCATCGGTCATGGCGGGCGTGGCGTTCGCGGTTGAAGGTGATGGGGTGGCTTCGCAACCGAATCCTACGCCGCATCAGCGCTTTACACCACGCTCGCCAGCCTCTCAGGCGCCCTCTCGCGAATAAGACGGGCTAGGCACCGTCAAGACCAAGATCGTTCCGGCCGAACGCACTTCAGACAAGGCCCCGGACTACCGCATCTTCGCGGGCGCGAACATCGAGTTCGGCGCCATGTGGAAGAAGAAGTCCCAGGACACGGGCCGCGAGTACTACTCGGTCAAGCTGGACGACCCGAGCTTCCCGGCTCCGATCTACGCGACGCTGGTCGAGGTCGACGGCGAGGAAGGCCACTCGCTCATCTGGTCTCGCCCGAGTCGCGACTAAGACGCCGCGCAGGTGGCCCCGCCGCGAGGCGGGGCCTTCACCCGTAGGCGGTGAGAAACGATTTTGAACGCGCGCGTAAAGTCGACAAGCGCTGCCTCATCGTGCCGCCTATCCCTTCATGGATAGCTGATGGGGAGGCCGGAAGGGCCTCGTCGGCAGTCACACCGCATCACCTGCGGCGCGTGGCGACGGCCCACCTACGCTCATCCAAATAGCCGGGCCAGCGCATTCGATTGCTCGGCGAATTTTCGGGCATTGGCCTTCCGAAGCCGTTCCAAATTTTGGAGCTTCCATCGCAGGCCGGGAAGCTGCTCCAAGTGCGGCACGCCCAGTAGCGACCATTCGGGCTCTGCGGCAACCAGCGACAGCAGGAAGCGGCGCTCGTCGGCGTTCAGACCTTGCTGCAGTTCGCGCATCATTCGCTCGCGCGCTGCCAAGAGCGCGTCGAGTTCAACGGGCTCGGTGGTCATGCCCGCGAAATTGTGTTCGAACTCCTGGCGGAGATCCCGCAGCGATGGAAACAGAACCTCGTGCACCGGCCGGTTATGGCTCGCGAGATAGACGACGAAAGCGCGGCGAATGCCCGCCGTGATTCCCTCGTGCACAAAAAGCTGCGTGACATCGAACAGATCGCGGGGATGCTGCCGGTCCATCGCCGCAACCAGTTTGCCGCCATATACGTCTTCGAACGATAGCGGTACGACGACCCCACCTCGTTTAGGTGGACGGGATGAGCGAGACTCGCGCGTGGATTTGACAACGCGAGGGACGCTCGTTCCATGCATCAAGACAGACATCAAGACGGGCATGATGCCGCCTCCTATCAGCGGATCGAGGTGATCACAGGGGAGAGGCGACGGCGCAGTTGGAGCGATGCGGAGAAGGCGCGGATCGTGGCCGAGAGTGCCGATCCGGAGACGAGCATTTCCGAGGTGGCTCGACGCAACGGGGTGAACCGGGGACTGCTCAGTGTGTGGCGGCGCCAGGCGCGGCTCGCGTCGAGCGAAGCGCCGCAGTTCGTGCAAGTCAGGCTCGAGGCCGCCGTCGAGGCGCAGCCGAACGCGATCGATAAGGCGCATGTTCTGACGGATCCGGCCGAGCGGATCGAGGTGATGATCGCGGGCGCGACGGTGCGCGTGCCCGTCGGCGTCGACGCCGCGACGCTGGAGCGCGTGCTGGCGGCGGTGAGATCGACGCGATGATCTCTTTCGGTCCAATGGTCCGTGTGTTCGTCGCGACGCAGCCGATTGACTTTCGTAAAGGCGTTCATGGCCTTGTCGCGCTGGTAGCGGAGGGATTAGGCGGCAAGCCCTACAGCGGTGACGTTTATGTCTTCCGATCGAAGCGATCGGATCGTTTGAAGCTACTGGTTTTTGACGGCTCGGGAATGGTTCTAGCGACGAAGTGGCTGGAGAATGGGGGCTTTGCCTGGCCACCTGTTCGCGAGGGTACGATGCCGGTGACGGGGGCGCAACTGGCGATGCTGATTGAAGGTCTTGCGGAGTGGTCGCGTGTGGTCCCGAAGGTGACGAAGCGGCCGACGAAGGTTGCCTGAAGCGTCTTGTTTTGCTGGCGATTGCGAGTGCGTTCGTGTAGCTCTGCGATATGGCGCTTCGCCCCGAAGATCTCCCCTCTGACCCTGCGGCTCTTGCCGAGATGGTGCTGGCTTTCGAAGGCGAGAACGATGATCTGCGCGCAGAGATCGCCACGTTGAAGAGCCTGATCTTCGGCGCACGATCGGAGCGCGCGGCGATCGTCTGCGCCGAACAGATCGCGTTTGATCTGGAACGGACCGCCGGCTCACAGCTCCCGGCCAATGACGACAAACCGGACGCGCCGCGGCCGGAGCGGCGCAAAGCGAAGCGCAACATCGGCGCGCTGCCGGCGCATCTGCCTCGGGTCGAGCGGGTGATCGAGCCGGCGTCCACGCTGTGCCCGTGCTGCACGGGTCAGATGCATCGGATCGGCGAGGAGAGCAGCGAAGCGCTCGATCGGGTTCCCGCGTGGCTGCGTGTGCTCCGCACGATCCGTCCAAAATACGCCTGCCGCTCCTGTGAGGGCCCGATTGTCCAGGCCCCGGCACCGGCGCGGCTCGTCGAGGGCGGCATGGCAACGACGGCGCTGATCGCGCATATCGCCGCGGCCAAATATGCCTGGCAATCGACGCTCTATCGCCAGACGCAGATCCTGGCGGGTCAGGGTGTCGTCGTCGACCGTCAGACGCTGGCGCGCTGGATGGGGAGCGCGGCGTGGCTGGTCAGGGGCCTCTACGATCTGCAACTGAAGACTATGCACGGCTTCGAGCGGCTGTTCTGCGACGAGACGCCGATGCCAGTGCTCGATCCGGGACGCGGCCGCACGAGGATCTGCCAGTTCTGGGCGCACGCGACGGACGATCGGGCGTGGAAGGGGCCGGCGCCGCCGGCGGTCGCCTACGTGTTCGCAGGTGGTCGCGGCAAAAAGGAGATCGTGGCGCAGTTAGCCGGCTTCGAAGGCGTGCTGCAAGTCGACGGCTATGCCGCCTACGCCTCGCTGGCGGGCGATGCGATGATGTCGGGCCAGATCCAGCTGGCGTATTGTCTCGTTCACGCGCGCCGCAACTTCGTGAGGGTGCACAAGACGACGAACTCACCCTTCGCCGCGGAGGTCATCGAGCGCATTGCGGCCGTCTACGCGATCGAGGAGAGGATCCGCGGTCTCGATGCTGGGGAACGCCGCGCGACGCGACAGGCCGAGACGAAGCCGCTGATGGAGGCGTTGAGGGCCCGTCTGATCGCGGTGAAGGACGGGATCTCCCGCCGCTCGACGCTCATCAAGGCGATCGACTACATGCTCGAACGCTGGCAGGGCCTGACGACGTTCCTGGATGACGGGCGGCTCGAGCCGGACACCAACACGGTCGAACGATCGATCAGGCCAATTGCGATCGGAAAAAAGAACTCGTTGTTCAGTGGTGACGAAGGCGGGGGCGAGACCTGGGCGATACTCGCTTCGCTTCTTAACACAGCGAAATTGAATGGCCTCGACCCCGAGGCGTATCTCGTCGACGTTCTCGATCGCATGGTGAGCGGCGCCACGAAGACCAACCAGCTTCACGAACTTCTGGCCTGGAACTGGAAGGCCGCACGCGAAGCCGAAAAGCGGGCCGTGGCATGACGAAGCCGAAGCAAGGGCGGGGAACGCGAAAAGCACGCAAGACGACGATGGCGGACTATGCCATGTCGTTCGAACGGCTCGGGCAATGGATCAGCAAGCGCGCCAGGTCGCCGACGCTTCGGCATCCGCGGGCGACGTCGCTCTCCATGCTCGATGGCGCGGTGGCCGCGGTCGTCGCCGGGCCGGTCTCGATGGCGTCCGAGGAATGGGTGTGCCCGCTCCTCGGCGTAGATCCCGACGCCTTCAATCACGACACCGAGGAGTTCTCGGCAATCGCCGCCACGCTGATGCGCCACAACGCTATCAGCGAGACGCTGTCGACGAGACCGGAGAGCTTCGAGCCGCTGTTCGTGCGATCACCGGACGGCGAAGTCGACCCGCAGCCCTGGTGCATGGGCTTCTACGCCGTCATGAAGCTTCGGCTTCTCGTCTGGTCGCGGCTTCTCCCCCCGAATGGAACCGAACACCTTATGCTGCGGCCGATCTTGGTCCATTGCATCGACGACGCCGGTCGACCCTTGCTACCCCCGGCCCGGCGCACGCTGGGAACGCAGCCCATCATCCAAAACGCCTGGCGCAACATTCCAGCAACCGTCGAGGCCCTCCGGCAGTTCTGGATGCCTATACGCTTCAAGCGCGGTGCGTAGGCCGTCCGCACCAAGTCCGTGGCTCCGTGGGCCTCTCGTACCGTTTACCTTCGAACGACACCACCGGGATTTCGAGATCCGCCTGCAGCGTGTCGCGCGCGGCCTCTGTCAGCGACGCCATGTGCACCGGATGGACGGTGCCGCGCATGACGAAGTTGACCTCGATCTTGACCTCAATGCCCCCTCGCCGCACCATCAGCTTTGTCTCGCCGGATTCCGTCGCGGCCGGCGCATGGGTCAGAAAGCCCTGCTTCTGCAGGCGCGCGGCCGACTGACGGATGGCCTCGTTGATGCGCCGCAGAGCCTGCTCGCGCGGCAGTGTGTGGTCGGGAAACACCAGATCGAGATCGACCGAGAGCCGCGGCATGTCGCGCACGAACAGGTTGATCGCCGTGCCGCCCTTGAGTGCGAACGTATCGTCGACGAGCACCAGCGGCGCCACGCGCGTCAGCAACCGCGCGCTGTCGAGGTAGACCTGGTTCATGGCTTCAGCACCAGGAGCCCATCAGCGGAGCGGGACACCCAGGCCCGGTCGCTGCCCTTGGGCAGTTGAGACGGATCGAGCTTGCTGGCCCAGGGCTGAGAGAGTTCGCGGCCAAGCTGCAGGCACAGGCGCACGGTCTTGACGCTGGTGCAGCGCTTGAGCAGGTCTCGCAGCAGATCGGCACGCAGGCTGTAAGTGCTTTCGACCAGCTCGCGCGCTTCTTGCAGCGGCTGCCGGACGCCGACTTCGCTCAGCACCTCCAGCAATGCGCGTTCCGGCGCCGAGACGAGCGGGCCGCCCTTGCGGCTCTCGAAGGGCCGGACATGAAGCAGCGCGCCGGGTTCTTCCTTGAAGAGTCGCTTGCGGTGGTACTCGGCCGGGAAGCGCTGGGTGAACCACTCCGGAAGGCGTCCGGCTTTCCAGCCGTATAGATGGAGGACGGGCCGCTGGGGGATGTACTGGCGGATGCCGTGCCAGTCGAAGGCCGACTTGCCGCCGACATGCAATCCTTCGAAGCTCCGCTGCAGCAGGACGAGGCTCGGGTGCAAAGTGGGCGGATCGTTTGGCTGGCAATAGACGCCGCGTGCCAACCGTTGCAACCAGCCGGCACGGACATAGTGGACGGCAAGGTCAGCCGATATCCCGAGGGCGGTGAGGTCACCGGAGGTCAGCGGCGCCCCCGGCGCCAAGCGGGTGTACAGCCTTCTTAGCTTGTTTCTTTGGGTCGTAGCCATACTACGATAGTAAGAATAATATCAAAGTTCTGCAAGCTTGAATTGGGAGTCGAAGTCGCAGTCAGGCTACGATAACCCGGATTAAGCTAACCCTAGATCGGCCAAGAACTCGTCAGCTGCGGTTGCGCTGTGCTCGGTGATACCCGCTAGGCACCACGTGGTGCGCAATTCGGGTCTACTCACCGGTGCACGAACGCGCCTACTCTCCGCTGACAAGAAACCTTGCCGGCGAATACACCCCATGCAGAAGTCAGCGGCCGATCTTGATGTCGCCGATGCCGCGCCGACCGCGCCGATTCTGACCGACTATGACGAGCAGCACCTGGTCACCTATCTCCGTCTGCTCGATGCCGCAGCCGATGGCTCCGACTGGAAAGAGGTCGCGCGGACCGTGCTGCATATTGACGTCGCGCGCGAGCCGGATCGGGCGCGCCGGGCGTGGGAAACCCATCTCGCCCGTGCCCGCTGGATCACCGAGCATGGCTACCGGGATCTGCTGCGGGGCGGGGCACCGCACTGAGGGCGCCTACAGAATCCCCCAAGCCCGATATCGTCCCCTGCCGGTCACCTCCCGCAGGTCAAGCTCGCCGACCAGGTCCTGAGCGGCGCGCGGCGTGATCTTAAGCTCCTTCGCGATCATACCGGCCGAGGCGATCGGCCGGGTCAGCATATAGTCGAGCAGCGCCGGCAGTTTTGACGTGGCGCGACGGCCGGCGAGTTTTCGGGCGAGCAGGGTTCGCTGGTTAAGCCAGCGGTCGTGGTCCTTGAGACCGGCCGCCGCGGCAGCGGTGATGGCCTCGAGTTGCACGGCGAGTCGCGCCGCCGCGTCGCGCGGCCGCCGGCGTTCGCGGGGGATGGCCTTCAACCCGTCATGCAGGCAGGGCAGATGCCAGCGGGTCTTGGCCCGCGCGCGCAACACGCTGGCTGCCAGCAGCCGGCCGAGCCAGGGCGTGTGCTGCAGCGGGGCGATGGCGTCCCAAGCCTCAGTCGCAAGCGCGGCCGCGAGCGTCGGCGGCAATATGCGGGTCTGCTCGACCACGGCGCGCCAGTCGTCGAGACGCGCGTCCTCGTCCCAGTCGGGGTCGTAGACCACCGGGTCCCGCTCGGACTGGGTGCGACTCCCGCCGGCGAGTGTCCGCTCCGCCTTGGCATTCGCGGCGTCGACCGCGGCGAAGGCGGCGGCTAGGTGCGGGTCGGACTCGATGCCGCCAAGCGACGTGTCGAGATCAGCGTCTCCGCTATCGTAGCCGCCGACGAAGCTTCGCTCCCCTTCCTTTCGGATGCCCCTGCCCTCCTCCCACTCGCCCTGCCCGGTGCGGCCGCGCAGGCTGTCGAGCCCCGCCGGCGATGGCGCCCAATCCGGCTTCGCGTCGGCGATGCGGCGCCGGGTCCGTAGCACGGCGTGGGCGCGGGTGAGTTCGTGGGTCGGGGCGCGGATGTCCATGCCGGCGTCGTGGAGAACCAGATCTTCGAGATGGACCAATTCGCCTTCCAGCCACAGACTGGCGCAGGCGTCAGTATAATGTGTGCGCGCAATCCAGCCGTCGCGGATCGGGCTCTTGGCCAGGCGTTCGTCGAGCCGGGCAAGCGCGTCCTCGGCGATGGCGAGTGGGCCGGCTAGCTGAGCCCAAGGCAGTGGATCGGGAATTGAGTAACCGTTTTGCAAGGTCTTGATAACCCTAACAAGAATCGTTCAAACGGAAGCTATCACGGGAATAACTTCGGTCATAGCGACAGGCTGGTTCCCCGTGGCGCTCGCTGTCAATAATCACTGCTTATCGATTGAGCAGGCCGTTAAAGCGCATCAGCGATCCGAGGGCCGCTGCCCGGTAAACTCCCTGCCCTGGTCCGGACAAGCCCCCTTCTTTCCGCGCGCCGCGGCCGCCCCAGCCGGGTCGCTTAGGCGGCTTCGATATCGGTTTGCGGAAAGTCACCGCCCTTGAACATCAAGGGCTGCCCCAGATGCCGGGCGCAAGCGTAGGCAAAACAGTCCCCGAAATTGAGGCTCGCCGGATGCCGGCCCTTGCCGAATCGGTCGAAGGCGTCGAGAGCGAGCCTTGCCGTTTCAGCCGGCACCGCGACAACGGCGATCTCCATCAGCGCCAAATACTCTTCGATCGCTTCGGCGGCGGCGCTGACCGAAAGATCCAGCACGCGCGCGACCGCGACCGCCGCCTCCCATACCGCCAACGGTGACGTCAGACGCGTTCCGGTCTGCTGCAGGCGAGCCAAAAGCTCTCGTGCCTCCTCCTCGTCGGTCAGGAGCGCGGTCAAAGCCGAAGCGTCGATGAACATCAGGTGTCCTCATACAAACTGTCGCGGAACGCCTTATCGGCGGGCTGTCCCTTGGCGGCGTCGCCCCTCGCGCGTAGATCCCGGCAGAACTGGACGCCAAGGTCGACCAAAGACGGCTTGCCCTGCTCGCGCTCGAGCTCATGGGCGAGCGCCACGTGCACTGCTTCGGTGAGGCCGAGTTTTTTTAGCGAGGCCACCTTGCGAGCGAGCGCGTCGGTCTCAGGGTTCTTGATGTGGAAGGCCATGGCGCGCTCCTCTAGACCGCATCGTGTATACCTGTATATCATCACGGATACACCAATGGGAAGGGCCGGCCTCGTCGTTTGCGCCCCGAAGACGTGCGGCCTTCGTGACGTGTGAGGGCAACTTTTATGGTTAGTTGTCTATGAACACCTGCCCTCTCCCTCTCCGGATGCTGCTTCCCTCAGGGCTGTCCTCGCAGATCATCTGGCCGTCGGGACAATAACGACCATCCCACCCTCGCCCGCTCCTTCCTCGCTTTGAATTCTGCGCGGCGCGGATCGATGTCGACTACCGATGGGATACCGATCGTGACTCGACTGGTGCGACGCGCCTTGGCGAATTGAAGCGACTGACGACCGCAGGTCCCAAATTATTGTCAGCTGACAACATCCATCCTTGGTAGGGCCCTGTTGTCAGCTGACAACAATCGCCCAGGGGGTCGCTGCTGTCTGCCATGATCCAACGGCGTCCATGGGGCAGATCGGCTTCGTTCGAGAGCCACGCAGCTCGATATCCGCGCCAGCACCCACCATCGAGAGATCGTATTCATTCGGCGGCCTTGCCGCCTCGCCAAAGGCGCACCCCCACGCCGGCGCCTTCGGTCAACCTCCCGTTAAACGGGCCTTCAACCGCGAGCTCGGCCTGGACCTCGCCCAAAGGTCCTGAATGCGTTCGCCTGCTTAGCCCCTCACGCGGTCCATTGTTGCCCCGGTCGAAACGAGTCAACAGGAGGTTCCTGTGTGGCGATACGATTGCGGACTTTCGAGGAAAACCGTCCCTATCTGGAACCCGGGCGATCTCGGCGAGCGTTCCCGCAAATGGATCTGAAGGCCCGGCATCGAGCTCCCCGCTCAAGATTGGATCCGCACCACGGCATCCCGGACGAGGTGGCGGCCCGTTGCCGTTCCTTCGTCGGATCGCATCGCCCGGGATGAAGAAAAGGGCAGGAGGGTCTCCGTTGCAGCGCCGAGCCCTGAGGTCGATGTCGCGCCTGGCGATCCGTCGGTGTGGCCACACGGAAGTGCAAGAGAAGGGCCAGCGCGGATGACCTGGAATGTGTCTGCTCGGTTGCTTGCGACCTGTTCGTCCGGCCCCGGTGGACCCCCTGCGACAGTGCGGTGCTTCTGCTTGCCCTTTTTGGGGCGAGCGGCGGCGCAGCGAAGTGACGCGCCAGCCCCCCGATCAACACCCGGGAAAGTCCGGCGCGCCGCCGATCCAAGCGAGACGACATCGTCGCTTTACGGTGTCTTGCCATTCAGCGCGGGCGTCTGAGGCAGTTGTCGTGAACGAGGCGGGGAGGGTGCTTCTCGCGGGACCGCGGCGCCAGACGTTGGGCAATGGCGGGCAGGAGCCGACGCTACATGGCGGCGCGATTCTCTAGAATTTGCCCTACATGACCTAAGATCAGAGCACTGAACGGAGGCTACAAGCCGGGGCGTGTCCCGTCGCCCGGACTCCAGCCGTGGCAGCACCGTTCAGTGCAGCGGTTGGCGAGCTACAAAATGACGCTCTGGGGACTCGTAAGGCGAGCCGACTCACGCCATAGTCGAGGCTCATCCCATTCGCGCCGAGCCGTTGTTGTCAGCTGACAACAACAGGGCGGTGCACCAAAAAAAGGGCCTGCGCGCCGTTTGGCACGTCATCGAATAACTCGTTAACCCTTTAATTCTTGCTCAAATCACAGAATCGTGGCCATCTCTCAAGACGGAGACTAGGCGTCTGACGAGCAGAAACCGTCTTGAGAAGGCAAATGGCGATCTTAGCGGAAGATTCGGCTACCATCAGCGAGACTGCGTCTGCGCGGATCACTCGGCACGCGGGCATTCTTTCCGGCCAGCTTCGCTCGCTCGCGACAACTCTTTTCCCGCCTTCGGCGAGCAAGTCGCTCCGGTCGTTCACCTCTGGAGAGGTTGCGCGAATTGCGGGCGTGTCCGATGGGTACCTTCGGCAGCTCTCTCTTGACGGACTTGGACCGACGCCAGCGACAGGAACCGGGGGGCGACGGTCTTACACTCTGGGTCAGATTCATGAGTTGCGCGAGTATCTAGCCACTGCGCGGCCGCGCGAAGCAATGGAATTCCTTCCGCGCCGGCGCCCAGGCGACAAGCTCCAAATCATCACCGTCGCAAACTTCAAAGGCGGCTCCGCCAAGACGACGACGGCATTGTATCTGTCGCAATACCTCGCCCTTGCCGGCTTTCGGGTCCTCGCGATTGACCTCGATCCGCAAGCTTCGCTTTCAGCAATGTTCGGGTACCAACCCGAGTTTGACATTGGGGCGAACGAAACCCTGTACGGGGCCATCCGATATGACGAACATCGCCGGCCACTGCGCGAGATTGTCCGGCCGACCTATTTTGACGGGATAGGGCTCGTTCCAGGCAATCTCGAGCTTATGGAGTTTGAGCACACTACGCCTCGAGCAATGGTCGAGCGGCGAGAACGCGGACACGACCTGTTCTTTCGCCGCGTCGCCAGTGCCATCGACCAGGTTGCAGACGAATACGACGTCGTTGTTATCGACTGCCCACCCCAACTTGGTTACCTGACCATGGGCGCGCTAAACGCGGCGACCGCTATGCTCGTGACCATCCATCCGCAGATGGTCGATGTCGCATCCATGAGCCAATTTCTTCTCATGACGTCGGATCTCATGTCCGTCATCGAAGAAGCTGGCGGGCGCCTCGATCACGATTTCATCCGGTACGTCATCACGCGTCACGATCCCAATGACGTGCCTGAAGCTCAAATCGTGGCGCTCCTCCGCACCCTCTTTGGTTCAGATGTGCTCCAGGCGACTGTGTGGAAATCGACCGCGATCGCCAATGCTGGTCTCACCAAGCAATCACTTTATGAGCTGGAGCGCGGCGCCGTAGGGCGGGGCGCCTACGACCGAGCATTAGAATCGGTCGACGCGGTCAATGCCGAAATCGCGCAACTTCTTAAGAAGGTGTGGGGTCGATGAGCAAACGTACTGACACGATCAAGAGCCTTTTCACGGCCCCGCAATCAAGTGCGTTGTCAGCTGACAACATGCCCGCTGCCTTGCCGCGGGTCTCGTCGGGCTCGGTTCGCTCGTTGAAAGACTCTTTCTCCGAAGTGGAGAAAGAGAACGAGGAACTTCGCGAACGAATTGCATCCGGGGCGGTGATACTTGAAATCGACCCCTCGCTCGTCGATCCGTCACCGCTGGCCGACCGTTTTCGCGATCAGGATGATAGCTCGTTCGAAGCGCTCAAACAGTCGATCGCACAGCGTGGCCAAGAGGTGCCCATTCTCGTTCGGGAGCATCCTGAAGCGAAAGGGCGCTATCAGAGCGCCTATGGTCATCGCCGCGTCCGCGCCACGCGCGAACTAGGTATTTCCGTCAAAGCGATTCTGCGATCGTTGTCAGATGAAGCGCTTGTCGTGGCGCAAGGACTCGAGAACGCACCGCGCGAAGATTTGAGTTTCATTGAGCGCGCCAGCTTCGCGATGCATATCGAGGATGCCGGGCATAGCCGCTCAGTCGTGCAGGATGCGTTGTCGGTCGATCGGGCGGAGGCCTCGAAACTTCTTGCCGTGGCTCGATCGGTTCCTGCCGAGGTCATTCAAGCGATCGGGAAAGCTCCGAAAGTTGGCCGCGGCCGTTGGCAGTCATTCGCTGAATTGATCAAGGATTCCGCGGCGCTCAAACGGGTCAGAGCGGCGATCGCCGAACCTAAATTTGCAGAGCGCGAAACCGACGCACGATTTCTTGCAGCATTCTCCGCGGCAACCCGTCCATCTCGCGGGGAGCCCTCGAAAGAGCCGGACGAGAAGCCGGTCTTTTCCGTGTCCGGGGAAAAGATTGCGCACGTGCGTCAGGCCGAGCGCGAATTGAAGCTTACCATCGACAAGAATGTCTCGACGACATTCGCGGCATTTCTTGTGGACCAACTCCCGGCCCTGTTCGACGCCTTTTCCAAGAAGAGCAGTGGTCAGGAAAGTACCGAGGCCTGACGGTCTCGTCCGTAAACACGAACCAGGAGCAGACAAGGCAAAAGAAAAAGGCCCCCGAAACGGAGTTCCGGAAGCCCTTCTCTTCAAGTTTGGCGACTGACAGAGAATCACTTTCGCGAATCGCAGTCAAGAGTTTCCACGCGATTTTATCGTCGTTTCGGCGAGCGGATTTTCTTTGCCCAACTGAGGCAAAGACATGCAGTCACACTCTCCAACGACGCCCTTTGGGCGGCGATCGCTGACGCTTGCCCATGTGGCAAGCCAGATGGTCGCAACGGAACGTCCTCCCGAAAAGATCGTGCACAAATGGAAGATCTTCCACGCCATCTGCACGGCACGGCCGCGCCTTGGGGTGTCGGAGCGCGCGCTCTCGGTGCTAAACGCACTCCTAACCTTCCATCCCGAGACCGCGCTGACAGGAGAGGATGACCTGATCGTCTTCCCCTCGAACCATCAGCTCGCGCGGCGAGCGCACGGCATGCCGGCATCGACGCTGCGACGCCACCTCGCTGTGCTGGTCGACGCGGGGCTAATCGTTCGGCGCGACAGTCCAAATGGCAAGCGATATGCGCGGAAGGACGATGCTGGCGAAATCGAGCTCGCGTTCGGCTTCGATCTGTCACCGCTCGTCGTGCGCTCGGAAGAGTTCGAGAGCCTGGCGGCCGATATCGAAGCCGAGGCCCGCGCACTCAAGCTCGTGCGTGAGCGGATTACACTGTGCCGGCGCGACATCGGGAAGATGATTGCAACTGGCATGGAGGAAGCCGTCCCGACGCGAAGGGGAGGGCAGGGGCCTGCCGATTGGAAGGTCGTGCACGCTGCCTTCCGCGCGATCGTCGATCAGATTCCGCGCACCGCGACGCGCCAGGAGCTCGAGCCGATCGCCGACGAGTTGTCTCAGCTCGCCGACGACGTACTCAATCTTCTGGAAACACATGTCAAATCCAAGAATCCGAGCGCCAATGAGTCCCATTCTGAGCACCACATACAGAATTCAAATCCAGATACCCTCATTGACCTTGAACCTAGCCTTCGAGAAGGCAGGGCGGCGGGAGCTGAGCCAAGGCCTCAACCATCGCGAGTCGGGGAGGGGACGTATCCGTTGGGAATGGTCCTGAGTGCATGCCCGGACATCGTCGACTATGCGAAGGGCGGGCTTTCGAACTGGCGCGATTTCCTGGCCACAGCGGCCGTTGTACGATCGATGCTGGGGATCAGTCCGAGCGCCTGGGAGGAGGCGCAAAAGGTTATGGGCGAGGTGCCTGCAGCCATCGTCGTCGCGTGTATCCTGCAGCGCGGGACGGCGATCAATTCCGCTGGCGGTTATCTGCGCGGTCTAACGCGAAAAGCCGAGGTCGGCGAATTTTCGCTTGGTCCAATCCTGATGGCGCAGATCAATTCTCGCCGGCGAGACAAGCAGAGGGCGTGAGGCGATGAGGCGCCGTTCCCAGACTTTGCCTCTTCGTGTGATCGAAACACCCCCACTGACCCGGCTTCTGCGCTGTGTCGATGCAAGGCCGTTCGGAGAGATTCGTCATGGCAAAACACCCTCCAATCACGCTCGCGCCATTTTTCCAGCCTGGCGATGAAGGCGCCGCGGAGCAACGGATGTACGTGGCAGGATTCGCGGACGAGGCGGGCGAGGCCTGGGGGACGCTGATTCCGTTGGATGCGGAGATGGTCGAGCACGCCATTCTGGGGCAACAGACTTTCACCGTCTGGTGCAATTCCGACGGACGCATCCAATCGCAGCCGACCAGCGATAGCGTTTTTGAGGATCTTCTGGAGAAAGATCAATTGAAGGAGACGCCCCTCGATGAGCTCGTCGCCGAAGCCATCGAGCAGGGCAAGAATGAACCCAATGATGACATCCTCGATATGTTCGAGACCCTGCATGAGCGGCTGGTGCGGGCGCAGGGCATGGTCGCTGACGAGATCGCGCGGCGCAGGCGCTGACTCCTCGCGCCGCAGTCAGCGCGGTTCAGTGCTGTAGGGTCAGCTTGTACTAACGCGAGCACCGCGACCGCGCGCGGCCGATACCCGGACCGGTCGATGAAACAAGAAAACCGACGACCGGGCCTGGCTCCGATTAGTCTTAAGCTTCGCCGGAGCCGGAAAACAGCACCGTCGGTGGCGTCGCGCGCGGCGGCGGGAGAGTCCGAGCGCCCGGGGCTCCCGGTTTGCTCTTGAGATCGTATCGCTGGGCCAGGTCGAGTAGCCGCCGCTTGGTGAACGGGTCCGCGTACTCCGCCAGATCGCGCGCCCGCTGTGCGAAGCCTCTATAAAATTCTTCCACGACGCAACCCCCGCAACATCACTGAAAATCGGATTTCAACGTGAGACGCACTCCGCGTCAAGCGGCCTGGTGCATGCGGACAATTTTCGGCGATTTACTTGTGCTCGCGGCGCACGGGGAACTAAGCTGGTCCCGGCAGGCAAAAATCATGACTCCGCTCTACCTCAGCCGGAAGCTGGGCCCGAAGTGCGGTAAGCCGATGACGGCCGTGCCCGACGACCTCGCGCCCGGCGGGCCGCGCTACGTCTGCGTGGTCTGCGAGGACGATCCGCTGCGCGATCCCCTCGCCCGGAAGTAGTCGGAAAGCCCGCTGCGACCGCCGGCCAAATAACGTTCGGGTTGAATCGAGCCCGGCAGCCGGATTGCTGCAGAGGCCGATTGCGCTCACAACCCTCTCCGACGATGTGGAGTGGCAACCCGAACGCCCAGCTTCGTTCCATCGCGCGTGCCGGCGGAATCGTCCCGGACTCGGAGGCCGGCATGCCAAGCGACGGTAGCATCTGTTTTACGCCTCGCGGGGCGCTCGGTCGCATGGATGCGGTGGGCGGGTTGCATCCACATGGCGAGTACGTTGCCAGCCTCGTTATCGATCTTGCGCTGGCAACTTCGACGGCTACGCCGAAATGCTGACGGTGACGATCTCCATTGCGGGTGATGCGCGCCGTCCAGGTGACCTATTAAGGTGAGCTGCATTTTGCTTGCCGCGCCCATTGCCTGAGATCCGAATGGCCGAACGGATCGGGGCCGCCTGTCTTCATTCCATGTGGTTTAGCGACGGGCGCACCCATCACCATCCTCGATAGAGGCTGGTCTGACCGAAGGCCGATCCCGCTTCGCGGGCTCTCGATCTTGTCCCTGCAACGTCCGTCCTCGACTTTCTTCACCTGGCGCTGCGCACCATTCCTCGCGGTCCAAGAAAGTCGAGGCCGGCCGCCCTCCATTTCATTTCGGCCCTTTGGGTGCAGGTCGATCGCCTCCGGTCTCACGACCGCCATCGAGGTCGCGATCGGCGCGGCCCGAGAAAACCAAGGGAATGAGACAATGGCTACCATCGGCACCTTCACGTCCACGGGCAATGGCTTCTCCGGCGCGATCAAGACGCTCAACCTCAACGTCAAGGCCAAGCTGATCCGCGTCGACACCCCTTCCGACAAGGGACCGCACTTCCGCATCTACTCCGGCAACGTCGAGTTGGGCGCCGCCTGGCAGAAGACCGCCAAGGACACCGAGCGCGACTACCTCTCCGTCAAGCTGGACGATCCGAGCTTCCCGGCTCCGATCTACGCCACCCTGATCGAAGTCGAAGGTGCGGAAGGCCTGCAACTGATCTGGTCTCGGCCGAACCGGGACTGAAGCTCCAGGAAATCGGCTCCGCCGCAAGGCGGGGCCCGCTCCCTTCTACCGGAGATGCGATCATGATCGTCGACACCATTGAAGAATTGCGCGCCGAGCTGCGCGAATGCCTGTTCACGCCGGCGGAGCGCATGGCGCTCGAAGTCGAATTGGCCGAACTCATCCGCCAACGCAACAAAGCGCTCGCAGCCGAGGAGCGGGCATAAGCCCCGTCCTCTTGCATCTTGCGATGCACCTTCATTACGGTCCGCTCCTGCGCGTTTCGCGGGATCGTGAGCGCGGATTTCAGGGGATCGTGAGCAGAGATTTCAGACGATCGTGAGCAACGATTTCGCGGGATCGTGAGCAAGGCTTTCGGAGCCTTGCAGCGCTTCGGCCGACAACTCAACCGGCTTAGGGATGACCTCGTGGTTAACGAGGAAGTCCAATGCCTACCCAGAGATTGTCGATGCGCCGGATCAAGGAAGTCCTTCGGTTAAAACATTTTCAAGGCCTGCCAGAGCGGGCCATCGCGCGGAGCGTGGGCGTCAGCAACGGCGTTGTGCACAGCTACCTGAGCCGCGCCCGCTCTGCTGGGTTGAGCTGGCCGCTTCCGGAGGGAATGACCGATGAAGACCTGGAGCTTTTGCTTTTCCCGGCCCCACGACCAGCGTCTCAGAGCCCGCAGCGGCCGGTGCCCGACTGGAGCTACATCGATAAAGAGCTCCGCCGGCGCAACGTAACCCGTCGCCTGCTCTGGGAGGAGTATCGCGCCGTTAATCCCGACGGTTTCGGGTACACGTGGTTCTGCACTACCTACGAGGCCTGGAAGGGGCGGGTCCGACCTTCGATGCGGCAGATTCATCTGGGCGGCGAGAAGGTGTTCGTGGATTTCGCCGGCGACACCATCGACATCGTCGATCCGCTGACCGGGGAAGTGCAGCCGATGAAGCTGTTCGTCGCGGCGATGGGCGCTTCGAACTACACCTACGCCGAGGCCTGCCCCAGCGAGAGCTTGGCCGACTGGATCCGGGCCCACGTCAACTTGTTCACGTTTTTGAGCGGAACGCCGACGTTCGTGGTCTGCGACAACCTCAAAGCCGCCGTCAGCAACCCCGACCGCTACGATCCCGGCCTCAATCGCACTTATGCCGAGATGGCGAGCCATTACGGCACGGCCATTCTCGCCGCACGGCCGCGGCGCCCAAAAGACAAGGCGAAGGTCGAGGTCGCGGTGCAAATCGCCCAGCGCTGGATTCTGGCCCGGCTGCGCAATCAGCGCTTCTTTTCCCGGGCCGAGCTCAACGCCGCCATCAAGACACTCGTCGACGAACTCAATGCTCGTCAAATGCGTGGCTTCGGCTCAAGCCGCGCCGAACTGTTTGCCGAACTCGACAAACCCAAGCTAACCCCGCTGCCAGATCAGCCTTATGCCTTCGCACGCTGGAAGCGCTGCCGCCTCGCTCCCGATTATCATGTCGAGGTCGACGGCCATTGGTACTCCGCGCCGTATCGTCTGATTGGCGAGCTGGTCGATGCCCGTATCGACGATCGGACGGTCGAGATCTTCCACAAGGGCCAGCGGATCGCCAGCCATGCCCGCGCGCCCAACCGACGCGGACACACCACCATCGCCGACCACATGCCGAGCGCCCATCGCCGCTACGGCAAATGGACCCCCGCCGCGGTGATCGCCGCCGGCGAGCGGATCGGTCCTTCGACAGCAGCGTTTTTCCAGGCCGTGATCGACGCCCGGCCCCATCCAGAACAAGGCTTTCGAACCTGCCTTGGCATTCTGGCGCTCGTCAAAAGCTACGGCGCCGAACGCCTCGACGCAGCCTGCCGGAGGGGCATCCTCATCAAGGCGCGCTCCGTCGCCTCGATTAGATCGATCCTCCAGAACGGCCTCGATCGCACGTTCTTCGACGAATCTTTCGAGCACCAGCCCCTGCGCCACGGCAATATCCGCGGACGCGACTACTTCCACTGAAGCAAGGAGAGACCCGGCATGCTTAACCACCCAACCCACGAACGGCTGATCGAGCTTGGCCTGACCGGAATGGCCAAGGCCTTCGAGGAGCAGCGCCGATCGCCCGATCTCGAAGCCCTGCCGTTCGAAGATCGCATCGGCCTGTTGGTCGACCGCGAAGCCGCCGAACGCGACACCAGGCGGCTCACCACGCGCCTCAAGATCGCCGCACTGCGCCAGACTGCTTGCGTCGAGGACGTCGATCTGCGCACCCCGCGGGGCATCGACCGCGCCGTTTTCGCCAAACTCGTCGAAGGTCGCTGGATCGATCGCCACGAGAATTTGCTCGTCACCGGGGCAACCGGCCTGGGCAAAAGTTGGTTAGCCTGCGCGCTCGGCCACAAGGCCTGCCGCGACAACCGATCAGTCCTCTATCATCGCGTTCCAAGGCTGTTCGAGGCGCTCGCGCTCGCGCGCGGAGACGGACGTTACGCTCGGCTCCTCAAAAGCCTCGGCCGCGCTCAGCTTCTGATTTTGGATGATTGGGGACTATCGGTGCTCACCGCCGCGGAACGCCGCGATCTGCTCGAAATCCTCGAGGACCGCCATGGCCGCGCATCCACCATCGTCACAAGTCAGCTCCCCGTGGACACCTGGCATGGAGCCATTGGGGACCCCACGGTCGCCGACGCCATTCTCGATCGCCTCGTCCACAACGCCCACCGCCTCCAGCTCACCGGAGAAAGCATGCGAAAACGCAGCGCCAAAACCATCACCCTTGACGGCCAACCAGAACACTGACTCTATCTCCCATCGGCCGTAGCGGGCTGCTCACGATCGTCTGAATTCAGTGCTCACGATCGCGCGAAATCGATGCTCACGATCCGTGAAATCCGCACCGCTCCTGCGTTCAGACCATCTTTGATGGGCTTTGGCCTTCGCAAAGGCAGCTTCCTGAAAGCTGCGATTGCAATCGTTGCGACGGTCGATGGATTGCGCCCCTCACGAGCGGGGCTGTCCTTGGCCTTGAACTTGCCGAACCCGGGAAGGCTCGCTCGGCTCCGCTCACGCCGCACCAGTGCCCGCGTTGCAAACGCTATCGACGATGGTTTTCGCCTGAGCCTTTGTCAGGTCGTTCTCGGTGCAATTTTTTTCGGCGATCTCATTGGCAGTCGTCATGGACGAGCTCCGTCTTCTTTCAATCTTGCTCGTCAAGGCCGTGGACCAGATAGCGCCGCCATCACAGGCAGAGCCGTAATCCTCGAAAGAATGTCAGCCTAAGGCGGTTTTTCGTCCATGACAGCGTAACCGCGCCTCCGCTTCGCACGCTCCAGCCGTACGAATGCTTCGATCGCCTCCGCACTACTATCGAAGGTCTGCACCATGGTTTTGCCACTCGTGCCGATGCGGCCCCAATTGCGGATCTCCGAATAAGGTGGGCTGGGTGGATAGCGCATAGAACCGCCGCATATTGTGCGCGGCTTCGATGTGGCGCAGATGAAGCGGCTCTGGTTCGGGTTTCGGCACGGACAGATTCTCGCTTCGGAGGGAAGCGCCGTCCAATGAGTTTTATGAATCGACCGGGCAGATCGATTCAATTTATCAATAGGTCCATCGGGCCGGAGAATGCCGCACCCCCGTCTTATTTGTCGGATTGAATCTCTCCTCGATGGAGACTTCGCCATCGGACGCGCGTCGCAATTCCTGGCTTGCAATTGCGCCAGTCTTGATCAGAACAGCCGCCCGAAAGAGATCGGCTCTAATTCAAAGTTCCTGCGGCTCTTACAGCCTTGCCTGCTTGGGCGAGCTCCTTCGGGGACGGCTCTACTCGCGCCGCCGCGGCGACGCTCCCGGAGCCCACAAGCGGTCTCCGCGCCTTCGCGTGACGATCCTCTCGCGACCGGTCGCGGACCGCTCAGCAACGAGCACGATTGCCGGCTCACTTCGCCAGAAGTTCCCTCCATGGCTATGGGCTGACCTGACTCTTGTGGCAGGGGATTCGCTGTACGAATTCCGGGATCGTTCCGGTGACCGGATTCGCAATCGTCTGTTGGTTCAAACCAACATCCCCCAGGACATGATGGACAAGGACATGGCTCCCGCACTGTTAGATCCATTTCGGACCTTAAGATGAAGACCATTGTCATCAACAATCAAAAGGGCGGGGTCGGCAAGACGACGCTTGCCGTGCATCTGGCTTGGTTCATGGCGGAAGCGGATCTCCGCGTCCTCGTGATCGACGTTGATGCGCAAAGCAATGCGTCGGATACGTTGAGGCACTACGCCGGTTCAACGTTAGCCGCGGATCTGTTCAAGCCGGGGATACGTGTCGTACCTCGGGAAGACAAGTCCCTAACGCTCGCGCCGGCCGATAGCTCGCTGACCGATCTCGATCGCAGCAGTGCGGCCGCCATAACGACTCTGCAAGAGAACCTCGCTATCGCGTCGGATCAGTTCGATGCCTGCGTCATCGATACGCCGCCATCACTTGGACTGCGCAGTGTCGGCTGTTTGGTGGCGGCGTCGCATGTGCTGGCTCCCATCTATCTGGAGGACTATTCGATCAAGGGCGTCAAAGGTCTGATGCAGACCGTGATCGGCGTGCAGAGGCGTTACGGCCGCCAGGATACCAAGTTCCTCGGGTTGCTGCCTTCGAACTTCAATACGAAATCGCCCCGTCAAAGGAGCCATCTTGAGCAACTGTTGCGCGAGGCGGGCAAATATGTGTTCCCGGGTCAGATCGTTGCAAGGGACGGCTACGCCGAGGCCGTTGCCGAACGCCTGCCGGTCTGGAAGCTGAAGCGCCGCTCTGCCCAGGAGGCTGGTCGGGAAATCCGCGAGGTTCTCGCCAAGATCGTCGCGCAAATGGACGAGCCGGCACATGGCGCTTGATCTCAGCTTTAAGCAGCTCATCGATGCCGCGGAAGATGGTGCCGCCACAATCGGACAACCGACTTGCATCGCCATCGATCGTATTGACGAAGATCCGGACCAGCCTCGTCGCAGTTTCGACGAACAGAAACTCGAGGAGCTCGCGGAATCAGTCCGTCAGCATGGCGTGCTGCAACCGATCGTGCTGCGCCAAGCGACCGAGGAAGGCCGGTATGTGATCGTCGTGGGTGCGAGGCGGTATCGTGCTGCTAAGCGCGCCGGGCTCCGGGACATCCCGGCTTTCATTCATGCCGTTGGTTCTGCGGATCGTTATGTTCAGATGATCGAGAATATTCAGCGCGACGATCTCGATGCTCCCGAAATTGCAGCGTTCGTCGCGGACCGCTTGGAGCAGGGTGACAACCAATCCGACATCTCGCGCAAGCTCGGCAAGCCGAGGGACTGGGTATCTCGCTACGCGTCGGTCCAGAGCATGCCGGAGTTCCTCCAGTCGAAGCTTGCCGGCTCATCAATCCGTGCTGTGTACGAACTCTATCAGGCTTGGCGTGAGCAGCCCCACGCCGTCGAGACTTTATGCGCAGCACAGGAGAGTTTCACCGACGCCCACGCCCGTCAGCTGGCTCGCAAAATTCGCAGCGAAGTCCGCGGCTCCCCTGCTGATGGCGAAGGGCCGCCTGGAGCTCAAGCCGGACGAAGCCCGATCGCATCGCCAGTGGCATTGCGACCCAGCGAGAGAGACGGTGTAACCGCGATCGCGGAGAAACCTCTCAACTCCTTGGCCGATCGGAATGCGCGAATGAGCCCATCGCTGACGATCAGAGTGCGTCACCAAGATCGCATGGGCTGTCTTCTGATCGATCGACTCGCGTCTCGAGGCTCACGCCATGCCGTGCTGCTGATCGATGGTACAGAAGAGGCGGAAGAGGTTCCGGCATCGACGGTTACAATCGAAGAGATACTGTTCGCATGAAGCTTGTCTTGAACAGCCTCCGCAGAAACGCTGCTACAGTTGGTGCGCCGGCGGAGCGGATTTCCCATCCGAAGGATGGCGCGTTAGCGCAGCAGCCGGAGGCCGAGCGCGCCTTCCACAGCGCCGTAGAGAGGCCGGAGGCTGCTGGAAAGCCGCGGTCCACATGCTCGATGCCAATGTTGCCGATCTGGACGCGCGGGTTTCGTGGAGAACAAGGATTAGGGGCGACGGCTTCGTCATTCCCGGAGGAATTCTCCGCATCGATCGGCGACCGTGTTGGATCTCACGTCCAGCACCCCCCGAGATTTGACTGCCGAGCCCGTTGGTTTGAACCAACATGGAGGGGGTCGAAGGATTCGCACTTTCTAGTGCAGGATAGGCTTCGCGCCAGCGATGTATTACATCGCGATTGGGATTGGAGTGCATGGCTCTGATCTCGCTTCGTGTCTCCGACGAAGTCGCTGCAGAATTCTCAGCTTTTGCAGCTACCCAGGGCGGTAAGTCTGCGCTGCTGCGGCGTCTCATTGCTGATGCACTAGCTGCACCAGCGCCGCGCATCTTGGCGTTGCCGGTCGGACGGCCGGAAAAGGTGACGGTGCGATTTCGCGAGAGCGAGATGCGGCAGCTGGCGGAGGTCTCACATCAGCGCGGCATGACCCGAACCGGCTGGATCGTCGCGCTGGTGCGCTCGCGATTGGGGGCGCCGGTGCAGCATTCCCCGCACGAGCATGACGCGCTTCGCGCGATCGTTCGCGAGCTCAATCGGATCGGCGGCAACATCAACCAGATCGCGCGGGCCGCAAACACCAGTGTGCTACAGGGCAGGGCGGTTGAGCCCGATTTGTCGGTAATTCAAGAAGCCAAATTGGTCATCGAAAGAGAGCTCGCGCAATTGCGTAGTGCGCTGCACGGCAACGCGGATTATTGGGATGGACCGCGATGAGCCGTCGCTCGCCGCGGCCAGCCGACCTGGACTCCGAACTTCCGCCGATCTCGTATGTTTGGGAAACGCCCAATCGGCGCCCACGGCGGGCCGAGTGGGATATCCCCGATCCGGCCGCTCCAGGCCGTCTTACGCCGGCGATGCGTGCAAAGCTCGAACGCATCGTGCGCCGAGCGCCCGAGGTGATGGTCAAGATCACCGGTCGTACCAAGGACGTGGCGCATCTCAAATCGCACCTGGCCTACATCACGCGAAACGGCGAGCTCGATGCGGAAACTGAGCAGGGCGCGACGCTGGCGGGTCGTTCCGGATTGAAAGATCTGCAGCAACGCTGGGAGGATGATGCCGGCCTCGACAAGCGCCGCCGTGATGGATTGCTTTCGATCAACATCATTCTATCGATGCCGGCTGGTACCGATGCCATTGCGGTTAAGGATTCAGCTCGGGCATTTGCCATCGAGACGTTCGGGGACAACCACGACTACGTCTTCGTCCAGCACCTCGATGACAAGCATCCCCACGTGCACTTGACCGTTCGGTCTTTGGGCCATGACGGCAAACGCCTCAGCCCCCGCAAAGCGGATCTTCAGGCCTGGCGAGAACGGTTTGCCGGCGAGCTCCGGCTGCGCGGGATCGCGGCGGAGGCAACGCCGAGGCGAACCCGCGGACGAGTTCGAAAGGCCGATCGCGGAGCGGTGCTTGGTTTACGCAAGCGAAAGATCACGCCCGATGTCGATCGGCTCGCCCGTAAGGAGGTGCTTTCGGAGGTGAGGGGCGGCAGAACCGCCAAACATCCCTGGGAGGAAAAGATTGAATCACGTCAGGACGCCATTCGGCGGCGATATCTAGACTATGCCGCGGAGCTGCAGCGTTCTGGAGCGGCAGCAGATCGCGAGTTGGCTCGCCAGGTTCGGCAATTCGTCAAGGATATGCCCGCAGTCGAAACCCGCCGGCATACGTTGAAAAGCGAGCTGTCGGAGCTTGCGAAAATCCGGAGCGTGGGCGCAGAGCAGGGAGTCGTTGCAGACCGGCGCGACGATACGCGAGGCGATGAAAGGACGAGATAGGCGAGCGCAGGAATCATAATCCTGGGGTCGGGGGCTCGAGTCCCTCTCCCGCTACCAATTCCAGCGTAACCCTTTGATTTTCCAGACTTGGCCGACCGATGTTTCGAGGCGAGGGATGTCTCATTGATACATCCTCAACGGTCGCGGATCAATTCTCGCCGTGAACGATCAACATCGGGCGCGGAGAGCCGGCGTGCGGGCTGCGATTTGCGAAAGTGTGGCGGGTTAACGGGGGTTCGAATCCCTTCCTCTCCGCCAGTATATTGTTCTCCTCTGTTCGTAGTCATTCGGACTCCACAGCAAAATCAGTGACTTGCGCCGAAAAGCTGTACTTCGCAGTTCGTCGGTGTTCTTCCTAATCTGCTCACTAACCGTAGTTTTTACCCGTGGGTTCGGAGGACGGCTCAAACCACTCGACATAGAACGCCAAACCAAGCCCGGCAAATACGCTGATGGTGCTGGGCTCTAATTGATCATCACCGGCCCAACATCGAAGAGCTGGTCATACAGATATTGGAAAGACGGCAAAGAGCGCTGGCACGGCCTGGGCTCGTTGAAGGACGTGTCGCTCAAGGACGCACGTCTTGCGCGCGATGCGGCTCGGCTGCGCGTAAAGGGCGATCGCAGCACCGCCGGCGTGGATATCGTGCAGGAGAGGCGAAAAGCACGCGACGAAATGAAAGCCGTCGAGGCAAAGGTTGTGTTGCCGACGTTCGAAGAATGCGCGGAAGCCTACATCCGGGCGAACTGGTCGAGCTGGAGCGAGAAGCATCGCGATCAGTGGCCGTCCTCGCTCAAGCGCTACGCATACGGACGTGTAACGGTGCACGGATTCCGGTCGACCTTCGCAACTTGGGCCGAGGAATGCACCGACTATCCGGATGGCGTACGCGAAGCTGCACTGGCCCACAAATACAAGAGCGAGACGACCGCAGCCTATCAACGAGGTCAAAAGCTCGAAAAGCGCCGGGCGCTAATGAAGGATTGGGCCGTATTCCTGACCGGCGCCAATGTGACCCAATTTGAGGACCGGAGGACAGGATAGGCCGTCGAGCCAACAGTGAGGGTCAAAAGCGTTGGTTGCGTCCGATCCAAGGCTCCCGGTCTGCCCCAAGAGTAGCAGGGTCTCGGCAAACGGCCGGCTCAAGGCCAGAAGCGGAATTGGTGTCAAAGCCAGACAAGCCGAGACTGGATTGCATGTGAGCGAGGGGCTGCGGTTCCCGGGCTCGCAGGCACCGAAGTAGCTCGCACAACAAAGAAGGACCGCTGTCGTCCACAGCGGCCCCTCACGCTTTCCGGGTTTCAATAATTCCGAAATGAAATGGCTTAACCAGCCCCGGAATGCCACTTTGTCCCGGTTAATAAATCCTTTCCATAACCTATGTGAATCGCGCGCCCCTAATTCTTGAGTGGAGGCCGCCTTGTTCGGATTAGCCACCGGCGGCACTGGATCCTGAGGCGGCCGGTGCACGACGTAAGGATTGCTCGGCGGTGTGGGGCTATCCGTACAAGCGAGGCCACCTCCTGGAGCTCCGGCGCAGCAAGATTCGGGGAGCGATCCACCATCAACGTGGTGGCTTGGAGAGCGGGAGGTCCCTAGGAACTTTCGGAGGTGCAACCCATTGAGCGGTCATTCAAGTAGAGGACAGCTCTTGAACCACATCGCCGTTATCTTGATCTTGCTCGTTGGCGGCTCTTCGCTCGCTTCGGCCCAGAGTGCGAGTGGATCGAGCAGCAGCGGCTCGGCGGCGAGTGGAACTGCGACCACCGGCTCGAAAGGTTATGCGGGCGGCACCCTATCGACTGGGCATACCATAAGCGGCACTGCGGGCTACTCCAGTCCCAACGTGGGCAACCCGCTCAGCCACGCAGCGACCGGCGACGTGGATGCTTCCTCGGTTAGTCCGGCTCCAACTTCCCACGACAACGCGGTGGACACGCCCGCCGCCGAACGCGCCATAAAGAACCTGGGCAACACCGACATCGGCATTCTCAAGAAGTAATACATGCTGCGCAGCCTGCGTGAGGCCGAGCGTTTTCTTCCCTGGCGATCCTGCGAGGCCGATCGCGGCCCGGCAGGAATATAGGTGGAGGCATGAGCAAGACGGTGCTTGTCTGCGCGGCCCTGACACCGCTCCATTTGGCCGATAATCTCGCCGGGCGGTGCGCCGATTGCGGCTGCGGCGTTCAGTATCGCCCGCATGCGCCTGCCGACGCGCGCAAGCTGTGCTTTGAATACGCGCTGCCGTCCCTTGAAGAGAACGACACCAAGCTCGTCACCACCCGCGCATGGTCGAGGATTTCCCCGCCTACATGCCAAAGAAGCGGCACTGATGATCACGGAGGTGCTCGCCAGATCAAAGGGCCGAACTACACCGCCGGGATCGTGCTGTCCCACGACGTGGTGGTCGAGACGGCACCCATCGTCCGCTGGCGATCCTCAACCTGCAAGGCATCTCCGATCTCGAGGCGCTGCATTCCGGCCAGTACAATGAGGAGTACGTGGGGGGCGGCACGAGGTTAGAGGAATTGCGTACCGTCGCGGTTGCACCGGCGCGTTGCATTGAAGGCGGCGCATGAAAGTCATAGTTGATGAAACCGGCGAGATCATAGAGCTGGCCCCGGTTGTTTGGACAGCGCCCCGCTGGATTTAAGTGGATTCCTGCCGGGTTATGCTGAACGCGGGGCTTTACGGTTTTGTCGTTGCGTCGGGAGGGCGTAGCCCGACCAGAGCGACGACAAAACCGTCGGCGACGGTCATGCGGCCATCACCATAGCTTGCGTGCCGAAGTAAGCCTCGTCGGGCGTGCGCCCGTCAAGGCTCGAGTGAGGGCGTCCCTGATTGTAGAAGGCCAGATACTTGGCAATTGACGCTAGCGCCTCGGACACGCTGTCGTAGGCGCGGAGATAAACTTCTTCGTATTTGACCGTGCGCCAGAGCCGCTCGACAAACACGTTGTCGCGCCAGGCGCCCTTGCCGTCCATGCTGATGGCGATCTTCGCGTCCAGCAGCACATCGGTGAACTCGAGGCTGGTGAACTGGCTGCCCTGATCCGTGTTGAAAATCTCGGGCCTGCCGTGCTTCGCCAACGCCTCCTGGACCGCTTCGACGCAGAAGGCCGCCTCCATTGTGATCGAGACGCGATGGGCCAGGACCCGTCGGCTGAACACATCGACGACCGCCGCGAGATAGACGAAGCCACGCCGCATCGGAATGTAGGTGATGTCCATTGCCCACGCATGGTCGGGCCGCTCGATCTTCAATCCGCGCAACAGGTACGGGTAGATCTTGTGACCCGGAGCCGGCTTGCTCGTGTTCGGGCGACGATAGACCGCCTCGATCCGCATGCGCTTCATCAGCGTCGCGATGTGGCGGCGACCGGAGTATACGCCCTCCCGCCGCAGCAACGATCGCAGCATACGCGCTCCCGCGAAGGGATAATCGAGATGCAGCTCATCGAGCCGACGCATCAAGGCAAGGTCCTCGGCCGAAACTGGCCGAGGTTCATAGTAGACCGTGCTGCGAGCCAGCTTCAGGACCTTCGCCTGGCGCACGATAGAAAGATCATGATCGCGGTCGATCATCGCTTTGCGCTCAGCAGGCCCGCCTTGGTGAGCGCGCCGGACAAAAAATCGTTTTCCAACGCCAGCTCGCCGATCTTGGCATGTAACGCCTTCAAATCGACCGGCGTCTCGGCCGATGTCTTGTCATGCCCAAACACGCCGGCGGCGCCTTCCAGGAGCTGGTTTTTCCAGATCGTGATCTGGTTCGGATGAACATCAAACAGCTGCGCCAGCTCCGCCAGTGTCTTGTCGCCTTTGACCGCAGCCAAAGCAACCTTCGCCTTGAATGCCGGAGAATGCGTCCGGCGGCTCTTTAGTCGGCCACCATCGCCTCGCGGTGGCGGGCAGCATGGGTAAAAGACTGTTCTGGCGAGATACCGGCGAACCTGTGGAGCTTGATCACTTCTTCAAGCATTGTGACCGCTGTAGGAGAAGGACACGACACCAAGGTCGGATCACTGCAATGTTGAACTGGATGCTCCTGGCGCTAGAAAGCAATCGCGTAATCGAGCTGCGGATTGCGAAGCTCATGCGCGGCGGCAAAGCTGCCCAACGTGAAGCCCTCCGCATGGTCAGTGAGAAAATGCTTGCGGCCGCGAAGACCGGCACCAGCCTGATGGCTGGCGCTTCCGCCGACCAGATTGTTGAGCAATATCGAAGAAAGGTGGCGGCAAACGTCAAACGGCTCAGTCAGAAGCGAACGCGCAAACGAAAATCCCGCTGAATTAGCGCTGGGAAGGGCCCCAGGGGGCGAGCCCTGAGGCCGCAAGAGCGGCTTGCCTTAGCCGCTGCTCTTCTGTTGTTGGACCGGTCCACCCAGTTAGTGTGGGGTCCGATCCATAGTTTGTTTGATCTGTTTTCCGGTATCGTCGACCATCTTGAGCGATAAGTCGGCGATACGACGGCCGCTTTCCAGCGCGGTCTCTACCGTCTCCCGCGCCATATCACTTTGCACGGCCGCGAAGTCCTGTGGAGTTCGGCACGTCCACAACCTGTTCATATTGGCGATGTGCCTCTCAAATTGTTGCCGAACCATCTGGAGGCACTCTTGAGACACTCCCCCAATCACTTTGGCGGCGGCTGTACCACTGTAAAGGAGCGTCTGCGCGTTGCGAGCTGACCGTTCGGTTGCCTCCGTTAACTTCTGCGCATCTTCTCCAGATAAGCCGAGCGTGCGACTAAACTGCTCGCTAGACCGTCCCATTACCGTGGTCGCCGCCTCGAGGCCGGACCGCCAGGTTTGCTGTAACGTCTCAACATTTTGCTTGAGCGTATCAGCGCTCGCCCGTGCCACTTGATCTCCGGCTTCAGCCGCAGCTTGCCCGATGCGCGTTGTCTGCTCAACTGCCGTCTCGCCCGTACGGCGGGCTGCGTCTTCCATGTGTTGTGTCGATCTCTCTTCCGGACGCGGGTTTGCCATCTTTAGATCTCCAATGATTGTGTTGATGACTTGCCTCAGCCCTTCCCGAGCAACGTGATCGGGGTGAGACCGTTCCTAGGCTGGCCATCTTTCCGCGTACTTGATGTCGTTCAGGGCCGACGGGCGACATGTTCAGCGAGACTGACTTGTTCCCGGCGCAATTTGCGGGCTACTCACGCAGGCGGCAGATGTATTTGTGCGTTGATCTATCGCGAGCCGGAGAGGCCGACCGTACGGGCGTGGGGCATGAGGTCGGCAGTCTTGGTCACGTACAGGCCGGTCGCGCCTAGAAGCAATAACAGCGCCGAGGCGATGATGGCGAGGAAGATGCGATCCATGGGCGTTCACCGTGGGATAGCGCTCGGCGCAGATAAGCACCAGTCCCCGTGCGGCGGCCGGACCCCAGCCAGCTGTGACCACGACTGGGTCCACGCTTGATGGTCGGAGCGCCTGTTCAATGCCGGTTCATTAGCAATCGTTCCTAACCCGAACTTAGGACGATTTCCCCAGCACATCTGGCATCTAAAGGCATCAAGGAATGGTACGAAGGTTTTACTACTTGCCCTGTTGTTTGATCGACCACAGCCGGTAGGCTTCCTCGATGTGCCGGGTGCAGTTATATCTGGAGGTCCGTTGCCTTGGCCCGCGACATCGAGCCGGTCACTGTGACCGCGCTTGCCGACGTGGCGCGCACCGTCATGCATCTCCGGCACGGGCCGCTGCTCCTGTTCGAGGTGTTGTCGCGCACCGCTGGAGCATGTCCTTGGTGTGCATGTTCGTAAGGTCGTCAGCTTCGGTCTATTTTGGTGCGGCCTTCGGCGATCTCCCTCGCCAGCTCTTCAAGCGCCGCATGAACCGTCTGTTGCGTCAGCGGGTAGTGAGTAAAAGTCAGTATGAGCTTTCCACTGGCACAGTCGCTGAGCATTAGAAAAGGCCAAGGCGATGGCGATGGGATCGATCGATGCGCCGTGCCGGCAGATGCCCGGAGCGAACCAGCTTCTTTCCGAGCCGTCGCCTTATTTCCACGGGGAGCAAAAGTTCCGCGTATTGCGTGCCCTTGGCTTGACCAAGTCTCGTCATGCGTCCTGCCTCTTGCAGCGTAGCTTCACCGAGCGGGGATCGTCCGGGCGGCCGGCGGTGGTGACGATGGTCTTCGTGTGGCACTTCGCGCAACTCACGACGTAGTAGCCGCAGCGCTTGGCCGGGTAGGGCAGGCTGGTCTTGCAGCCCTTGCCCATGCCGCCGGTCAGATCGATGTCCGTCCCGGTCGGGAAGTCCAGGTTCGGCGGCTGCGTCGGGTCGTGGCCGCGATCGACCCAGTGGACGTGGATCGTCGGCGTCTCATGTGGCCGCTTGCTCATGGCGAGCCTCCAGCTCTGTGATGCGCGCGTGCAGGCGCGCGTTTTCGGCGATCGATTCCGAAAGCTGACGGGCTAGGGCGCAGTCCACGCGGACAAAGCGCTCTGAGACCCTGACGCGATTGGTCAGCAGCGCCACCTCGGCCTCCAGCTCGGCGATCCGACCCTTCGCCAGTTCCAGATCATCCATGCGCTCCTCCGGGTGGCAGAAGTCCTTGTGAAAGCCCTGCGGCGACTTGGTGTCGTCACGCTTGACGATCCACGAGTGATGGTCACGGCCTTCGCCGACGATCCGGCCGCGCAGCTCCACCGGCATGGCGCGGGTCTGCGCCTGTGACAGGCGGAGGTGCGTGGTCTTGTAGGGAAGAAAGGCGGGCCTGCCTTGCGTGATCCGCGACTTGTTCAGGGCGGAAAGATCGACCGGGCGTGTCTCGATGGCATTGCGGCTGTTCATCATGCAGATGACCGTCTCGCGCAAACTGCGGCTCGCCCTCGATGTCCGGCTCCCAGCTGGCCTTGACCACATAGTGCTTGAAGCGATCGAGCAGGGCTTCGCTCTGCAAGGCCTGTTTGGCGTACCAGCCCATGAAGCTGACCGCGTGTGGACTGACCCACCTGATCATATGCTTGTCCAGCTCGATCAGCGCCTGTCGCTCGCTCTGCAGCTTGGCGAGGCGGCCAACCAGCCGCGCTCGATCGCGTATTTCAACCCGGCGCCGAACTCGCGCCCGCTGCCCTCCAGCCCGATTATGAACAGCGCGTTGATCCGCTCGATGTAGATGCGGCCGTCCTGCACGGCCGCGACGTTGGCTGCGAGCTCGAGGAGCTTCCGGGTCCGCGTAGAGGCGTTGTTCGGTGTGCTTCATCGGCGTGTCCCATTGGCCGCCTGCGCGGCGGTGATGTGTGCGCGGTGCGGGTAGCTCTCCGCCGGTTTCCAGCTGTCGAATGTCGTCCGGCAGCCGCAGCGCATCAGTGTGCTGCGGATCTCGGTATCGAGCTTCTCGCCGCGCGCGCTTGGCCGCAACCTCGGCCCGCCAGTCCCGGTCTTGGCGCCATTCGGCGAAGGCGGTGTCTGGATGGTGAGCCGCAACTCGGATCACGCGGACTCGAAAGCCTCACGCGCGGCTTCGAAGGTGGCGTTTGCCCATCCGCCCGGTGCCCGGCTCCATGCCGGGATAGAGGCCGACCGACCAACCCCATTGATCGGCGTGCACGGGCACGCCGGCGCGCGCGCCGATAGCACCGATGCGGATGTCGGTGAAGCAGATCTGCCAGGTCTCCTCGTGCGGATTTTCGGGTCGGCGGCGAGTGAGGGCGGTGTTGATCATGGCGACAGGATAGGGGCTAGCCGAGCCTTGAGCCAGTCGCTGGGGCTTGCGCGTGGTCTTGGGCCAAGCCCAATAGGTTGGTCAATAGGCTGCCCAGAACCCTGATTGCGGCCTTCGTGTCGTTCGTCATCCGCGAATGCGTGTTCATCAAAGGATACGGCTGGCGCTAGGGCGGCTAGAACGCCGCGGATAACAATGAGGCCGCTTCACGCTTGCTGAGCGCTTTGCTACAATGCGCTTGCGGTCGTCAGTCCGGATCGCAATTCGGAAGCTCAGCTCCCGGCTCACAAGGTCGGCGGTGTTTTCGTTGGACTAACCGTCTCGGCGCGGAATGCCGATGCTATCGCAAGCGAGTGCGAATGACTCTTTCGCCTCAGCATCTTCAAAGCAAAAGCGCTTTCCGACCTCTACGTGATCAATCCACCAATCGGCTTTGGCTCCTTTTGCGATGCGGGAAGCTTCACCGCGTAACAGGTCCAATTGTCTTCCGGCAGCACGAACGATCAAACAATTTTCCTTGGCCATGATGCCATCCATAAAATGCCCCAGATCAAGGCCGCAGCAGGAGGGCCGCTGCGGCCTCATTGTCGAAAAAATCCGGGTGAAAAGATCTAAGTGAAATATGTAGCCAGCCCCGGTGAGATCATCCTACTGCAGCGCTCCCAGCTTGCTGTATGATCCATTTCACAATCGGCTGGATGCCCAACATAGGTGAGGGAAGGCCCGCCGGGGCTGGCTGAGCTGGCGGGCCTTCAACCCCAAGCACAAGGCCGCGTTTGTCCCCACGGCCCCGTCCCGAAACAGAAGAATGCCCCTGCTTATTCAACGAGCCGCTAAGACGGCTCAGGAACCTTCTCAGGTACGGAGCATTTTTGAGTCGCTTCTGGCCTTTCCCCGTAGGTCGGAAGCTAAGTGACAGCACGGCCCCAGCTTGCCAATGGCCCTCATATTGGAGACGCTCCGCAGCTGTTAGCAGCTCGGGATTGATCGTAGTTGCTCCGATTGCGCTGCGGATCTGGCGCATCGATTTTCGGACGGCATCGAGGTAGGCCCGGCTGGCGTTCTCCATCAAATGCCAACGATCTGCGACCTGTACCGCGTGCGGCAGGGCCTTTGCTGCGGCTTCGCCATATCCTCCGCCGCGGTCGCGGGCGACGATCGCGATCGTGGGATGGGCGGCGAGCCAGGCCTGGGCGGTCGCGGGCTCACGGTCCGGCAGCAGGGTGACCACCCGGCGCCTTTCCAGGTTGCAGATGATGCTGGCGTATCGGTGATTGCGCCGCCAGGCCCAATTATCAATGCCGATAATCCTGAGCGGGTCAGCCGGCGGACGGCTATGGCGTCGAACCACGCGAAGGAGCGTATCCTTGCTCACCGGCAGCATCAGCCGTTTTGCGAAGCCTGCCGCCGGTCGTCCGCCAAGAGCCAGACCGAGGTGATGGACAATGGAGTCCAGCCTCGCCGTGCGTCGCGCTGATGGAGCCAGCACCCCTTCGTCGAAGCGCTCAGTAAAGATTTGGCGCCCGCACAGGACGGCGTCGCAGCGGAAGCGGCGGGCGACCACCAGGAGCTGTACGATCCGCCCCGAAAGCGGGAGGTCAGTCACGCGTCGCCGATACCGGCTATTGTGTTTCGGCATGGAATAAGGACCCCGTATTCGGGGTAATCGGCATCCAATCGGGACCCCGGGACAAGGGTCCACAGTGGCTTCCATCAAGTCATGGAAGCCGAGGTTGGGATGCTGGTGGTGGAGACGATTGCGAAGATCCGTCGCGCTTATTTTGTTCATGGTCAGCCGATCAAGGCGATCTGCCGGGAGCTTGGCGTATCGCGCAAGGTGGTCCGCAAGGTCATCCGCTCGGAGGCGACGGAGTTCCGGTACGAGCGAGAGACGCAGCCGCTTCCGAAGATGGGCCCGTGGAGTGCCGAGCTTGACCGGTTGCTGGCGGCGAACGAGAGCAAGACGACGCGCGAACGGCTGACGCTGATTCGCTTGTTCGAAGAGCTTCGCGGCCTCGGATATGCCGGCGGCTACGACGCGGTTCGTCGCTATGCGCGGCGGTGGAGCCGAGAGCGTGGCGCCTCGACGACCTCAGCTTATGTGCCGTTGAGCTTTGCGCCCGGCGAAGCCTACCAGTTTGATTGGAGCCACGAAGTCGTCCTGTTGAGCGGAACCACGGTGGTCGTGAAGGCGGCGCATGTCCGGCTTTGCCACAGTCGGATGCTGTTTGTTCGGGCCTATCCGCGCGAGACGCAGGAGATGGTGTTTGACGCCCACGACCGGGCGTTCGCACTGTTCAAGGGGACTTGCCGGCGCGGCATCTACGACAACATGAAGACGGCGGTGGAGACGATCTTTGTCGGCAAAGGCCGCCTCTACAATCAGCGCTTCCTGCAGATGTGTAGCCATTATCTGGTCGATCCGGTTGCCTGCACGCCAGCGTCGGGCTGGGAGAAGGGACAGGTCGAGAACCAGGTCGGGTTGGTCCGCGAACGCTTTTTCACCCCGCGACTGCGCTTCAAGACATTGGACGAGCTGAACGCCTGGTTGCTCGATAAATGTATCGCCTACGCCAAGGCGCATCGGCATCCAGAGTTCGCCGACCGGACTGTCTGGGAGATCTTCGAGGCCGAGCGACCCAATCTCGTGCCTTATGCAGGTCGGTTCGATGGCTTCCATGCCGTCCCGGCCTCGGTCTCCAAGACCTGCCTGGTGCGCTTCGACAACAACAAGTACTCGGTTGCGGCAAGCGCGGTCGGGCGGCCCATTGAGGTCCAGGCTTATGCGGACCGCATCGTGATCCGCCAGGACGGCCGGGTCGTTGCCGAACATCCGCGATCATTCGGTCGCGGCGAGACGGTCTACGACCCTTGGCACTATGTGCCCGTGCTTGTGCGCAAGCCCGGTGCCTTGCGTAATGGCGCTCCCTTCAAGGACTGGGTGCTGCCCGCAGCGATTGAGCGTGTACGGCGCAAACTCGCCGGTGCCGACGATGGCAATCGACAGATGGTCGATATCCTCAATGCGGTGCTGACAGACGGATTGCCCGCGGTGGAAGCCGCCTGCGCCGAGGCGGTCGCTCATGGCGTTCATTCCGCCGATGTCGTGCTCAACATCCTGGCTCGTCAACGTGAACCTGCCCCACCGGCCAACATCATGACGCCGGCCGCCTTGACGCTTCGCCATGCGCCGATCGCCGATTGTGCCCGCTACGACAACCTCCGGAGGACAAACTG